>DGQR01000116.1:23031-26073 GCA_002390825.1 Rhodoferax sp. UBA4409
AGGATGTTGGTCTGGAAGGCGATACCGTCAATCACCCCGATGATGTCGGCGATGCGCTTAGAGGATTGATCGATGCCTTGCATGGTTTGCACCACTTGTGCCACCACGTCGCCACCTTTGCGGGCAACGCCGGAGGCCACATGGGCCAGCCGATAGGCCTCACGCGCACTGTCCGCGTTCTGGCGCACGGTTGCGCTGAGCTGCTCCATGGAGGCGGCAGTTTGCTCCAGGGCGCTGGCCTGGCGCTCGGTGCGCGAAGACAGGTCGCCGCTGCCGCTGGCGATTTGTGTGCTGCCGCTGGCGACGCTCTCAGAGCCGTCTCGCACCATGCCCACCATCACTTGCAAGGCACGCTGCATATGGGCCATGCCCGCCATCACACTCTGCGGCGCAAAGTGCGGTACCTGAATGGCAGTGGTGAGGTCACCCTGTGCGATCGAGTTGGTGATGGCCAGCACCTCTGCCGGTTCCCCACCCAGTTGCCGGTACAGAGACCGGATCATGAAAAAGCCCAACGCGATGGCGATGACCAGACCGACAACGATGGCGGAGATGCAAATCGCACGGATCCACTCGAAGTAGGCCACGCCGGTGGTGTATTCGGTCCTGGAAACGTCATACTGAATCTGGTCCAGGCGTTCCAAGGTGTCCATGGCGGGGCGCATGAGTCCCACCACCTGGTCGTTGTAAATCTTCGCGGCTTGTTCCATGTCGCCACGTGCGCAGGCTTCGCGCAAGGGTTTCAGGCCCATGGTCGACAAATCGCGGTAAGCCGCTGCAAAACCTTTGGCCAGCAAAGACTCTTCCGGGGTGAGGTAGGTCGCCTCGTAGGCTTGCCAGGTCTTGGTGATTTGGTCTGAATTCCGGTCGAATTCTTCGACCATTTGTCGCACGTGATGGGCGTCCCGGTTGATCAGGCTGTCTTGCAAAACAATGCGGTTGCGCTGGAGCAGACGGGACACTTCGCCGAGTTGGCCCAAGGCAATCACGCGGTCTTCGTAAACGGTTTTTAATGAGGCATTGGATGCCGCCAGACCTTGCAGGCCCAAGGCGCCGATGCCGACCAACAGGGCGCCCAAGAGGCCGATGATCCACTGCAGGCGGGTTGAGATCTTCCAGGCTTTCATACGCACGTTCTCCCTACAAACAAAGGAGTGGCGCGCCCGATGGTCCAACGGATGTCCGCCGGTCGCCGCCTCCCGTCAGCAATTGGTGCACAGCTCCGCCTTGGTGGTCTATGAGCTGCATGTGCGCTGCATTTTGGTGCATTGATATGAAAAGTGCACCAAACCGATACAAATTTAGGGTCTTTTCAGGTTTTTAGCCGGCCATCAACTTGTGCACCAGGTCTGCGGTGGTCGACGCCTTGTACTTGCGCATCAGGCGTGCGCGGTAGATTTCGACGGTGCGGTGGCTGATCTCCAGCGTTTTGCCGATCTGTTTGGAGGTCTGGCCCTGCATCAGGTAGGCCGCGACTTCGCGCTCGCGCGGGGTGAGTTCTGCGCGCACTGGGCGCAGGGCGCTCAGGTCTTCAAAGGTCCAGATGCCGGCCTCGTGCGGGGCGCTGGGGTTCAGGGCGCGCCCGCTCACATGGCACCAGAAGGTTTCGCCTTTGAAGCGGCCGTCGAGTCGTTTCATGATGCGGTCATCTGCATAGGTTCCATTGCGGTTGAGCAAGGGCGCCATGCGCGCGCCGAGGCGTTCAAACTCATCGGCGCTGGGGTACAGCACCTGGAAGGACTGGCCCACCAGTTGGTCTTTGGTGGCCCCGAACATGTCGCACAGTTGCTGGTTGCAGTCGATCATGGTGCGGTTGCGCGAAAGCGCCAGCCCGACGGGCGCAAGGTCAAAAGCTTGGCGGTAGTCAATGTCCATGGGGATTGCGGTGAGGGAAAGGCTTTACGGGGAACTACGTATGTGGTTACGTAGTATCGTAGCGGCCATGTTGTTTCTATCTACATAGGAGATACGCGCAGTGAACAAGATTTACCCCAGCGCCGCGCAGGCGCTTGAAGGCATTATTCAGGACGGACAGTTACTGGCCGTTGGTGGCTTTGGTTTGTGCGGCATCCCCGAGGCGCTGATTGATGCGTTGCGCGATTCGGGTGCCAAAAACCTGACCGCTATCTCCAACAACGCGGGCGTGGACGGCTTTGGCCTCGGCAAGCTGCTCGAGACGCGACAGATCAAAAAAATGATCAGCTCTTATGTGGGCGAAAACAAAGAGTTCGAGCGCCAATACCTGGCCGGCGAGCTGGAGTTGGAGTTCACACCCCAAGGCACCCTGGCCGAGAAGCTGCGTGCCGGTGGTGCTGGCATTCCCGCTTTCTTCACCAAAACCGGTGTGGGCACCATGGTGGCCGAGGGCAAAGAGCTGCGCGAGTTTGATGGCGAAACCTATGTGATGGAGCGCTCGCTGGTGCCGGATGTGTCTCTGGTCAAAGCCCACCGCGCCGACAAGTCGGGCAACTTGCAGTTCCGCTTTACCGCGCGCAACTTCAACCCGGCTGTGGCCATGGCCGGCAAGATCACGGTGGTGGAAGTGGAAGAGATTGTGGAGACCGGCGACATCGCCCCCGATCAGGTCCACTTGCCCGGTATTTATGTGCACCGCATCGTGCTGAACACCCGGCCCGAAAAACGGATCGAAAAACGCACCATCACTGAAAAAGCAGGAGTCTGACCATGAGCTGGAACCAAGACCAAATGGCTGCCCGTGCAGCCCACGAACTCGAAGACGGTTTTTATGTGAATCTGGGAATCGGCATCCCCACCCTCGTGGCCAACCACGTGCCCGCTGACAAAGAGGTGTGGTTGCAAAGCGAGAACGGCATGCTGGGCATCGGCCCCTTTCCGACCGAAGACGAGGTGGACGCCGACCTGATCAACGCCGGCAAACAAACTGTGACCACCATCAAGGGCAGCAGCATTTTCGGCTCAGACCAGAGCTTTGCCATGATCCGCGGCGGCAAGATCAACCTGTCCATCCTGGGTGCCATGCAAGTGTCCGAGAAAGGCGATCTGGCCAACTGGATGATCCCC
>DGQR01000225.1 GCA_002390825.1 Rhodoferax sp. UBA4409
CTTTGCTGGTGGCGGAACGGACGCCGTTCAGGTTCAGGCTGGTTAATTTAAACAAGGATTTCCCCATGTCGGACAAAGACCCGTTGGCACAAGAGTTTGTACAGTTTGCTGTGGCATGTGGCGTGCTGCGATTCGGCGAATTCAAGACCAAAGCCGGTCGCATGAGCCCCTACTTTTTCAATGCTGGCCTGTTTGACGATGGCGCCAAACTGGGGCAGCTCGCGGGATTTTATGCGGAGCGCTTGATCGAAAGCGGCATCGAGTTTGACATGGTGTTCGGGCCTGCATACAAGGGTATTCCGCTGGGCGCTGCTGTGGCGATTGAGCTGGCTCGCCGGGGCCGCAACGTGCCTTTTGCCTACAACCGCAAAGAGGCCAAAGACCATGGTGAGGGCGGCACATTGGTCGGTGCTCCCCTGAAAGGTCGCGTATTGATTGTGGATGACGTCATGTCTGCCGGGACCGCAGCCCGCGAGTCGATCGCCATCATCCAAGCCGCCGGTGCGATTCCGCATGCTGTATGCATTGCACTGGACCGGCAGGAGATGGCAACGGAGAACGGTAAAGATGTGCCTTACAGCGCCGTGCAATACGTGCGTGGTCAGCTGGGCTTGAACGTCTGCGCAATTGCGAAGCTGGGCGATTTGATGCAGTATTTGCAAGAGACCGATGGGTCCGCAGCAGACGCCGAGCGTGTGCTGGCTTACCGTCAGCGTTACGGTGTCGATGAAAGTGAATAAATGAAGCAGTCCGCCTTGGTGGCAACGATGGTGTGGGGAGGGCTTTGCCTGGGTGTCGTGCCCATGGCGAGCGCCCAGAGTTCAGCGCCTGCTGCCGGGGGCATCTACACCTGTGTGGATGCAAAGGGCCGCAAACTCACCGCTGATCGACCGATTCAGGAATGTATTGATCGCGAGCAAAGGATCTTGAACCCCAGCGGAACCACCCGCGCCAAGGTCGGCCCCAGTTTGACTTCCAAAGAACTGGCGGAATTGGAGGCGCGCGAGAAGCGCGAACAAGAGGACCGAAATCGGATCGCCGAAGAAAAGCGCCGGGACCGTGCCCTATTGGTGCGCTACCCGAGCAAAGTTGTGCACGACCAGGAGCGGTCAGATGCACTGGCCCAAATTGCGGTGGTCGTGAAGGCTGCCACCAACCGCGTGGATGAGCTCGCCAAGCAGCGCCTCGCCATTGATGCGGAGATGGAGTTCTACAAAAAGGATCCCAACAAAGCACCTGCATATCTGCGTCGGCAGCTCGAAGAAAACGAGCAGAGCAAAGCGGTGCAAGAGCGGTTCATCAGCGAGCAAGACGCTGAGGCCAAACGCGTCAATGCCCGCTTTGACGATGAACTGGTTCGGCTGCGACAACTCTGGGCCGCCGCAGCCGCTGCCAACCGGTAAGGCTTAACCCGCTAGTTTGCTGCGTAGCAGGTCGTTGACCTGTTGCGGGTTCGCCTTGCCTTTACTGGCCTTCATGATCTGACCCACCAAGCCGTTCAGGGCTTTCTCGTTACCTGCCTTGAACTCTGCGACGTTTTTGGCGTTGGCTTCAATCACTTGAACGACGATCGCTTCCAGCGCGCCGGTGTCGTTCAATTGCTTGAGGCCCTTGGCTTCGATGACCGCATCGACGTCAGTGCCGCCGTCCCACAAGGCATCAAACACCTGTTTGGCTGCGCTGTTGGAAACGGTGCTGTCTGCGATGCGGCTGATCAGTTTGGCCAAGGTCTCCGCGGCAACCGGTGATTGCTCCACCGACAGGTCTTCGCTGTTGAGGCGACGGGCCAATTCACCGGTAATCCAGTTGCTGGCCAGTTTGGCTTGTCCACTGGCTTTCGCGGCCGCCTCAAAGTAGGTGGCGAGTGCCAAGCTTTGAGTGAGCTGCGTCGCGTCGTACTCACTCAGGCCGTAATCCGCTTGGAAACGCGCTGCCATGTTACGAGGCAATTCGGCCATTTGCCCCCGAACTGTCTCGATCCAGTGCTCTGAAATACATAGCGGCGGAAGGTCCGGGTCCGGGAAATAGCGGTAGTCGGCTGCGTCTTCCTTGGTGCGCATGGCGCGGGTTTCGCCGGTGTCAGGGTTGAAAAGCACGGTGGCTTGCTGGATTTCCAACCCGTCTTCGATTTGCTCGATCTGCCAGCGCACCTCGTAGTCGATGGCTTGCTGCATGAACTTGAAGCTGTTCAGGTTCTTGATCTCACGGCGCGTGCCCAGGGGCTGGCCGGGTTTGCGCACCGACACGTTGGCGTCGCAGCGGAAGGAGCCTTCCTGCATGTTGCCGTCGCAGATGCCGATCCAGGTCACGATCTTGTGCAGTTCTTTGGCGTAGGCCACGGCTTCGGCGCTGGAGCGCATGTCGGGCTCCGTCACGATCTCCAGCAGGGGGGTGCCCGCGCGGTTCAGGTCAATGCCGCTTTGCCCGATGAAGTCTTCGTGCAGAGACTTGCCCGCATCTTCTTCGAGGTGCGCGCGCACCAGGCGCACGGTTTTCTTTTCCCGTACCAAGTCGGCGCCTTTGCCTGTCTCGAGAAAGAATTCCAGCGCGCCGCCTTGCACCACCGGAATCTCAAACTGGCTGATCTGGTAGCCCTTGGGCAGGTCTGGGTAGAAGTAATTTTTGCGGGCAAAAATGCTGCGCGGCGCGATGTGGGAGCCGATGGCGAGTCCGAACTGGATGGCGCGTTCTACCGCGCCCTTGTTCATTACCGGCAGGGTGCCCGGCAAGGCCAGGTCCACCGCGCAGGCCTGGGTGTTGGGCTCAGCGCCAAAGGCAGTACTGGCGCGGGAGAAAATCTTCGACAGGGTCGAGAGCTGGGCGTGGGTCTCAAAGCCAATGATGACCTCGTAGCCGTGCACCAGCGGACCGGTGGGGCGGCCCTGTTGTTGTGCTTCGAATGTGTTCACGGTCTCACTCATATTCAGAATCCTGCAGGCTTGGCCAAGTGGTAGTCAGTCGCTTGTTGGAAGCGGTGCGCCGCGTTGAGCAGGCGAGCTTCGTCCAGGTAGTTGCCCAGCAACTGCATGCCGATGGGCAAGCCCTTGTCCGCCTCCGCTTTGGCAAAGCCGACAGGAATGCTCATGCCCGGCAGACCGGCCAAAGAACCGGACAGGGTGAAGATGTCCGCCAGGTAGTTGGCAACCGGGTCATCCGATTTTTCGCCGATCTTCCATGCCACCGTAGGCGCAACAGGGCCGGCAATGACATCACACTCCTTGAAGGCATTCTGGAAATCGTCCGCAATCATGCGGCGGATTTTTTGGGCCTGCAGGTAATAGGCGTCGTAGTAGCCATGGCTCAGCACATAGGTGCCGATCATGATGCGGCGCTTGACTTCGTCGCCAAAGCCTTCGGCACGGGTCTTTTTATACATGTCGGCGAGGTCGCCGTAGTCTTTGGCGCGGTGTCCGAACTTCACGCCGTCGAAGCGGCTCAGGTTGCTCGACGCTTCAGCGGGCGCAATGATGTAGTACACCGGAATGGATAGCTCGGTGCGTGGCAATGCAATGGGCACCAGTTTGGCGCCAAGTTGTTCGTATTGCTTGAGCGCTGCATCGACCGACGCGCGTACATCGTCAGACAAGCCTTCGCCGAAAAATTCTTTCGGCACACCGATGCGCAGGCCTTCAATGCTGTCGTTCAGCTTGCGCGAGAAGTTCTCGGCAGGTGCATCGAGCGAAGTGGAATCGCGGTCCGGGTCCGGGCCGCACATGGCTGACAAAAGCAAGGCGCAGTCTTCTGCGCTGCGGGCCATAGGGCCGGCTTGGTCCAGACTGGATGCAAACGCCACCATGCCGTAGCGCGAAGCGCGGCCGTAGGTCGGCTTAATGCCGGTGATGCCGCAAAACGCGGCCGGTTGGCGGATCGAGCCGCCGGTGTCGGTGCCGGTCGCAGCAGGCGCCAAGCGGGCGGCTACTACGGCTGCACTGCCGCCGGAAGAGCCACCAGGAATGCGGGTGGTATCCCACGGGTTGCGCACCGGTTCTACGGTGTCGTTGCCCACGGGCGCAACCGCTGTGTTTTCGTTGCTGGAGCCCATGGCGAACTCGTCGCAGTTCACTTTGCCTAAAGTAACCGCGCCTGCGTCGGCCAGTTTGCTCACCACGGTGGCATCAAAAGGCGAGCGGTAGCCCTTGAGCATGCGGGAGCCGGCGGTGGTGGCGAAATCACGGGTCACAAAAATGTCTTTGTGCGCTAGGGGCAAGCCATCCAAGGGGCGGGCGTTGCCTGCCGCAATGCGGGCGTCCGACGCGCGAGCCTGGGTCAGGGTGGCTTCGGGGTTGCTGTCGACATAGACGCCGAGGGCGCTGTGCGCGTGGCCCCGGTCCAGAAAATGCTGGGCGAGTTCGGTGGCAGACACGTGTTTGTCTGCGAGCGCGGTCACCAGTTCTTGAACACTCAGGTCATGGGGCGCGCGGGTGGAAAGGGGAGTCGTCATAAATTTACGTAGCTTTACTCAATAACCTTGGGCACCAAAAACAGCCCGCGCTC
>DGQR01000012.1 GCA_002390825.1 Rhodoferax sp. UBA4409
GCGGATGCAGGGCGCTGAGCTTGATGGAAATGCCGTCGTTGGCGCTCTCGCTGCGGTAGGGGTCGCCCCGGGCATCGCCGCGAACATCACCACCCCCATCGGCACGCGCACGTTCGGCCAGCAGGCGCAAGGCGGCTTCGTAGCTGCGCAGGTAACGCTCGGCATCGGCGCTGGTGCGCGCGCCCTCGCCCAGCATGTCGTAACTGAATGTCAGACCCCACGCTCCGCCGCTGCGCGGGTCGCTGCCCCCCGGGGGGGGCGCATTTTGCGTGGGTCGGCCCTGCGCAAAATTGACCCTCGTCAGAGGGCTGAGGCCGGTGCCGCCATGCACAATGGCGGCACCATGCCTCTGACTGTGTCGCCCCCCATTTCTCTGGCGTTTTCTTCCCGGCCCCGCAATGCCGGGGCCTTGTTCCGCAGCCTGTTGGCAGCCCGCCCTGCACAGGCTGCGCCCGAACAGCACGGCATTGCCATCCAGGCCACTTGGCATGGCGCCCAGGCTGACGCCAAACGCCTCCGACAGTACCGCGAGGTCTGCGGCCTCACAAACGCAGGCTTTCTGCCCCCGCTGTACCTGCACGCAATGGCCATGCCCCTGCACATGGCCATCATGAGCCACCCGCAGTTTCCCCTGCGTCTGCTGGGCCTGGTGCATCTGTCCAACAGCATGCAGTGCCTGCGCCCCATCGGCGACTTCGAGACGCTGGATATGGACTGCCAGCTGCACGGGATTGAGGCGACCGAGCGCGGCCAGACCTTCACCCTGCACACCCGCCTGCACACGGGCAATGAAACCGTCTGGACCGAGACCAGCACCTTCATGGCCCCCTTGCCCCGCAGTGGCAAACGCGCGACACCCGACGCGCAGCCCGACTGGGGCGCCCCGGTAGCCCGCTGGGCGGTGGCGAGCAATGCCGGGCGCCGCTTTGCCGGCCCCTCCGGCGACTGGAACCCCATCCATGTAAGTGCCATCACTGCGCGCCTGTTCGGCTACCCGCGGGCGATCGGGCACGGCATGTTCAGCGCAGCCCGCTGTGTGGACCTTCTCTGCCGCGACCTGCCGGCCTGCGCACCGCTGCACATCGACCTGCGCTTCAAGCGCCCCCTGTTGATTCCGGGCGAAGTGGCCTTACATACCCGGCAAGAGGCGGAAAGCACACGCTTTGTGCTGAACGTGCTGCCACACGGCGAGCCGCATATCGAAGGCGCGCTGCGCAGGCTGTAAGGCACGGTTTGCGCAATACCCGGCAGCTGCCCGCCACCCGAACGATTGATTGCGAACGAGGACACCACCATGAGCAACCCCGCAGACGCAGGCTCCGCCCTGACCCATTTCGACAACAAGGGCGATGCCCACATGGTCAATATCGCCGGCAAACCGCTCACGCACCGCAAGGCGGTAGCGGGCGGACGCATCCTGATGCAGCAGCACACGCTGGACCTGATCCAGAACGCGCAGGCCGCCAAGGGTGATGTACTAGGCGTAGCGCGGGTGGCCGGCATCATGGCCGCCAAGAAAACCAGCGACCTGATTCCCCTGTGCCACCCCATCATGCTTACCCGCGTGGCTATCGAGTTTGAGGTGATTCACGCCACGGCCACCACACCACCCGCCATCCAGTGCCTTGCCATTGCAGAAACCACCGGCGGCACCGGCGTGGAAATGGAGGCGCTGACTGCCGTACAGGTCACCCTGCTCACCATTTACGACATGTGCAAGGCGGTCGACAAAGGGATGGTCATGACCGACGTGAAGCTGTTGGAAAAGCACGGTGGCAAATCGGGCACCTACCTCGCCCCGCCCACCGCCTGACCGCGCTGCAAGCCGCTCAATCCCCCGGCTGCGCGCCCTCGTAGCCCTCGATCAGGATCAGGTCGATCACCGACACGTCTTTGCGCAGGGCGATGGCGGCTTGGTATTCGGGGGAATGCCAGCAGTCCACTGCCGCCTGGTAGCTGGGGAATTCAATCACCACATTGCGGCTGCGGCTCTCGCCCTCGGGCGTCTCAAAGCGCCCGGCGCGCACCAGAAAGCGGGCGCCGTATTTTTTGAACGGCCCGGCGTTCGCGGCCTGATACGCCTTGTAGGCCTCTGTATCGAACACTTCTACACGGCCTATCCAGTAACCCTTGGGCATGTTTGTCTCCTGTGGAATGCTTGGCGCCAGTGTAGAAGATGGCTCACAGCCCCCGCACCGGTAAAATCGCCTCTCGCTCTTAGAAGAACCTCCATGTCTGACACCGCTTCCACACCCACTCCCGCAGCACCCACCGCCCCCGAACAACCGGGTCTGCAATCCCTCTCCAAATCGTTCGAGCCCGCTGCGCTGGAAGCGCACTGGGGCCCCGAGTGGGAAAAGCGCGGCTACGGCATCGCCGGCTTCCGCGGCACCAGCGCACCGGATGCAGCGGCTGCTGCACAGGGCAAAAACTTCTCCATCCAGCTGCCACCACCCAACGTGACGGGCACGCTGCACATGGGCCACGCGTTCAACCAGACCATCATGGACAGCCTGACCCGCTACCACCGCATGGCCGGTTTCAACACCGCGTGGATTCCGGGCACCGACCACGCCGGCATTGCCACCCAGATCGTGGTAGAGCGCCAGCTGCAAGAGCAAAAAGTCAGCCGCCACGACCTGGGCCGTGAGGCTTTCACTAAAAAGGTCTGGGAGTGGAAAGAAAAGTCCGGCAACACCATCACCAC
>DGQR01000098.1:0-6252 GCA_002390825.1 Rhodoferax sp. UBA4409
GCTGGCCGAGATTCAGCTCGAAAAAATTCTCGCCACCCTGGAAGCCAACCGCCCGGATGTGGCGGTGATCGACTCGATCCAGACCGTGTACTCCGAACAGCTCACCAGCGCGCCTGGCTCAGTGGCCCAGGTGCGCGAGTGTGCGGCCCACCTCACGCGTGCGGCCAAGGCCAGCGGCACAGCCATCGTGCTGGTCGGCCATGTGACCAAAGAGGGCGCGCTGGCCGGGCCCCGGGTGTTGGAGCACATGGTGGACACCGTGCTGTACTTTGAGGGCGACACGCACAGCCAGTTCAGGTTGGTGCGCGCCATCAAAAACCGCTTTGGCGCGGTGAATGAGATTGGCGTGTTCGCCATGACCGAAAAAGGCTTGAAGGGCGTGAGCAATCCGAGCGCCATTTTTCTAAGCCAGCACGCCGAGCCGGTGCCCGGCAGCTGTGTGATGGTGACGCTGGAGGGCACCCGCCCGCTCTTGGTCGAAATTCAAGCGCTGGTGGACATGGGCGGACCATCACCGCGCCGTTTGAGTGTGGGCTTGGATAAAGACCGCTTGGCCATGTTGCTGGCGGTGTTGCACCGCCACGCGGGCGTGGCGTGCATGGACCAGGATGTGTTTATCAACGCGGTGGGCGGCGTGCGCATTGGCGAGCCGGCGGCTGACTTGGCAGTGATGCTGTCCATCACGTCGAGCTTGCGTGGCAAGCCGCTGCCCAAAGGCTTTATCGCGTTTGGCGAAGTGGGGCTGGCCGGCGAGGTGCGCCCTGCACCCCGTGGCCAGGAGCGCCTGAAAGAAGCCGCCAAGCTGGGCTTCACCATGGCCGTGGTGCCCAAGGCAAATGCGCCCAAAAAGCCGATCGAGGGCATGACCATCCACGCAGTGGAGCGGGTGGAAGAAGCCATGAACGTGGTGCGCGGCTTGACCTGAGGCAATGTACTCAGGCCTGTAAATGCCTACACTGCAGGCATGCGCTGGCTGAACAAACTGCCCCATTCGATCCGCTCTGCCTCCGGGCTGGAGTGGGCCTTGTGGCGCAAGCTCCCCCTGATTGCTTTGGTGGGCACCGTGCTGCCTTTGCTGGGGCTGGCGCTCTACCATGCGTTCGCAGAGGCAGGTACTCCTGCAGAAGCGCGGGCGCTGCAGCTGGCGGAGTACATCGTGCTCGGAGTCATCGTCTTCCACTGGACGCTGGTGCTCACCGCGGCCATCGGCTGCGTGGTGGTCATGGTGATGAAGGGCCCCGGCTATGTGGCCGACGGGCTGGAAGTCAGCCATAGCGATCAGCCGCGCGCCGACCTGTAGCGCACTGCGGCGCACCCCTTAAGACCGGCTTAATCTTGGCGGGCCACCATGCAGGTCATGGAGGTCACTATGTCATGTATCCGCACCGCAGCCCGCGCACTCATGCTGGCTGCCGCACTGGCCGGCACTGCCTGGGCCGGCACCCCGCAAGAGCAGCTGGGCGCCCTGAGCGCCCGTGCAGGCCGCAGCCCCAGCGCGGCACAGGGTCAGCAGTTCTTCAATGCCAAACACGGTCGCGAATGGAGCTGCGCCTCTTGCCACAACGCCCAGCCCATGGGCGATGGCAAGCACGCCAACACCGGCAAGACCATCGCCGCGCTGGCCCCAGCCTTTAACCCCGAGCGCTTCACCGATCCTGCCAAAAGCGAGAAGTGGTTCCGCCGCAACTGCAATGACGTGCTCGCCCGCGAATGCACGCCCGCCGAGAAAGCCGATGTGCTGGCCTGGCTGATGAGTCTGAAGCGCTGAGATCCGCTCTCTTGTTTAGGATTTATATGAAAAACAAGCCCCTGGCGCCCGTCCGATATGCGCAAGCAGCTATGAAATGGATAGCAATCGTGCTACTGGCCGGCGCTGGTGTGGCGCGCGCCGACAGCCCGCAACGCGTCACGCCGCTGCCCAAATACCAGCAGGAGTGCGCCGCCTGCCACCTGGCCTATCCGCCCGGCATGTTGCCCGCTGCGTCGTGGAAGCGACTCATGGGCTCGCTGGACAAGCACTACGGCACCGATGCGTCGCTCGACGAAGCCGCAGTGCGCGAGATCAGTGGTTGGCTGCAAACCCATGCGGGTACCTACAAGCGGGTGTCTGAAGAGCCACCGCAAGACCGCATTACCCGCTCGCAGTGGTTTGTGCGCAAGCACAGCGAGGTGGATCCGCAAATCTGGAAGCAGGCAGCCGTCAAAAGCGCCGCCAATTGCACGGCGTGCCACACCGCGGCCGACAAAGGCAGCTTCCGCGAATCTGAAATCCAATTTCCCAAAGGGCTGGACGCGCGCTTTCGCCGTGGCTGGTCTGATTGATTGAAAGGCAGCCCCATGGTCACGACCTCCATTCCCGGCTCTACCGGGGCCGGCAAGTCCGGCACCCCCGCCTTGCCGGTGCGCAGCCGCCGTATGGTGGATGCGCCTACCCGCATGTTCCATGCCTTGTTTGCGCTGTGTTTTCTGGGCGCCTATGTCACCTCCGAGGGGGAGTCCATGCGCTTGCTGCATGTCACGCTGGGCTACAGCATGGCGGGCTTGCTGGCCTTCCGGGTGGTCTATGGCTTGGTCGGCCCACGCCATGCCCGGCTGTCCCTTTTGTGGCGCAAGCTGCAGACGGCGCCGCAGTGGCTGGGCTCAGTCCGGCAGTCCTTGTCCGGTAGGGCCGGCGTGGCGGTGAACTGGCGTCAGGGGCAGAACTTGGCACTGGCTTTCGCCGTGGTGGCCCTCTTGCTGATGGTGGTGCCCCTCACGCTCAGCGGCTATGGCAGTTACAACGAGTGGGGCGACTGGCTGGAGGATGTGCATGGGGTGATCGGCGATGCCTTTTTGATGTTGGTGCTGGCCCATATTGCGCTGATCGCCGTCATGAGCGTGTTGCGCCACAAAAACATGGCGATGCCCATGGTGCACGGCCGCACCGAGGGCCCCGGCCCGGACCTGGTCACGCGCAACCACGCGTGGTTGGCCGTCTTGGTCCTGGTGGCGGTGCTGGGCTACTGGAGCTGGGAGTGGCAGCAGTCCCCCAAGGGCTTGGTCTCTGCGCAGGCGGTGAGCGACTTGCTGAGCGGGCGGGAATCCGGTGATTCTGATTGAGTGGCACGCGAAAGATGCGCGCACAGCGCGGGTGCAAAATGACACGGCGCCCCCACTTCGCGCCCCCGATTTTTTGATGGAATAACCCATGCGTATCCTGTTGGCGGAAGACGACTCCATGCTGGGCGACGGCCTGCGCGCCGGCCTGCGGCAGGCCGGCTTTCAGGTGGACTGGGTGCGTGATGGTGTGGCTGCCGAGCGCGAGCTGCGCGCCGTGGACTACGCCGCCGCCGTGCTCGACCTCGGCCTGCCCGGCAAAGACGGCATGGAGGTGCTGCAGGCCCTGCGCGCCGCCCGCAACACCACCCCGGTGTTGGTGCTGACTGCCCGGGACGCGGTGCCCGACCGCATCCGCGGGCTGGACGCCGGGGCTGACGACTATGTGCTCAAACCGGTAGACCTGCACGAGCTGGCCGCGCGGCTGCGCTCGCTGGTGCGCCGCTCGCACGGGGTGGCGCAAGACATTTTGCAGGCCGGCGCGCTGCGGCTGGACCCCTCTGCCCGGCAAGTCACCTGGCAGGAGGCGGTGGTGCCTTTGTCGACCCGGGAGTTTGATTTGCTCCATGCCTTGATGCGCAGCGCCGGGCGGGTGCTGTCGCGGGAACAGCTGGAGCAGCAGATGTACAGCTGGGGGCTGGAGGTCGAGAGCAACACCATTGAGGTGCATATCCACCACCTGCGCCGCAAGTTGCAGGCCGATGTGATCCAGACCGTGCGGGGCGTGGGTTACATCCTCAACCCGAAGGCGGGCTTGTGAGACTGCCTGCACTCCACTCGATGCAGCTGCGCCTGCTGGCCTATTTGTCGGCGGGTGTGGCACTGGTGTGGCTGGCAGCCGCCGCCTGGACCTGGGTGGACGCCCGCCACGAGCTCGACGAGCTGCTGGATAGCCATCTTGCCCAGGCGGCCGCCTTGCTGGTGGTGCAGCAAAGCCATGTGGATGATGACGAAAGCGAAGAGGAAGCCCCGGTGCTGCACAAATACGCGCCGCGCGTGGCATTTCAGGTGTTCCACGATGGGTTGCTGGTCGCCCGTTCCGGCAACGCGGGCCTGACGCCCATGAGCCGTGAGACCCGCGGTTTTGACACGGTGACCCTGGACAGCGGCGACCGTTGGCGCGTGTTTGCCACCCGGGGCAGCAAGCGCGATATTCAGGTATATGTGGGCGAGCAGCTTGATTCGCGCGACAGCATTTTGCGGGCGGTGTTGCGCGGCATGTTGCTACCCTCGATGTTGGCCTTGCCCCTCTTGGCCGCCCTAATGTGGTGGGCAGTGCGCAAGGCGATGGCACCGCTGGACGCCCTGGGCCACAGCCTGCGCAGCCGTACACCGGACAGCACCGTGCCGCTGCCCCGCGACAGCCTGCCCACAGAAATGCGCCCCATGGTCGACGAGCTCAATGCCCTGTTGCGGCGCATCGAGGGCATGGTCGCCTCCGAGCGGCGCTTTACCGCCGATGCGGCCCACGAGTTGCGCACCCCGATTGCCGCGATCCGCACCCAGGCGCAGGTCGCCATGGGCGCGGTAGACGATGCGGAGGAGCGTCGCCATGCCTTGCAGAACACGCTGGCCGGCTGTGACCGTGCGGCGCGTTTGGTGGATCATCTGCTCACGCTGGCCCGCTTGGATGCACCTGCCAGTGCAGCCGCCTCAGGGCGCACGGACCTGAGTGCGCTGGCGCGCGGTGTCGCCGCAGACATGGCGCCACAGGCCTTGGCGCGGGGCCAAGACCTCGAGCTGCAAGCGCCGCAGCAGTGCCCGGTCACTATCGACGAGGTGCTGCCGCGGGTCCTGCTGCGTAATCTGCTGGACAACGCCTCGCGCTATGCGGGCGACGGCGCGCGCATAGCAGTGTCGGTGGCTGTGGTGCGGGGTTGGGTACAGCTCACGGTGCAAGACAGTGGGCCGGGCTTGTCGCCCGCCGAGATGGCCCGGCTGGGTGAGCGCTTTTTCCGGGTGCTGGGGACGGCGCAGACCGGCAGCGGGCTGGGCTGCTCTATCGTCCGGCGCATTGCGCAGGCCACTGGGGCGCAGGTGGAGGTCACACACTCTGCAAGCTTGGGCGGCTTGCAGGTGCAGGTGTCCTGGCCGATGGCCGAGCCGGCCTAGTGGCAGTGCGGCGCGTAGGGCGTTTGATTGCAGCGGCGCCGGAGCCTGCGAAAATCGCCCGATGATGTTTCAAAAAATCCAACGAATCGTGATTCCGCTGGCCGCCCTGGCGGCATTGATCCTCGGCTACCGGCACTATGGCTGGCCCGGTGTGGCTTTGGTGGGTGGTGGCCTGATCATGTGGCAGCTGCTGCACTTCACCCGCATGTTGCAAGTGCTCAAGCGGGCGGCCAACCGGCCTATCGGCCATGTGGACAGCGCCGTCATGCTGCACGCCAAGCTGCGAGCCGGCTTGCCCTTGCTGCATGTGGTGGCCATGACCCGCTCGCTGGGGCAGCTCGAATCTCCCAAAGACACCCAACCTGAGCGCTACCGCTGGGCTGATACCTCGGGCAGCACGGTGCTGTGTGTGTTCAATGGCGGCAAGCTCCAAAGCTGGGACTTGCAGCGTCCCTCGCAAGACGAAGCGCTGCCAGAGCCCGCGCACGCCGCTGCGGTGGAATCGGCCTCGTAAAATCCCCCTTTTTGCAAATTCCTGCAAATCCCTCTCTTCAAGGACACCCGATGAGCGTACTCCCACCTTCTATGTCTGATCGCGACGGCAAAATCTGGATGGATGGCCAGATGGTCGAATGGCGCGATGCCAAGATCCACGTGCTGAGCCATACGCTGCACTACGGGTGCGGTGCCTTTGAAGGCGTGCGGGCCTACAACACGGTGAACGGCCCCGCTATCTTCCGCCTGCAGGAGCACACCGAGCGCCTGTTCAACAGCGCCAAGATCCTGCGGATGACGATCCCCTTCACCCAGGAGCAGGTCAACGAAGCCCAGTGCGCCGTGATCCGCGAAAACAAACTCGAATCCGGCTACCTGCGCCCCCTGACCTGGATCGGCGACAAAAAGCTGGGCGTGTCCCCCAAGGGCAACACCATCCATTTGATGGTTGCCGCATGGCCCTGGGGTGCGTACTTGGGCGAAGAGGGCATGAAGCGCGGCATCCGCGTGAAAACCAGCAGCTACACCCGCCACCACGTCAACATCACC
>DGQR01000098.1:6392-19300 GCA_002390825.1 Rhodoferax sp. UBA4409
AGCAACTACACCAACTCGATCCTGGCCAACATGGAAGCCACCGATGACGGTTACGACGAAGCCCTGCTGCTCGACAGCTCCGGTTTCGTGTCTGAAGGCGCGGGCGAAAACATTTTCGTCATCAAGAACGGCGTGATCTACACCCCTGACTTGTCTGCCGGCGCCCTGAACGGCATCACCCGCAACACCGTGTTCCACATCGCCAAAGATCTGGGCCTGGAAATTGTGCAAAAGCGCATCACCCGCGACGAGGTGTACATCGCTGACGAAGCCTTCTTCACCGGCACCGCCGCGGAAGTGACTCCGATCCGCGAACTCGACCGCATTGCCATGGGCAAGGGCGACTACGTGGGCAGCCGTGGCCCGATCACTGAAAAAATCCAATCCGCGTTCTTTGACATCGTCAACGGCCGCAACCCCAAATACGCCCACTGGCTCACGAAAGTCTGAATATGTCCCAAGCAGTAGTTGAACTCCTGGCCAGCGATCTGAACCACCAAGGTGGCGTGTTTTGCCCCAGCCCGGTGGCAGGCATGCAAACCTGGAACACCCACCCCAAGGTGTACCTGGATGTGGGCCGCTCCGGCGAAGCCAAGTGCGCGTATTGCGGCACCGTGTACAAGCTGAAAGACGGCGAGCACTTCGCAGCAGGTCACTGAGCGTGCAGATGGCCCCAAGCCAGGCGGCCACCGGCCGCTTCGGTGGGGAGTCATTGATCATCGCTCCCCAATGGATCGGGGATGCGGTGATGACCGAGCCACTCTTACGCCGGTTGGCGGCGCGGGGTGAGCGCGTTACCGTGGCTGCGGTGCCGTGGGTGGCGCCGGTCTACCGCGCCATGCCCCAGGTGGCAGAGGTGCTGGTCTTGCCCTTCGCGCGTGGCGGCGTCCAGTGGACTGCGCGCCGTGCCTATGCGGCCGGCGTGCGGGGCCGATTCAACCGGGCCTATGTGTGCCCCAACTCCCTCAAAAGTGCGCTGATCCCTTTCTGGGCCGGCATCCCTGTGCGCGTGGGCTACTCGGGTGAGTTGCGCTTCGGGCTGCTGAACCGCCGCCTGCCCAATCCCCCCCAAAACAGCCGCCCGCCCATGGTGGCGTTTTACTCTGCCTTGAGTGGCGAAACCGGCGTGGACCACGACCGGCCGGCGCTGCAGGTTGCGTCCGGCGCGATTGCGGCGGTGCTCGCGCCGCGCGGCTTGCAAGCGCAAGGTTTTTATGTGGTTGCGCCAGGCGCCGAGTACGGCCCGGCCAAGCGCTGGCCGGCAGCCCATTTCG
The DNA here is from genome assembly GCA_002390825.1 of Rhodoferax sp. UBA4409. Lineage (GTDB taxonomy): Bacteria > Pseudomonadota > Gammaproteobacteria > Burkholderiales > Burkholderiaceae_C > Allorhodoferax. The sequence continues at coordinate 7,667 of DGQR01000098.1, forward strand.
CTGCCATGGCCGCGGGGCTGGAGCAGCCGGTGTTGTTGCTGGGCTCGGCCAAGGACGATGCGGTGTGCACCGAGATTGCAGAAGCAGTGAATGCCCAGCGCCCGGGCCATTGTGTGAATCTGGCCGGGCGCACCAGCCTGGACGAAGCGGTGGCGCTGATTGCCGGCGCGCACGCCATGGTGAGCAACGACTCGGGCCTGATGCATGTGGCGGCTGCATTCGGGGTGCCGCAGGTGGCGATCTTCGGATCGTCCAGTCCGCTGCACACGCCGCCGCTGAATCCGGCGGCCACGGTCCTGTGGCTGAAGAATGACCCCACCTACCAACCGCCGCTGGATTGCGCGCCGTGCTTCCAGCGGGAGTGTCCGCTGGGGCACACACGCTGCCTGAACGACATCACTCCAGATAAGGTGCTATCGATTTTGTAGCTGCATGCGCATATTCTGCGAGCGCTAGCGCCTGATTTGGCACAAAAAAAAGCCACCCGAGGGTGGCTTTATAAAGTCCCCGGAGGGACGTCGTTGGAACCTGTTGAAGGAGGCCTATTGATTGGCCTTCTCTTCTATCCTTGTGAACTGTGACAGCAGCTGGGATGAATTTTCTCGCGCATGTGGAGAGAGCGGTATCCCCCATTCGGGTGAATTTGCACTCTTTTTTCACATTTTTTTGTGCGGTGCAGCGTTTTCTCATGCGGGCGGCCGGGATCGCAGTCGCTACCAGCTCTGCAGCACCCAGTCCGCACGGTGGCGGGTGGCTGCGATCCGGACAGCGTTGGGTTCGTCCGTGCTGTCTATCCATGCCCGGGCCTCTGATTCGCTGCGTCCGAACCGCATGTGTCGGGCTAGCAAGCGGGCATGGCGCAGGGCCGGGTCCAGGTCCAGGTACCACGCCTCGTCAAGCAAACCCCGCACCCGGGACCAGGCGCCATCCTCGAGCAGCAGATAGTTTCCTTCCGTGATGATCAGCGGCCTGTCCGCATGGAGGGGGATCGCGCCGGCGATGGGTTCTTCGAGCTGGCGGTCAAAGTCGGGGGCGTAAATGGTCTCGCCCTCGGGCTGGCGGCGCACACGCTCTAACAGGTGCAGATAGCCTGCGCTGTCAAAGGTGTGCGGCGCACCCTTGCAGTGGCCTTGTTGCAAGCGGGCAAGCTCCCGGTTGGCGAGGTGGAATCCGTCCATCGGCAGGTACTGGCTCTGCGCACTGAACCGGGCATGAAGGGCCTGTGCCAGGGTGGATTTGCCGGCCCCCGGGCCTGCAGCAATCCCCAGAATGGTCCGGCGCCCGCTGGACAAAAGCGCTTCGATGCGGGCGATTGCCTCTGGGGGCAGGACGCTCTGAGGGGATGCACTATTTGGCGTCAAATAAGGGTTTTCCATAATTAAAGTAACTTGATTTACTAACATCGATGAGTCTATAGTCTCACCACGCCAAAACCTGTGCGTAGTTCCCCGGGGTCCTTCTCGGGGGTCCTAACCATAAGTGTCATATTGACCGAGGAGACCTGAATGAAGAAATCCGCCCCCCTGATCTTGTCCGCATTGGCTTTGGCCGCTTCCGGCGCTTTTGCTGCCAACGAACCGGTGATCGGCCTGATCACCAAGACCGAAACCAACCCCTTCTTCGTCAAGATGAAGGAAGGCGCGACCGCTGAAGCGAAAAAGATGGGCGCCAAGTTGCTGACCGCGTCCGGCAAAAAAGACGGTGACACCGCATCCCAAATCGCCGCTATCGAAAACATGACCGCTCGCGGCGCGAAAACCATTCTGATCACCTCCTCCGGCGATGCGATCCTGCCTGCGGTGAAAAAGGCCCAGGAAAAAGGCGTGCAAGTCATCGCGCTGGACAGCCCATTTGATGGCGCTGACGCTCTGTTCGCGACCGACAACTACAAAGCCGGCGAATTGATTGGCCAATACGCCAAGGCCGCACTCGGTGGCAAGCCTGCAAAGATCGCCATGTTGGACCTGTTCCCCGGCCACCCTGTGGGCGCACAGCGCCACAACGGCTTCATGAAGGGTTTCGGCTTGCAAGCCAACGACGCGAAGTCCAACGAACTCTCCAAAACCGCAGAAACCGTCTGCGCTGCCGACACCGATGGCAACCAGGCCAAGGGCCAGACCGCCATGGAAACCTGCTTGCAAAAGGACCCGGCCATCAACGTGGTGTACACCATCAATGAGCCCGCTGCTGCAGGCGCCTACAACGCACTGAAAAAAGCCGGTAAGGAAAAAGGCGTGCTGATCGTCTCGGTAGACGGCGGCTGTGCCGGCGTGGCCGATGTGGGCAAGGGTGTGATCGCAGCGACCTCGCAGCAATACCCCCTGAAGATGGCCGCCATGGGTGTGGCTGCCGGCGTGGAATACGCCAAGGGCGGCAAAAAGGCTTCCGGCTATGTGGACACGGGCGTGACCCTGATCGCCGGCAAGCCGGTGGCAGGCGTTGACAGCAAAGACGTCAAAACCGGCACAGACCTGTGCTGGGGCAAGAAGTAAGTTGAACCGGGGCTGACACTGCGTTCAGCTCCATCCGGGGCCGGTGACTTGCACACGCAAATGCCGGGCCCCGTGTTTCCCTGAGTCGGCGCCACGCGCCTCCTGTTTTCAAGCGAATCCGGCGCCACTCCGGACCACACCATGGCTACAACCAATACCAAACAAATCCCATGGGCCATGCTCGGCCCGTGGCTCGCCTTGTTGGCTGCGTGCACCTTTTTCGCCACCCAGTCCGACCGCTTTCTGACGGGTGAGAACCTGTCCCTCGTATTGCAGCAGGTCATGGTGGTGGGTTTGCTCGCGATCGGGCAGACACTCATTATTCTGACCGCCGGTATTGATCTGTCCTGCGGCATGGTCATGGCGCTGGGCGGTATTGTGATGACCAAGTTCACCATGGACCTGGGCATTCCCCCCTTCTGGGCGGTGCTGTGCGGGATTCTGGTTACCGCATCGTTCGGCTTGCTCAACGGCTTGCTGGTGACCCGTGTGAAGTTGCCCTCGTTCATCGTGACCTTGGGCACCATGAATATCGCCTTCGCGATCACCCAAATTTATTCTGAAGCGCAAACCGTGGGTAACCTGCCGGAATCCATGACCGCGCTGGGCAATACCTTCAGCCTTGGCGGCACCTCGGTGGCCTGGGGCACAGTGGTCATGCTGGGTATGTATTTGCTGGCCTGGCACCTGCTGCGGGATACCGCCGCCGGCCGTCACGTCTATGCCGTGGGTAACAACCCCGAAGCCGTTCGCCTGACCGGTATTTCTGTCGACCGGGTACTGCTCGGCGTATATGTGTTGGCCGGCGTCTTGTATGGCGTGGCCGCGCTCTTGTCGGTGGCGCGCACTGGTGTGGGTGACCCGCAAGCGGGCCAGACCGAGAATCTGGACGCGATTACCGCGGTGGTTCTGGGCGGTACCTCTTTGTTCGGCGGCCGGGGCGTGATCTTGGGCTCGCTGGTCGGCGCTGTCATCGTGGGTGTGTTCCGCAATGGACTCACGCTGATGGATGTGGCATCGGTGTACCAAACCCTGATTACCGGCATTCTGGTCATTCTGGCGGTCGCAGCCGACCAACTTTCACGCAAGGGAGCACGCTAATGAGCAGCCCGCAAATCGTTTTGAAGGCCAGTGGACTGGTCAAGCGCTACGGCGGTGTAACCGCCCTCGATGGTGTGGATTTTGAATTGCGCGCTGGAGAAATTCTGGCGGTGATCGGCGACAACGGTGCCGGCAAATCCAGCCTGATCAAGGCCTTGTCGGGTGCCGTGGTGCCGGACGAAGGCCGCATGGAGCTTGATGGCAAACCGGTGCTTTTCCGCTCGCCAATTGATGCACGCCGCCACGGCATCGAAACCGTGTACCAGGACTTGGCGGTGGCGCCAGCGATGTCGATAGCTGAAAACCTGTTTCTGGGCCGCGAACTCCGCCGCCCCGGCTTGTTGGGCAGTGTGTTCAGGTCACTCGACAAAAAACGCATGCTCGAAGAGGCGGTGTCGCGCATGAATGACCTCAAGGTTGGCATCCGCTCGATGACCCAAGCGGTGGAAACCCTGTCCGGTGGGCAGCGCCAGTGCGTGGCAGTCGCCCGCGCGGCCGCTTTTGCCCAGCATGTGGTCATCATGGACGAGCCGACTGCGGCCTTGGGCGTCAAAGAGGGCAACATGGTGCTCGAATTGATCCGCCGGGTGCGCGACAAGGGGCTGCCGGTAATTCTGATCAGCCACAACATGCCCCATGTATTTGAAATCGCCGACCGGATCCATATCCAGCGCCTCGGCAAACGGGCCTGCGTGGTGAATCCGAAGGCGATCAGCATGAGTGACACCGTTGCCGTCATGACCGGCGCCAAAGCGGTTGAAGACATTCCGGCCTCTGCGCTAGCGTGAGGCCGGGGGCGTGCTACAAGGCTACAGGGCGGGGAAATCCCCTAAAACTAATCTGGTTCGCACGGGCTTCATCGGTGAAAATCTGAAGACCATGAATTTTGAAGCCTCCCTGCCCAATGCCTTGCCCGAAGCCCCGGCTTCGACGGCAGCCCATGCTCCTTCGGTATTGCGGCCACGGGGCTCCAACCACGTGGGTATGCGCCAGTTCAATGAGCGGGTGGTACTGCAGGCGATCCGGCTAAACGGCAGCCTGCCCAAGGCCGATTTGGCCCGCCTGACCGGACTCACAGCCCAAACCATCGGACTGATCACCACCCGCCTGGAGGACGACGGCTTGCTGCTCCGCCAGGACCGCGTGCGCGGCCGCATCGGACAGCCCTCGGTGCCGATGGCTTTGAACCCCGACGGCGCCTTCTCGATGGGCATCAAGATTGGCCGCCGCAGTGCCGATTGGTTGCTGGTCGACTTCACCGGCGTGGTCCGGGCGCGTGAAACCTTGTCCTACAGCTTCCCCGATGCAGATACGTTGCTCCCGCAAGTGCAAAGCCGCATGCGCAGCCTTCAGGATGGCTTGGGCGCCTTGGCCCCGCGCATCGTGGGGGTCGGGGTAGCGGCCCCCTTTAATTTGGGTGGCTGGCACAAGATGCTGGGCCTGTCGGCCTCGGTCTCTGACCAATGGAACCATATTGACCTGGCAGCGCAAGTCCAGGCGATGACCGATGTTCCGGTGAGCTTCGCCAAGGACACCCAAGCGGCGTGTGTGGCAGAGCTGGTGGCCGGGCGCGGGCGGGATTTGAAGAGCTTTTTGTACCTGTTTGTCGATACGTTTGTCGGCGGTGGATTGGTGCTGAACTCGCACCTGCACGGCGGCATTCACGGCAATGCGGGCGCTGTTGCTTCGCTGCCCCTGCAGGTGGCCAGCGGTGGTGCGGTGCCGGAGCAGCTATTGGCCCACGCTTCTTTGTGGGAGTTGGAGCAGCACTTCAAGGCCAGCGGCCTCGACCCCGCCGCCGCCTACGACGACCGAGCGCTGGAGGGGGCTTATGCGCCCCTCACCGAAGCCTGGGTTGCCAGTGCCGCCCAAGGCCTGGCGCAGTGTGTGGTGAGTGGCACGGCATTTCTGGATCTGGACGCGGTGGTGATCGACGGATCGTTCACCCGCGCCATGCTCAAGCGCCTGATCGACCAGACTACCTCAGCCCTGCGCAACTACGACTGGGAAGGCCTGTGGCCAGCCAAAGTGATTGCCGGCAGCATCGGGTCGGATGCGCGGGCTTTGGGGGGTGCCTTGCTGCCCCTGCATGAAAACTTTGCACCCGATCGCGATCTTTTTCTCAAGGTTACCGCCTGAGGGCTCAAGCGCCTTCGAGCGGTAAGCGGATCTCGAAGCAGGCGCCGCCTTCCGGCCGGTTGGTGCAGCGCACGGTGCCGCCGTGTCGCTCGGCGATGGATTTCACCAAAGCCAGGCCCAACCCGACTCCGCCCTCCCGCTCAGAAGCACCCGGCAGCCGGTAAAAGGGCTCAAAAATTCGCTGTTGTTGCTCCGGGGGGACGCCGGGGCCGCTGTCGCACACCTGAATCAGGGCCCACTCGGCCTCTGCGCGCACCACCAGATGCACGTCGCCCGCACCGTAACGGCGCGCGTTTTCCAGCAGGTTGCGTACTGCGCGCCGCAGCAGTTTGGCGACACCGGGAACCTCCAAAGCCTGTAGCTCAACATCCAGCAGCGCTTGGTTGCGCGCGCACTCCTCGGCGGCCAGACCGACTAGATCCACCGACTCCACCGTGCCGAGGTCGGCTTCTTTGGCATCCAGCCGGCTGGCCAGCAGGATCTCTTCAATCAGTTGGTCCAGCTCGGCAATGTTGCGAGCAACCTCTTGCTTGAAAGCCGCGCTGGGCGTGCTGCCCATTAATTCCAGCCCCATGCGGATGCGAGCCAGCGGGGAGCGTAGCTCGTGCGACGCATTGGCTAGTAGTGATTTTTGGGAGGCCAGCAAGGTGTCGCGCGCCTGCACCAGGGTTTCGATTTGTTCGGCGGCGTGGTTGAAGCGCGCGGCCAGAAAGCCCACCTCATCATCGCCCTGCATGCGCACCCGGGCACCCAGATCCCCGTTGCCCCAGCGCTCAACCCCGTTTTGCAGCGTTTCCAGCCTGCGGGTCAAACGGCGGATGATGGGGTAAGTGCCCAGCGCCACCGCAACCGCCACCAGCGCAAGCGTCCAGGCAAAGCCGAAGGGGGCCTTGAAATTGTTGTTGGGCGGGCGGGGCAGGTGGAGGTGAATGGTTTGGCCATCGGCCATTCGCACCAGAAACTCCGGGCCCCGGCCGAAACGGCCCGGGCGCTCGCTATCGCGGTCATCGCTGGCGTCGTCTTTGGTGTCGGGCGGCGGTGGATAGTCTCCCAGGCTGAGGCCGGGCACCGGTGGCGGGCGGCTCAAGCGGGCCCGGCCGTTGCCGATGACCTCGCCAAATTCGTTGCGCACTACGACTTCCCGCAGGGGCGGTTCGCTGGTCATGCGCCACACCCATCCGACCAGCACAGTAAGCACCACGACCGTGAGCACCACGGCCAGCCAAATGCGGACATACAGCTTGTGCAGCATTACCGGTTAGTCCTGTTGCCGTGCAAACACGTAACCCACGCCACGTACCGTCAGGATGCGTTTGGGCTCCTTGGCGTCTGCTTCGATGGCTGCGCGGATGCGGCCCATGTGCACATCGATGGAGCGGTCAAAGGCCTCCAGCTCGCGGCCCCGCACCGCTTCCATGATCTGGTCGCGGGTCAGCACCCGGCCGGCCCGCTCTGCCAGCGCGACCAGCAGGTCGAATTGGTACGAGGTGAGCTCGCAGGCAGTGCCGGCCACGGTGACGGTGCGGGCATCGCGGTCGATTTCGAGGGTGCCGAAGCGCAAGGCTTTGGCATTGCTGGCGGGTGTCTCCCCCTTGCGCCGCAGGATGGCGCGAATCCGTGCCAGCAGTTCGCGGGGTTCAAAAGGCTTGGGCAGGTAGTCGTCGGCGCCGATTTCCAGCCCGATGATGCGGTCCATCGCATCGCCTTTGGCGGTCAGCATCAGCACCGGGACTTGCCCCATCGCGCCGGGCAGGGCGCGGATACGGCGGCAAATTTCGAGGCCGTCCATGTCCGGGAGCATCAGGTCGAGGATCACCAAGTCCGGTGGCGGGGCTCCGCTGTCGGCGGCGAGCCGGGCGAGACCGCTTTGCCCATCGCCCGCGTGGGCTACGGAGAAGCCGGATTGTTCGAGGTACTCGGCCACCATGGAGGCTAGCCGGGCATCGTCTTCGATCATGAGCAGGTTTTGGCGCATGCCCGCAGTCTAGCGGCGACCATCCCCGCCCAGATGCGGCTGGCTTGAAGATTCCGTAAAGTTGGGTAAATTTCGCTATTAAATATATAGCAACAAGCGCTTGATTAATGGGCGCTAGGGGTCGATTTGATGCGTGATGCCAAAACGATCAGCACCAGCACTGGCAGCCCGATGCAGGCAGTACCCACGAAAAACGGGGTGTACCCGACCGCATTGACCACATCGCCCGAGAAGCCGGCCAGAAACTTGGGCAGCAACACCATCATGGAGCTGAACAGCGCATATTGGGTTGCCGAGTATTGGATGTTGGTGAGTGAGGACAGGTAGGCCACAAACGCCGCAGTCGCAATCCCGCTGGAGAAATTGTCAGCCGAAATCACCGCCATCAAGGCGTGCAGGTCGTGCCCGCGGGTGCCCAGCCAGGCAAACAGCAGGTTGCTACCTGCGCTTAGCACCGCGCCCACCATCAAGACTTTGAGCACGCCCATGCGCAGCGCCAGCGCGCCGCCGACAAAGGCGCCGACCAGCGTCATGATGACGCCATAGACCTTGGTAATCGCCGCAACCTCGCCCTTGGTGTAGCCCATGTCCACGTAAAACGGGTTGGCCATGATGCCCATGACCACATCGCTGATGCGGTAGGTGGCAATCAAGGACAAGATCAACACCGCATGCCAGCGGTGGCGCCGTACAAACTCGGCGAAGGGCTCAATCAGTGCGCTTTGCAGCCATTCACCGGCGTTGCGGGCCGGGCGCAGAGGCGCCGGTGCGGGTTCTTTGGACAAGAGCACCACCAACATGCCCGGCAGCATGCTCATGGCCATGACCAAGTAGGCGGTGCGCCAGGCCGCATATTGGTACAGGTCGGCGCTGGGGGTTTCGTTGGCCGCTGCAATCCAGAGGGCACCTGCGCCCGCCCAGATCATGGCCAGGCGGTAGCCCGCCATGTAGGTGGCTGACAGCGCGGCCTGGTGCTGGCTGTCGCCTGATTCGATACGAAAGGCATCCAGCGCAATATCCTGGGTGGCAGAGGCGAAAGCCAACGCAATCGCGCACCACACCACCGGGGTCAAGGCGTTGCGCGGGTCGGTCAGGGCCATGGTGCAGAGTGCAGCCATGATGGCCGCTTGTGCCACGAGCAGCCAGCTGCGGCGGCGGCCGAGTGCAGCGGTGAGCAAAGGAATTGGCAAGCGGTCCACCAAAGGTGCCCATGCCCACTTGAAGCCGAAGGCGATGCCCACCCAGCTCATGTGGCCAATGGTGCTGCGGTCGACGCCGGCTTCGCGCAACCAGAAACTCAGGGTCCCGAACACCAGCAAGAAGGGCAGTCCCGCCGAGAAGCCCAGCGCTAGCATCCGCAGCGAGGCCGGTTCTGCATAGACCTTGAGCATGTCCCGCCAATGGGGGTTGTCGGCGGTAGCGGGGGTGTCGGGCGTTAGGGAACTCATCGGGGAATAATACCTGTCCACTTTGGAGTCAAACGCTGCCATGTTGAGTGATCTTTGTTCTGTGAGTCGCCTCCGCCCATCTCTGATCCGCTGGGTTGGCGGCTTGTTGATGGTGGGTTGCACCGTGTTCACCCCGGCCGTGTGGGCGAGGGAGGGTGTGGAGGTGGGAGGCAACTCCGCATTCAGCAAGTTGGTCTCTGCGAGCGACATTGAGCAGTCCGCAGCGCAGCAATACGCCCAGATGCTGGCCCAGGCGCAGCAGCAAAGGGCGTTGGCCGGGAATGAGCATCCTCAAGTACAGCGTTTGAGGGCGATCGCGCGGCGCATCATCCCTTACGCCAATGAATGGAATCCCCGCGCGAAAGACTGGCGGTGGGAGATCAACCTGATCGGATCCAAGCAGATCAATGCTTTTTGCATGCCGGGGGGGAAGATCGCTTTCTACACCGGCATTCTCGATACGCTCAAACTCACAGATGACGAAGTCGCCATGGTCATGGGCCACGAAATCGCCCATGCCTTGCGGGAGCACGCCCGTGAGCGGATGGGTAAAACCGCAGCGACCGGGCTGGGTGCGAACTTGCTGTCGCAGGTGCTGGGGCTTGGGCAGATCGGGCAAACAGTCACCCAATACGGTGCCCAGCTCTTGACCTTGAAGTTCAGCCGTGAAGATGAGTCCGAAGCCGATCTGGTCGGGCTGGAGCTTGCTGCCCGCGCGGGTTACGACCCGCGCGCGGGCATCACCTTGTGGCGAAAGATGTCGGCCGCCAACAAAAATGCGCCGCCGCAATGGCTGTCGACCCACCCTGCCGGCGATACCCGGATTGCCGACATGGAAGCGGCCATGGCGCAAGTGGTGCCCCTGTATGCGAAGGCTCAAAAGCCCGAAAAATCCAAAAAAGTGCCTTAAAGCGGGCCTGAACGGCACTGTTTGCACTCCCGCTAGTCCACGCGGACTATTGTTGGAAGCCCGCGATAAAACCACAATTACATCCACTTACATATAAGGGAGTAATTGTGAACACACTGCTGAAAAAACTGGCAATAGGTCTGGCACTGGGTTGGTCTATGGCGGGCGCCGCGATGGCGACGGTTGTGACATCTCCCACCTTTTCTTTGACAGGTGGAAACCACCTCACCCTCAACACCAACCGTGCCAATGCTTTTGATGTGGCTGTTCCGGGCTTCGATCTGTCGCATGCCCGTTTCGGCAGTTTTTTGAATTTGAGCGGTGCGGCTGATCTGACCTTTACCTTCGTGGGCAAAGAAGCTGCGTACAACAACGTATTCAGCTCGATCAGCTTCCGCCCCTTCGATGTGGAGTCTTTCTCGAACGCCACGTCGGTCCCCGGCGTGAGTTCTTTCAGTTTTTCTGATGTGAACGCCGGAAAACTGAACTTCAGTTTCTTCTCGCAGGGCAACTTGCGCTCCGCGTTTGGCAATGGCGACTCCCGCGTGGGTATGGTCTTGAGCAGCGATAAACAGAGTGCATTGCTGATGTTCAACGACAAGGCCAAAGACCACGACTACGACGACATGGTCATCAAGGTCTCCATCATGACACCGGTACCCGAGCCGGAGACTTACGCCCTGATGTTGGGTGGGCTGGCCGTTTTGGGTGCAGTGGCCCGACGTCGCAAAGCGCAAAAGCCATAAAAAAAGAGCCCCGAGAGGGCTCTTTTTGATGGGAGATCACAGTCCCGCTGTTGCTTGGCACCTAGTCAAAAAGTCCAGTCGTAGGCGACGGTAACGGGTGCATGGTCGGAAAACTTCTCGGCCTTGTAAATGGCGACTTCCTTGGCTGTGGCGGCGAAAGCAGGGGTGGCCAAGTGGTAGTCGAGTCGCCAGCCCACGTTCTTGGCGTAGGCCTGCCCACGATTGCTCCACCATGTGTAGCTTTCTTCAGTGGCCGTCGGGTGTAGCGTGCGGTGCACATCTACCAGCCCTCCGTCGGTGAGCGCCTTGGTCATCCATGCCCGCTCTTCGGGCAAAAAGCCGGAGTTCTTTTTGTTGCCTTTCCAGTTTTTCAGGTCAATCTCTTGGTGCGCAATATTGAGGTCGCCACACAGCACCAACTCACGCCCTGATCGGAGGTCCTGGAGATGGGGGTAAAACTCTTCCAGGAATCGGAACTTGGCGGCTTGCCGGTCTTCCCCGGAGGAGCCGCTCGGGAAGTACGCGCTGATGATGGAGAACTTGCGGCTGGGCGTGTCAAAACGCAGCTCCACATAGCGCCCCTCCGCGTCGAACTCTTGAGAGCCGTATCCCACCCGGACGTCGCTCGGTATGGCCCGGGTGTAGATGCCCACACCGGAATAACCCTTCTTCTCCGCAAAATGGAAATGCCCTTTCAGATCGCCAAAGGACTCGAACTTGCCCGCAACGTCCGTGGCCTGGGCTTTGACTTCCTGGACGCAAATACAATCGGGCTGCGCTTGGGCAAGCCAGGCTTCAAGGCCTTTGCTGGTGGCGGAACGGA
>DGQR01000117.1:0-17673 GCA_002390825.1 Rhodoferax sp. UBA4409
GGCGGTGATGATGAAGAACAGGGGCTTCCAGGCGAATTTGCCGACCTTGTCGCCGTCTTCGGTTTCTACTACCAGCGAGGTGAAGGTGACTGCGATGCCAATGATGGCAAGGAGCACTCCGAGCACGAGGGGGAAGTAGCCGGGGCCCATGCGGGCGCCGGTACCAATGCTGTAGGTGCTGGCGCCTAAGGCAAACGCCGCACCCACCACGATGAACATAAGTCCTGAGAAAAAGTCTTTTTGACTTTTGATATTCACTGTCTCTCTCCTAGTTATAAGTTGTAACTATTTTGCATCAAAATCAGCAAGATTAGCCGGTGAGCGGTGGGGTGGCAGACATCACCTCCTCCATGACGGTGACGCCCTCCGAAACACGCAGTGCCCCTGCTAAGCGCAGTGGCCGCATGCCATCCACAATGGCTTGTCGGCGCAGGGCATCAATGCCCGGTTCGCCGCTGACCCGCGATTTGAACCCTTCTGTGACCACAAGCAATTCGTACAAACCCATGCGTCCCATGTAGCCCGTCATCCGGCAGTCCACGCAACCCACGGCTTTATACGGCTTGTAGCCCCCGTTGATTTGCCAGGGCTTGACCATTTCGCCCAAGGCCTCGCGCGTGGCTTCTTCGTCGCGCACCTTGCATTGCTTGCACAAAATGCGAACCAGGCGCTGGGCCAACACACCGAGCAAAGTGGCGTTGATCAGATAGGCGGGAATTCCCAGCTCCATCAGCCGCGTGACCGCGGAGGGCGCATCGTTGGTGTGCAAGGTAGAAAACACCAAGTGGCCGGTAAGGGCTGCTTGCACCGCCATTTCGGCGGTCTCCAGGTCGCGGATTTCGCCCACCATGATGATGTCCGGGTCCTGCCGCATCAGGGCGCGCAGGCCCTGCGGAAAGCCGAAGTCGAGCTGCGGTTGCACTTGGGTTTGGTTGAAAGACGGCTCGATCATTTCGATCGGGTCTTCCACCGTGCTCACATTCACCTCTTCAGTCGCCACCCGCTTGAGGGTGGAGTACAGCGTGGTGGTTTTGCCCGAGCCCGTGGGCCCGGTCACCAGAATGATGCCGTGCGGGCGCTTGACCAGCTGCTCCCAGCGAGTCGCGTCGTGGCTGCTGAAGCCCAAGGCATCGAGGTCTTTGACCGCGTTGTCGGGGTCAAAAATCCGCATCACCATCTTCTCGCCAAACGCGGTGGGCAAGGTGGAGATACGCATTTCAATTTCATCCCCGCGCGGGTTGCGGGTTTTGATGCGGCCATCTTGCGGGCGGCGCTTTTCAATCACGTCCATGCGGCCCAGCAGCTTGATGCGGGCAGTCATGGCGTTAAGCACGCCCATGGGCATCTGGTAGACCGGGTGCAACACGCCATCGATGCGAAAGCGGATCACGCCCTGCTCGCGCCGTGGCTCGAGGTGGATGTCGCTGGCGCGCTGGTCGAAGGCGTATTGCCACAGCCAATCGACCACCTGCACCACGCCCTGGTCGTTGGCGTCGAGTTGCTTGTTACTCTTGCCCAGCTCAACCAGCTGCTCGAAACTGGCGCCGTTGTTGGAGCCGGTTTTGTTCGCAGCCCGCACACTTTTGGCCAATGCATAAAACTCGGCGGTGTAGCGGGTAATTTCCTGCGGGCTGGCCACCACGCGCTTGACGCTGCGGCGGCTCTGGCGCTCCACTTCAGCCACCCAATCGGTAATGAATGGCTCCGACGTGGCCACCGTGATCTCGCTGGGGGTGACGACAACGGGCAAAATTTTGTGTCGCTCGGCATAGGCGGCACCCATGGCATCGGCCACCTTGCCCACATCGACCTTGAGCGGGTCAATGCGCAGGTAGTCCAGTGCCGCGCGCAGCGACAACCATTGGGTGAGCATCTCTATATCGAGCGGCTTTTGGTCTGCCGCCCTGCGCATCGATACGGCAGCCAACCGGACCAGCGGGTGCTGCGAACTTTCGGCCTGCGAGCAGCGGGCAATCGTGCGCACTGCCTCTTCTTCTGCGATCACTTTGTCTTGCTTGAGCCACTCCACCAGCAAGCGCCAGTCCAAGGGGCCGTTGTAAGAAACCGCGGAGGAACTGGCTTTTTTGGGGCTAGGGCTCATGTCTTCACCGGCTTGAACACGCGGACCCACTTGTCAGCAGGCAGGCCCCACTCGCTTTGGATGAACTCGGCGCGCTCCTGCATCAGGGCGCGCTTGGGGCGGCTGGGGGTGCGCTGAGCCATCACCACAGTGTTGCCCTCGCGGGTGGACTTGAAGGCCCAGATGGCGTCTTCGCCAAAGGCCTCCGCAATTTTGTCGACGCTGTTGTCAAAGCTCGACGAGCGGCCGAACAGGTTAACCGTCATGCAGCCCTCTTCAGTGAGCGTGGCGCGGCAGTCGGCATAAAACGCGGCGCTATCGAGCACCGGGGCGGCTGCCTCCTCGTCATACAGGTCGACCTGCAGCGCATCTACCGCACCCAGCCATTTTTCTTGTTTGATCTCTTCAGCGGCGTCAGCCAGCACCACTTGCATGCGGCTGTTGTCTGCGGGCAGCTTGAACCAGCCGCGGCAGGCGTGCAGCACCTGCGGATTGAGCTCGATGGCGGTGGTTTTCATCTTGAGTTCTTTATGGCAGAACTTGGTGAGCGAGCCGGCACCCAGCCCGAGCTGCAGTGCCTGGCGCTTTTTAACGGTCTGGGGGTCTACAAAGAGCAGCCACGCCATCATGCGCTGGATGTACTCGTGCACCAATACGGTGGGTGCGTCTACCAACATGGAGCCTTGTATCCATTCGCTGCCCAGGTGCAGGTGACGGATGGGGCCTTCTTCGGAGAAATTAACTTCGGGGAATGTGATCGGTGCTTTTCGTGCCATGGGGATTTATACCAGCAGCGCCCCTAGCTTCGGCAGGGCCATCAGACTGTTACTCAACGCGGCCTGAGCCAGTGTCTCGAGGGGAATGCCACGCAGCTCGGCAATGCACTGCGCAATGCGCGGCAACTCGGCAGGCGCATTGCGCCCCTGCGGCATACCGGCTGCGCGCTGCTCGGCGGTGGTGTAGAGCCAGTGCGGCTGGATGTCGGGGGCATCGGTCTCGAGTACCAGCGCATCCAGGGGCAAGGTGCGGGCCAGGTGGCGCAACTGCAAAGCCCGCTCATAGGTGACCGCGCCTCCAAACCCGAGCTTGAAACCCAACTTGATGAACTCCGCCGCTTGCACCTCGCTGCCATTGAACGCATGGGCAATGCCCTGCCACCGCCCATTCGGGCCGGCCACCTCGCGCAGGTGCTTGAGCAACCGGTCTGAGGACTTGCGCACATGCAGCACCACCGGCAAACCGTGCGTGCGGGCCAGCTTGAGCTGCTGGCGGTAGACCACCTCTTGCCGCTCACGCAAGGGGCTTTTGCAGAGGGCGGGGACAAAGTAGTCGAGCCCGATTTCACCCACAGCCACCAGTCGCGGATCGGCGGCGTTGGCGCTGAGCGCTTCTTCCAAGGCGACAAGATCCGCATCGCTGGCACCCGCGACATACAAGGGGTGGATACCCAAACAATAGCTGTCGCCACCGTGGTGCGCCAGCAGGCGCACCGTGTCAAAGTTGCTGCGCTCTACCGCCGGAATCACACAATGCGCGACACCCGCTTGGCGGGCACTCTCGCGCACGGCGCTGCGGTCCGCATCGAACTCGGGCGCATCGAGGTGGACATGGGTGTCTACCCAGCGCATGGTGGTATCGAACGGCTCATTGCTTGCGTTGTACAAAAAGGTTGCGGGTGCGGTCTTCAGGGTAGGCAAAAGTGACCGCCCCATTTTTGACCAAGCCCATGACCAGCATATTGCTGGTGATGGCGTCTTTGTCGTCTTTACTAAAAGGGCGCTCGTGGGTCGCGGTCACCCCGTAGTAGACCCGGGGCAGATTTTCCAGCGCGTTTTTCACCGAGGGGCCCGACAGATCGCCATTGCGGATCGAGAGGATGGCGTAGGTCAGCAAATACACCGTGTCATAGGCCTGCGCCGCAGCCATGGGCACGGCAATCTTGCGGGTGCCGTATTTGCGGTTGTAGGCGGTTAAAAAAGAGATACGACGCTCGTTGCTGGGCTCGGCAATAAAGGTCTGGGCCATGAGTGCGCCTTCGGCAGCGTCTTTTGCCCCATCCAAAAAGAACGGAAAAGACAACGGCCATGCACCCACCTGCGGCACATTCCACTTCAGGGCCTGGCGGCCTTTGGCGATAACCGCGTTTTCGGGGCCGACCGTGTAGCTGAACACCACATTGGCACCGGCGGCCTGGGCGGCCTTGAGCTCGGGTTGCAGGTCTTTCACACCGGTGTCAAAGCGGCCCACGTACACCGGCTGCAATTGTTTAGCGGCCAGCGCTTTGGTGACGTCTGCCAGGCCGCCCTCGCCGTAAGCAGTTTTGTCGGCCAGGATGGCCACCTTGGTCCAGCCCCGCGCCACGATGTCGTTCACCACAAACGGGGCCTGAATGGCATCACGCGCGGAGGTGCGGAAGATATAGCTCTCTGCTGCCGGGTACTTGGCGGTAATCGGGGTGCCTGTCGCGCAGGGCACGATCAGCGGCGAGCGGGCTTGTTGAAACACCTCCAGCGACTTCATGGCCACACCGGTATTGCAAAAGCCGATGGTGCCGACCACACCGTCTTGCACCAGCTCCTGCGAGTGCTGCAAGCCCACATCGGGGTTGGCGGTGTCGTCTTTGATTACGAACTCAATCGGTCGCCCGAGGTAGCCACCGGCGGCATTGATTTCATCCAGTGCCAGCTTGGCCCCGTTGAGCATCGGATTTCCAAAATCTGAGGAGGGCCCACTGAAGGGGCCAATCAAGCCGATACGCAAAGGCTTGGGCGTTTGCGCGTGGGCGCCCGGCAGACTAGCCAGTGCGATCACGCCAAAGCAGATCAGTGCCTGCAGTTTCCAACGTTGTTTCATGGTGTTCCCCGACTAAGGTGGCGGCAGCTTAGGGGGCGGGCCGGCAAACGCCAATCGGCGTCTACCCTCGGCACCGCCGCACAGCGCCCCATCCGTCAGGAAACTGCAAGCGTGGGGGTCAATCGACCAAGCGGCCCGATACCAAACGCAACTGGCGGCTGCAGCGCGCGGCCAGCGTAGAGTCGTGGGTAACCAGCACAAAAGCGGTCCCCTGCTCCCGCGCGAGCTGCAGCATCAGCTCAAATACGCCGTCAGCGGTGCTGCGGTCGAGGTTGCCGGTGGGCTCGTCGGCCAAGACGCAATCGGGTCGGGTGACCAGCGCCCGCGCAATCGCCACCCGCTGGCGCTCGCCGCCCGAGAGCTCGGCAGGCCGGTGGTTCAAGCGGTGCTCCAAGCCCACAAGCGCTAGCATTTTAGTAGCAGCTTGCGCAGCTTCTGCGGGCGCTACACGCCGAATTGTCAGGGGCATAGCCACATTATCCAGCGCGCTGAATTCGGGCAAGAGGTGGTGAAACTGGTACACAAACCCGAGGTGCCGGTTGCGCAAGCGGCCCTGCGCGGCCGGGCTGAGCTCGGCCAGGCTTTGCCCCAGCAAATGGACGCTGCCACTGGTAGGCGCATCGAGGCCGCCCATGAGGTGCAGCAAGGTGCTCTTGCCGGATCCGGAGGCCCCCACAATCGCCAGCGTCTCGCCCCGGTGCACCTGCAGGTCCACCCCATGCAGCACGGTGACATCCAGCCGGCCTTCCTGAAACCGCTTGGTCAAGCCGCGTGCTTGCAGCACCAGCTCGCCTAGCGGGGCGGCTGGCGTGGGCGAGCCTGCCAAATCGGCCACTTGCTGGTATTGCGCAGCAGCGAGCGCTTGTTCTACGGATGACATCGGGTTACTCATAGCGCAAGGCCTCCGCAGGGTTCACCCGGCTGGCGCGCCAGCTCGGGTACAGGGTGGCCACAAACGCCATCAGGAGCGAAATCACCGTGATCGGCAGGATGTCGCTCTGTTGCGGCTCGCTCGGCATGCGGCTGATCAGGTAAATATCTTTGGGCAAAAAGCTGGCGCCCAGCGCCTGCTCCAGCGCGGGCACGATCACATCAATATTGAACGCCACGCCCAGCCCCAGCAGCAAGCCGGCCAGGGTGCCTATAACCCCCACCATCGCGCCCTGCACCACAAAAATGCCCATGATGCTGCCCGGGCTGGCGCCCAAGGTGCGCAAGATGGCAATGTCAGCGCGCTTGTCGGTCACCGTCATCACCAGGGTGGATACCAGATTGAAGGCCGCCACCGCCACGATGAGGGTCAGGATGATGAACATCATCCGTTTCTCGACCTGTACCGCCGCAAACCAGCTGCGGTTCTGGCGGGTCCAGTCGCGCAATACGAGGTCGCCGCTCAGGCTGCGGGCGAGCTGGTCAGCCACCTCGCGCGCCTGGTGCAAGTCTTTGAGTTTGAGGCGCACACCGCTCGGGCCTTCAAGCCGGAAGATGCGGGCCGCGTCTTCCCAATGCACCAACACCAGTGCGGAGTCGTATTCATAGTGGCCGGAATCAAAGGTGCCCACCACGTTCATTTGCTTGAGGCGCGGCACTACGCCGGCCGGGGTGACTTGCCCGCTGGGCGCAACCAGCGTGACCTTGTCGCCTACCCGCACACCCAAGCTGCGGGCCAACTCGCCGCCCAAGACCACGCCGAATTCGCCCGGCACCAGCTGGTTTAAGGCCTGCTGCTGCGCGCCGGCGGCAAAGTCGCTCACCTCGGGCTCCAGGGCGGGGTCGATCCCGCGCACGATGGCGCCCTTCATGTCTTCACCCCGCGCAATCAGGGCCTGCGCCGCAATGAAGGGGGCGGCGCCAATGACTTGCGGGTTCTCTTTGGCCTGGGCCAGGGTGGTCGCCACATTGGGCAAAGCCTGGCCGTCCGCGGCATACACCTCGATGTGGGACACCACACCGAGCATGCGGTCGCGCACTTCTTTCTGAAAGCCGTTCATCACGCTCAGCACGATGATGAGCGCGGCCACGCCCAAAGCAATGCCCAGCATGGACACGCCCGAGATAAAGGAGATAAAGCCGTTGCGCCGGGTGGCGCGACCGGCACGGGTATAGCGCCAGCCGATCGTCAGCTCAAAGGGGAGTTGCATGGAAGGTTACAAAGTGCTTCAACCGGCGGATTGTGGCATCCATGCGGGACAATCCTGCCCATGCACACCCTTATCCCTTTTGCAGCACCGGCAGGACCCCAATGCCAAGACGCAATGCCCCGACTCGAACTTCCCTATCTGGCAGAACTGCTGGGGCTGTTGACCCCCACGCCTCCGGTGCTGGGCAACGACGACTCGCTGTCCCCCCTGCATGAACGGGTGCACGCCAAAAGCCTGAATTTGCCGGGGGTAGACGGCTTGCTGCCCTGGGCTGCGCTGGATGCCCGCCAACTCGGCCTGACCCGCAACCATGGCGACACCGGCTGGGCCTGGATCACTCCGTGCCACTGGCAAATCAACGCGGACCACGTGGCCATGGACCACCCCGACACGCTGGCCCTGGATGCCCACGAAATCGATGCGCTGCGCGAAGCCATGCAGCCCTACTTTGCCGAAGACGGCATCACCCTCCACTCCCTGAACCACAGCACCTGGCTGGCCCATGGCGAGATCTTGTGCGACCTACCCACTGCCTCGCTGGCGCGGGCTTGTGGCGCCAAAGTAGACCGCTGGATGCCGCGCGTAGCCCAGGCCCGCAGCCTGCGCCGCCTCCAAAATGAGATGCAGATGCTGCTGTACCGCCACCCGGTGAACGACGCACGGGCCGCGCAGCGCCGGCTCACCGTCAACTCCTTTTGGATCAGTGGGACCGGAACCCTGCCTACGGGTGCGGTCGACAAATCAGACACCATGTCGGTGCAACACAGCCTAGAGGCTGCGGCGCTGCGCGACGACGCCCACGCCTGGGTGCAAGCGTGGCAGCTGCTCGACAGCAGCCTGATCGCCCTGCTGTTGCGCCAAGCCAAAGCGGGCCAGCCCCTGGAGCTGACGCTGTGCGGCGAGCGCATGGCCGCAGGCTTTGAGTTGCAAAATACGGCTTGGTGGAACCGCATCCAACGCCGCTTCACTACCCCTTCACCTGCTGAATTGCTGCGGACCCTGTAAGCCCATGAAAATTGTTCCCCGAGACATCCCCCCCCGCGCGGCGTGGGCGCTGGAGCAGGCCGGACTGCACCCTCTGCTGGCCCGCCTGTATGCCGCCCGCGGTGTCACCGGCAAAGACGAGCTCGATGACGCCTTGGGCAAGCTGCTGCCCCCCTCGGGCATGCTGGGCGTTGACCGGGCCGCCACCTTGCTGGCCGATGCGTTTGCCAACAACCTCAAACTCTGTGTAGTCGCCGACTACGACTGCGATGGCGCTACCGCCTGTGCGGTCGCCGTGCGCGGCCTGCGGCTCTTGGGCGGCCGCCATGTCGACTATTTGGTGCCCGACCGTGTGGTCGATGGCTACGGCCTGACTGCGCCGATCAGCGAGCGGGTCAAGCAATCCGGCGCCGATGTACTCATCACAGTGGACAACGGCATTGCCAGCGTGGACGGTGTCGCCCGTGCCAAAGCGCTGGGCCTGCAAGTGCTGGTCACCGACCACCATTTGCCCGGCAGCCAGTTGCCCGATGCGGATGTGATCGTCAACCCCAACCAGCCGGGCTGCACCTTTGAGAGCAAGTCCATGGCCGGGGTGGGCGTGATGTTTTACACCCTGCTGGCCCTGCGCTCGGAGTTGCGCAAGCGCGGCGTGTTTGATGCCGCTACCCAACCCAAGCTCGACACCCTGCTGCCCTTGGTAGCGCTGGGCACCGTGGCCGATGTGGTGAAACTGGACGCCAACAACCGCCGACTCGTAGCCCAAGGCTTAAAACGAGTACGCGCCCACGCCATGCCTGCGGGACTAGCTAGCCTTTTTATAGCAGCAGGCCGCAAAGCGGAGGTGGCCACCACCTTCGATTTCGGCTTTGCCCTCGGGCCACGCATCAACGCCGCCGGCCGCTTGAGCGACATGACGCTGGGCATCGAATGCCTGCTGACCGACGACCCCGCCCGTGGTGACGAGCTGGCCAAGATGCTGGATGGCATCAACCGCGAGCGCCGCGAGATTGAGGGCGACATGCGCGAGCAGGCCTTCGCGATTGCCGAGAGCTTGTTTGACGAAGGCGACGAGCCGCCCCCGGCGATTTGCGTTTTCGACCCCGACTTTCACGAAGGCGTGGTCGGTATCGTGGCCAGCCGAATCAAAGACAAGCTACACCGCCCCACCTTTGTGTTTGCGGCCAGTGCTGCCGAAGGCAAAGAGCACGAGCTCAAGGGCTCGGGCCGCAGCATTCCCGGCTTTCACTTGCGCGACGCGCTGGACCTGGTGGCCAAGCGCTACCCCGGTGTGATCTTGAAGTTCGGTGGTCACGCCATGGCGGCCGGCTGCACCGTGGCCGAAGAGTTTTTTGACGACTTCGAGAACGGCATGAACGAGGTCGCCCAGGAGTGGCTGGACGCCGCCACATTGACCCGCCGCATGGAAACCGACGGCCCACTGGCCGCCGAATACCGCCGTGTGGATTTGGTAGACGCGCTGCACAAAGAGGTGTGGGGCCAAGGCTTTGCCGCCCCCACCTTTAGCGAGGAGGTCGAGGTCGTGTCCCAACGCTTAGTGGGTGAAAAACACCTCTCGCTCAAGCTCAAACACCAGGGCCAGCCGGTAGACGGCATTTGGTTCGGCCACACCGAGCCCCTGCCGCCCAAGGTCACCCTGGCCTTCCGGCTCGATGCCGACGAGTGGAACGGCGTGCGCCGTGTACGTTTTCTGGTGGAAGGTGCTCAGGTGTGAGCCAGCGCGGCGCGCGGGCGTTTGGTGCTGCATTTGCCGCCGCCTTGACGCCGGTGCAAAGCCGCACCCTGACAGACGCAGCCCGCCGCGCCAGCGCTGCGCCACCGCCTTACCTGCAGACCTTTTGGCTCAGTGAACCTGGCCATGCAGAGGCCTTGCAACTCGGCCGCATGGAGCCTGAGCGCGCCGCCCTGTTGGCCAGCCTGCTGCCAGACTGTTACTTCCAGACCCATGGAGATACTGCCGGCCTGCACTGGCCCGCGCTGACCTTACCCGCCCATGAGCGCAGCGCCCGTTTACAAGCTGCACTGGCGCAGTGCTATGTTCGCGGCTTGGTGCACGGCTGGCGCAACGAGGCCTTTGCCTTCTGGCACCACGACTGCCTGATGCCACCAGCCGACGGGCAGCCCCCGCTGCTGGCGGTGGAGCGCGCAGGCTTTCGCTTTCTGGGCATGCGCAGCCATGCGGTGCACATCAATGGTTTCACCCCGGCTGGGCGCCTGTGGTGCGGGCGGCGCTCTCTGACCAAAGCCACCGACCCCGGCCTGCTCGACAACGTGACCGCGGGCGGTTTGCCTGCCGGCGAGTCGCCTATAAGCTGCGCCCTGCGCGAATTGCAAGAAGAAGCCGGCGCAATACTGCACGACACCCGAACCCTGCAAGAAGCCGGGCTGGTGCGCACGGCCCGCTGGGACACCGGTGGCTGGCACGACGAAACCCTGCTGGTCTACAACCTGGCCTGTGCGGACGGATGGGCGCCCGCCAACCAGGACGGCGAGGTCGCCGGCTTTGTCTGCCTGAGTGCTGCGCAAACCCTGGAGCAAATTCAGGCCGGTGCCTTCACGCAAGACGCCGTCGCCTCGCTGGCGCAAGGCCTGGGCCTGTTGTGACACATACACGCGCTACCATGTGCGCTCGCCCCGAGCAGCCTCTACGCCCCGCCCACCGATGACCCCACCCGCCCAGAATTACGGTGCAGACCCCAGCGGCCTGATCTACGGATTTGTGTTCGATGCGGATGGCTCTGGCCGCCCCATCGGCACCAGCGAAGCCTTGCAGTGGTTGCGCCAGACGCCCCCGCAGGACGGTGGCTTTGTGTGGCTGCACTTCAACCTATCGCACACCGCCTGCGCCAAGTGGATCAAAGATCAACTGCAGCTCTCGGACTTGTTTCATGAGTCCCTGACCGACGGCTCGCGCTCCACCCGCGTGGAGCTCGATGACGACACCTTGGTCGCCGTGGTGAACGATGTGCACTACGACTTTGCCTTTGAGCCCAGCGACATTGCCACTTTGTGGCTGTCGGTCGGCCCGCAGTTGGTGGTCACGGCCCGCTTGCAGCCCTTGCGCTCGATCGATCGCTTGCGCGATGCGGTGCGCCGGGGCGAGAAGCTGATGTCGTCAGTGGCGCTGCTGGTGCACCTGATGCATGACCAGGGCGATGTGCTGATCCAGATTGTGCGCAACACCACGGCCCGGGTGGACGACATCGAAGACAAGTTGCTCGCCGGACGGCTGGAGACCAAGCGCGCCAACCTGGGTGCCCTGCGGCGTTTGCTGGTGCGCTTGCAGCGCCTGCTGGCACCGGAGCCGGCTGCCCTGTTCCGCCTGTTGCGCAAGCCACCGGGTTGGATCAGCGAAGACGATCTGGGCGACCTGCGCCAGAGCACCGAAGAATTCAACGTGGCCCTGAGCGACATGGCTGCGCTGCAAGAACGCATCAAGCTGCTGCAAGAAGAAATTGCCGGCCGCGTGGCTGAGGCAAACAACCGCAGCCTGTTTGTGTTGACCATTGTGACGGTGCTGGCCCTGCCCATCAACATCATCACCGGCTTGCTGGGAATGAATGTGGGCGGTATCCCGCTGGCCGAACACCCGCACGGCTTCTGGTGGGTGGTGGCGATTGTGGTGACCTTCACCGTGATAGCCGGCTACATCGCGATCCGCAGACACCGCGACTAGCGGTATTTTTAAGCCGAATTAGCTGCTAGCGCACATACTGCCTGCGCCAGTAGCTCCTGAATTCATAGCATAACCACCTCATGACGACTTCCGCACACCACCTCTACATCCTCACCGGCGCCTCCCGTGGCATGGGTTTGGCCATGGCGCAGCAACTGCTGCAGCCGGGGCACCATCTGCTGTGCCTGTCGCGTAACACCCAACCCGCCTTGCAGGCCGCAGCCGAGCAAGCCGGTGCGGCACTGACCCAATGGCCGGTAGATCTGGCGGATGGTGCAGCCGCTGCGCAGCGTTTGCAAGACTGGCTGGGCAGCCAAGACCCGGCGCTATTTGCCAGCGCCACCCTAATCAACAACGCAGGCGTCATTCCTGCGCTGGTGCCGTTGCGGGACAGCAGCCCTGCAGACCTGGCCCATGCGTTGCGGGTGGGTCTGGAAGCGCCGATGCAACTGTGCGCGGCATTCCTCGGGGCCACCCAAAACTGGAAGGCGGCTCGCAAGGTGCTGAATGTGTCGTCCGGCCTCGGCCGCCGGGCCATGGCCTCGCAAGCCGGCTACTGCGCGGCCAAAGCGGGCATGGACCACTTCACCCGCTGCCTGGCCATGGACGAAGCCTTGATTCCCAACGGCGCAAAAGTCTGCTCGCTCGCGCCGGGGGTGATAGATACCGATATGCAAGTCCAGCTGCGCGGCGCAGGTGCGGCACAGTTTCCCGACCGGGGCAGCTTTGAAGGACTGAAAACCAATGGCCAGCTCACCAGCCCCGAAGAGGCTGCACGCCGCGTGCTGGCCTATCTGGCCCGCCCGGATTTCGGCGAACAACCCGTGGCGGATGTGCGGGGCTAGTAAATCGCCGGCACGTACATCTCGGCCGGCACCGGGTGACGCTCGTAATCCTGGTGGCGGACCCGCTCTGGCAGTTCCACCGGGGGGTGAGGGATTTCTTCGTAGGGCATCTGGCTTAGCAGATGGTGAATGCAGTTCAAGCGGGCCTTCTTTTTATCGACGGCCTGCACCACCCACCAGGGCGCTTCCGGAATATGGGTGCGCTCTAACATGGCTTCTTTGGCGTGGGTGTAGGCCTCCCAGCGCACGCGGGACTGCAGGTCCATGGGGCTCAACTTCCACTGCTTGAGCGGGTCGTGGATGCGGCCCAAAAAGCGGGTGTGCTGCTCCTCATCCGAGATGGAGAACCAGTACTTGATGACCTGGATGCCTGAGCGCACCAGCATCTTTTCAAACTCGGGCACGGTACGGAAAAACTCTTCGAGCTGCTCGTCATTGCAAAAGCCCATGACGCGCTCGACACCCGCGCGGTTGTACCAGCTGCGGTCAAACAACACGATTTCGCCGGCAGCCGGCAAGTGGCTTACATAGCGCTGGAAGTACCACTGGGTGCGCTCCCGGTCGTTGGGGGCGGGCAATGCAGACACCCGGCACACACGGGGGTTGAGGCGCTGGGTGATGCGCTTGATGGCGCCGCCCTTGCCGGCCGCGTCGCGGCCTTCAAAAATCACCACCACCTTGTGGCCGGTGGCGACCACCCAGTCCTGCAGCTTGACCAGCTCGCCCTGCATGCGGAACAGCTCACGGAAATAGGTGCGGCGGTCGTTCTTTTGCTCCGCGCTCAGCTCGGGGCTCAAGCCATCGGCCAGCTCGTCCTGGTTGTGGTCGTCGAGCTCCATTTCCAGCTCTTCGTCATAGCTGTCCAACATGTCGCTGCGAATGCGACGGATCATTTCTTCTTCACTGGAACTCACGGGCAACTCCTGAACGGGCAGATTTTTGACACTCTGAGGGTAGGCGCCTCTAATGTCAATTTCATGACAAAACCATGACCTAGTGAACCGTAAGATGGCTGTATTGCAAGCGGCGCACACTGGCCGCTGCATCCATTTTTATTTTGAGAGGAGCCTTGTATGTCCCGTGAAGTCGTCGTCGTCAGCGCTGTGCGCACCGCCATTGGTACCTTTGGTGGCAGCCTCAAAGACATTCCCCCTACCGACCTGGCCGCCCAGGTGGTGCGCGAGTCGCTCGCCCGCGCCAACGTGGAAGGCAAAGACGTGGGTCACGTCGTGTTCGGCCATGTGGTGAACACCGAGCCCAAGGACATGTACCTCAGCCGCGTCGCTGCCATCCACGGTGGCTGCGCCCAGGAAACACCGGCTTACAACGTGAACCGCCTGTGTGGTTCGGGCCTGCAGGCCATCGTGAACGCCAGCCAAAGCATTTTGTTGGGCGATGCCGATGTGGCCATTGGCGGTGGCGCCGAAAACATGAGCCGGGCACCGTTTGCCAGCCTCAACATGCGCTGGGGCGCCCGCATGGGGGACACCAAGATGGTCGACATGATGATCGGTGCTTTGCACGACCCCTTCCACACCATCCACATGGGTGTGACCGCAGAAAACATCGCCGCCAAATGGGGCATCAGCCGCGAAACGCAGGACGCCTTGGCGGTCGAGAGCCACCAGCGCGCCCAAAAGGCCACGGCTGCCGGCTACTTCACCAGCCAGATCACCCCCATCATGCTCAAGAGCAAAAAAGGCGAAGTGCCCTACGCGACCGACGAGCACTTCCGCCCCGACTGCAAGCTCGAAGACATGACCAAGCTCAAGCCGGTCTTCATCAAGGAAAACGGCACGGTGACCGCGGGCAATGCCTCGGGTATCAATGACGCTGCCGCTGCTGTGGTGCTCATGGAAAAGAGCGTGGCCCAGGCCCGCGGCCTCAAGCCACTGGCTCGCCTCGTGGCATACGCCCACGCTGGCGTCGACCCCAAATACATGGGCATCGGCCCGGTGCCCGCCACCAAACTGGCATTGCAAAAAGCCGGCTTGACGGTGAACGACCTCGATGTGATTGAAGCCAACGAAGCCTTTGCAGCCCAGGCCTGCGCCGTCACCAAAGATTTAGGCCTGGACCCTGCCAAGGTCAACCCCAATGGCTCGGGTATCTCGCTGGGTCACCCCATTGGGGCAACCGGCGCCTTGATTACCGTGAAGGCTTTGTATGAGCTGGAGCGCATCAATGGCCGCTATGCGCTGGTGACCATGTGCATTGGCGGCGGCCAGGGTATTGCCGCCATTTTTGAGCGCGACCGCTAAGCGGGCACCCGGGGTGTGGACCGCTTAGAACAGGTCCACATCCATCTCATCGGCGGCTTGTTCGGTGAGCTGGCCCTCGGCCACCAGAAGCTGGTAGTTGCACAAGCGGTTGCGGCCATGCTCTTTGGCATAGTACACCGCCTTGTCGGCCCGGCCGAACGCGCTGCTGGGCGTATCGTTAGGCAGCAACTGCGAGACCCCGATGCTCACCGTGATCGAGCCCACCTGCGGGAACGCGAAATCGCTCACCCTAAGGCGCAGGCGCTCTAGAGCGATTTCAGCGTGGCTGGCATCGTCGCAGCGCATTAGCACCACAAACTCCTCGCCACCGAATCGGTAGAGCTGGTCGTAAAACCGGAAGTTGTTGCGCATGAGGCGGGCCAGCAGCAACAGGACCTCATCCCCAATCAAGTGGCCATAGGTGTCGTTGACCCGCTTGAAGTGGTCAATATCGAGCACCGCCAGCCAGACGCCACCGGCAATCCGGCCCGACTCGCGCCGCTCATCCACGCCCTCAGGCGGGGTGCTGCTGTTATCGGCCGTGGCTTTGAAAAAAGCGCCATCAAAGGTCTTGCGGTTCAACAACTCGGTGAGTGAATCGCGCTCACCGTAATCCAGCAAGCCGAGCAAATTCTGATACGCCAGCAGCACGCTTTGCAGCAAGTCCACGCGTCTGGGGGAGAGGGGTTTGACGGAGGTGACCTCGAGCAAAATGCGCAAGCCATCCCGGGTCCCCATCGGCAGCACAGCCACGGGCGCGGGCTGGTCTTCTTGCACCGCACGGCCTTTTTCGAAGGCGCGCACACGCAGGGGGAAGTCCATCAAGTGGGGCAATTGGGTCCAATCCGACCACAACACATCATGGGTCGGTTGGTCCTGGTCATGTCGCATGGTGGCCAGCGCCAGACAACGTTGCTCATCGCCATCGCCCAACACGCGAATCAAGTCTGCGCGCGTCACACCCAATCCGGCATGCCGCACGACCAAGCGCACCAGCTCAGTGTCTAACGTATCGCGATCCCGCAAACCGCCCAAAGCAGCGAGACCTTGCACCAAAGCATTCATGAGGTTTCAACCCAATTCTTGTAGTTGTCTGGTTCCAACACCCGATCGCACTGCAGTTTGACCCAGCGCAAACCTGCACCAACGCCCAGAACCTAAGCTGCGCGCTTGCAGAACCACCACCATCTTAGACCAGCCCATGAGCAACACCAAGCAGCAAAGCCCTGATATGCCCCCAGAAGCCCTCCACCTGCTGCACCAAAGCGGCCTGAAGGCTTTGCAGATTGCGGGGCGGACGCTGTTACCCGTGGTGCAGGGCGGCATGGGCATCGGGATCTCCGGCAACCGCTTGGCTGGCAGCGTGGCGGCCGCAGGCGGGGTGGGCACGCTCTCCAGCGTGGATTTACGCCGCCACCACCCCGACCTGATGGACCGCACCCGTGAGCTGGCGCCCGGCGAAAAAGCCAAAGCAGGCATCAATGCCGCCAACCTGGAAGCCATTGACCGCGAAATAAAGGCCGCCCGCGAGCGCACCGGTGGAAAAGGCCTGCTCGCCATCAACGTGATGCGGGCGGTGAGCGAGTACGCTGCCAACGTGACCCGCGCCCTCGAATCCGGTATTGACGCCGTAGTGGTGGGTGCCGGCTTGCCGCTGGATTTGCCCGACCTTGCCAAAGACCACCCCAAGGCAGCGCTGATTCCCATTCTTTCCGACGCGCGGGGTGTGCAACTACTCGTCAAAAAATGGGAGCGCAAAAAGCGCTTGCCCGACGCTATCGTGATCGAGCACCCACGCCTGGCCGGGGGCCACCTGGGGGCTGCCAAGATTGCAGACTTGCAGGACACCCGGTTTGATTTTGAGAACGTGATTCCCCAAGTGCGCCAGTTTTTCAAAGACGCGGGCTACGAGCAACATATCCCGTTGATTGCCGCCGGCGGCATCCGCAGCCATGAAGACATTGCACGCCTGCAGGCTCTGGGCGCCGACGCGGTGCAACTGGGCAGCGCGTTTGCGGTGACCGAAGAGAGCGACGCCCACGCCGAATTCAAGCGGGTGCTGGCCGAGGCGCGCGAGGAAGACATGGTCGAGTTCACCAGCGTGGCCGGCCTGCCCGCCCGCGCGGTGGGCACGCCTTGGCTGCGCGCGTACATGAAGATTGAGCCCAAGCTGCAAGCCGTTGCGCATGCGAAGAGCCGCTGCACCAAAAGCTTTGACTGCCTGGGCCAATGCGGCCTGCGCGATGGTTTGCCGGGCTGGGGCCAGTTTTGTATCGACAACCAACTGGCAGCCGCCTTGCGTGGCGATGTGAAAAAAGGCCTGTTCTTCCGGGGTGCCGGCCGCCTGCCCTTTGGCGACCAAATCAAAACAGTACGGGAATTGATGCAGCGCTTGCTGACGCCCGGCTTGGCAGGCGCGGCAGCATAAGTAGCGACATAAGCAACAAAAACGCTATCAATTCAGGAGCTACTAGCGCATATTCGGCGAGCGCTATAGGACCAAAACCCTTTACGCCTCGCCCTGGAACCCGCCGGCGCGCAGGGTCACCACCAAGGTGTCGCGGTAGCCGCCCTCGGCCAGAGGCTGGATCGGTGTGGACTCGTGGATGACACGCTCATCATCCAAGAGCAGCAGTGACCAGGGCTCACTCAGCGTAAAGCGCTGGCCGTTGGGGCCATCGGCCTCAAACACGCGGGTCTCGCCCCCCTTCACACGATCACGCGCCACCATGAACACCGCCACCAGGTCCACCCCATCGCGGTGGGCGCCTTCAGGGGTAGGGCGGCCAATGCCGTCGGTGGTGTCGATGCG
>DGQR01000117.1:17965-18373 GCA_002390825.1 Rhodoferax sp. UBA4409
GTAGTTGTCGGGCGGCAGGTCATTCCAGCCGTCGCACCAGCCCAGCATGGCATCCAGCGGTACGCCGGACAAGCCTGCGACTTGCGACGCTCCTACGACCGCGTAGCCCTGGCGAAACAGGGTGGCGCCCAGGTCGGCGGGGCGGGCAATCAGGGGAGGCTGGAAGGAAATGGTCATAGCGCAAGATTATCAACCGCCCTGTGATGCCGCCGCCTGATGTGGGTCAATACGTCCTAGGCCTGCGGCCCCTATGCTGGGCCCGATCAAGGAGAAGCCCGATGACCGAAAGCCTTACCGCCCCTGCCACCCTCGCCTGGACCGATGCCTTGGTACTCGACATGCCCGTGATGGACCAAGTGCACCAGGAGTTTGTAGACCTGCTGGAGCGCGTGGTGCTGGCTGACGATG
>DGQR01000246.1 GCA_002390825.1 Rhodoferax sp. UBA4409
TCGCTCCAGGGGCTCAATGGCACAGCGCTCCAACACCAAATTACCGGCCTTATCGCGACCGAGCTCTACCAGCTTCACGCTCGAAGAGCTGATATCCAGCCCGAGCATTGGAGCTGGCTGACGGCTAAACAATGCCCCTATTGATATCAAAATGGTCCCCTGAAACAGAACGACAACGCGTCGATCAGACTTAACAAATCACTTCAATGCTATCAGCAAGGGTATTGAGCGGCAAAGGATTTTTCACTTTCTGACAATTTATAACGTTGTCAAAACCCGACGCATGAAGGTGGCTTGAAAAGCCTTTTTGCGCTTTGGCAGCCCATTAAAAAGACGTTTCAAAAGGTCCATTAAGAACGCCATCAACGCAGTCAGTTGCATAGGGCCGCTCGTTTTTATAATCGCATGAACATCAGATCGCCTACATGCCCACATCCTCCGATACTGCAAAGCACTCCCCCTCAAAACAAACACATTGGTTATGGGTAGCGCTGGCTTGGTTAGCCGGCTTGAGTGCTGCAGCCATTCTTTCGGTTTTGACCCTGGTCGCATTGGCTCTTGCATTGGCATATCCGAATTTGCCAGATATCAGCGACATCGCAGACTATCGCCCCAAGCTCCCGCTGCGGGTCTTTTCTGCTGACGGTGATCTGATCGGGGAGTTCGGGGAGGAGCGCAGAAAGCTCACCCCTATTCGAGAAATACCCAAGGTCATGACAAACGCCATTCTTGCAGTGGAAGACGCCCGTTTTTACCAGCACGGCGGCGTGGACTATGTAGGGGTCATTCGTGCCGGTTTGGCGAATGTCGGCCGAGCCAAAAGCCAAGGTGCTTCGACCATCACCATGCAAGTGGCGCGGAATGTCTACCTGACATCTGAGAAAACGTTCACTCGCAAAATTTATGAAATTTTGCTCACTTTCAAGCTGGAACACATGCTCTCCAAGGATCAGATCTTGGAAATCTATATGAATCAGATTTTCTTGGGCAACCGCGCGTATGGTTTCGCCGCCGCCTCAGAAATCTACTTTGGTAAACCTTTGAAGGATGTCTCGGTTGCTGAAGCCGCGATGTTGGCAGGCCTTCCAAAAGCGCCTTCCGCATACAACCCAATCAGCAACCCCAAACGCGCAAAAGTGCGGCAGGGGTACATCATTGATCGCATGCTGGAAAACGGATTCATTACCGAGCAAGAAGCCGAAACCGCACACGCTGAACAGTTGGTGATCAGAACCGGACCCAACGCCAACCCGATCCATGCGGAATACATTTCGGAAATGGTGCGGCAATTGATGTACAGCCAGTACGGCGACGAAACATATACGCGCGGACTCAACGTGTTCACCACGATCAAATCTGACCAGCAGATCGCGGCATATCGCGCTCTTCGGCGCGGCATCATGGATTTCGAACGCCGGCAGTTTTATCGCGGACCGGAAAAGTTCGTCGAGCTCCCCGCCAAAGGCCAGGAACTGGAAGATGCCATCGACGAAGCGCTAGACGACCATCCGGACAATGGAGATGTCATGGCAGCCATCGTCCTCCAAGCGGATAGCAAACGAATCAAAGCCCAGCGCCAGAACGGTGAGGTGGTAGAGATCACCGGCGACGGCCTGAAGCCTGCCCAATCCGGACTGTCAGACAAGGCCCCACCCAATATCAAGCTTCGAAAGGGCGCAGTCATCCGGGTGGCTAAAACAAGCAAAGGTGGGTGGGAAGTCACCCAACTGCCGGAGGTCGAGGGAGCGTTCATCGCCATGGACCCGCGCGACGGATCTATCCGGGCCCTCGTAGGTGGCTTTGACTTTGCAAAAAACAAATTCAATCACGTAACGCAGGCGTGGCGCCAACCCGGCTCAAGCTTCAAGCCCTTCATCTATTCAGCCGCCCTGGAAAAAGGCTTCGGTCCAGCGACTGTGGTGAACGACGCGCCATTGTTCTTCGATGCCGGCGTTACGGGAGGGCAGCCTTGGGAGCCGAAGAACTACGACGGCACATTTGAGGGACCAATGACCCTTCGCAAGGGTCTGGCCAAATCAAAAAACATGATTTCAATACGGGTCTTGAACTCGATTGGCGCACCTTACGCGCAAGAATGGGTGACTCGCTTCGGATTTGAAGCCGAAAAACACCCCGCTTACCTGACGATGGCACTGGGCGCAGGCGCGGTAACACCGTTGCAAATGGCGAGCGCCTACTCCGTTTTTGCGAACGGCGGCTATCGCGTCAACCCGTGGATTATTTCCAAGGTCAGCGAACAAAGGGGCAAAGTACTTGTGGAGACTAAGCCGCCAGCACTTGCAAACACCGAAAGAGCTATCGACGAGCGCAACGCGTTCATGATGAGTAGCCTGCTTCAGGAGATCACTCGCTCCGGCACGGCCGCTCGGGCGCAAGCGACGCTGAAACGCCCCGACCTTTACGGCAAAACAGGGACAACCAATGACTCTATGGATGCTTGGTTTGCAGGCTACCAACCTACCATCACTGCAGTGACATGGATTGGCTACGACACGCCCCGCAAACTTGGTGATCGCGAGACAGGTGGAGGACTCAGCCTGCCTGTGTGGATCAGCTTCATGGAGACGGCACTCAAAGGTATTCCCGTAAGCGAACCCACAGCACCAGAAGGTGTCGTACGGCTAGGCAATGAGTGGTTTTATGAAGAGTTCACACCCGGCGCCGGCGTAAGCAACCTTGGCATGACCGACAAAGCTGAGGGTGCAAAAGAAAGCGGCACGGCAGCCGACGAGAAACAAAAAATCTTGGATCTTTTTAAGAACTAGGCAGCACTGAAGGTCAATGGAAAGCCAGCCTGTGCGCTAGCATTCGCGCTGAGTGCAGCAAAGAACTCTCCGGCCCCCTTTGTGTCTTGCCAAGCACCTTCATGCCAACGGTAGTGATACCCACCTGACTTCGCAGCGAGCCAAACCTCGTGGAGTGGTTTTTGAAGATTCACGATGATCTGAGAGCGGTTTGCAAAGGTCAGGGTGATCATGCTACCCACTCTTTGGTTGTCAATATCGGCATCCGATTCATCATTGATCCGGTCACAAGCGAGTTCGATGGACGTCAACAAAGATTCGGCAAGGCTCATGAATTCAGGGTCGGTCATTACAATTTACGCATGTTCAATAGAACCCGAATTCTAGTCAGCACCCTAAGCCCGCTTTGCCTTTGCGTGTTACTCACCGCTTGTGGCCAGACCGGAGCGCTGTATTTGCCGAAGCGCCCGGTACCTCCTGCAGGCGTCAAAGCTCCTCCCTCCGCCCCTGCTGCCATTGCCAGCCCCAACATTTCTACCCCATGAGCGCACCCCAACTCCCCGGCCACCCCCACGTTCATTACCAGCAAGACCAACTACAGGTTGAAGGATGCGACTTAGGCGAATTGGCTTCGCTTCATGGAACACCTTTGTTTGTCTATTCCAAAGCCTCCATGCTGGACGCTCTGGCCGCTTATCAGCGTGGTTTTGCGGGCCGTAATGCACGCATTTGCTACGCTATGAAAGCAAACTCCTCGCTGGCCATCCTGCAACTGTTTGCCAAAGCCGGATGTGGTTTTGACATCGTCTCTGGCGGCGAGCTCGCACGAGTGCTTGCGGCAGGCGCGCAAGCGGACAAAGTCATTTTTTCTGGTGTCGGGAAAACTCGTACAGAAATGGCCGTAGCGCTTAAGGCCGGAATCGGCTGTTTCAACGTTGAAAGTGAAGCAGAAATCGATGTCTTGAATGAAGTCGCCCTCAGTTTGAACTTGCAGGCGCCCATCAGCATCCGGGTGAATCCGAATGTAGACCCCAAAACTCACCCCTACATTTCGACCGGACTCAAAGGCAATAAATTCGGCATCGCACACGAGCGCACGCTCATGACCTACCAACGTGCAGCAGCGTTGCCGGGATTAAAAGTCGTGGGCATAGACTGCCACATTGGATCTCAAATCACCGAAGAGACTCCGTACCTTGACGCCATGGACCGGATGTTAGATTTGGTCGAGTCCATCGAAGCAGCGGGCATACCTATTCATCACATCGACTTTGGCGGTGGTTTGGGCATCAACTACAACGGTGACACACCACCCGCTGCAGACACTCTGTGGCACAAATTGCTGGTCAAGCTGGATGCGCGAGGATTCGGTCAGCGCCAGCTCATGATTGAGCCCGGGCGTTCGTTGGTCGGGAACGCAGGAGTCTGCGTGACCGAGGTTTTGTACATGAAGCCAGGTGAACAGAAAAATTTCTGCATCGTTGACGCTGCGATGAACGACCTTCCCCGGCCGGCCATGTACCAAGCCTTTCACACAATCGTCCCTCTGCAGTATTCACCAACTCAACCATCGGCTGAAGTTTTTGACGTTGTTGGCCCAGTCTGTGAGAGCGGAGACTGGATTGGACACGACCGCGCACTGGCGGTCAAAGCGGGCGATCGGTTAGCCGTACTGTCTGCCGGCGCCTACTGCATGAGCATGTCGAGCAATTACAATTCACGCCCCAAAGCGGCAGAGATCTTGGTAGATGGCACAAACAGCCACCTCATTCGCCAGCGCGATGAGTTTGCTGATCAGATTCGAGGCGAAAAGCTTCTTTAGGGCTTATTTCCGCAGATACCTGCGGACTCTCCAGCCCAACAGAATTCCGAGGATGACGGCGTAAACGCCAACCTCGGTGAAATCGTTTTTTCCTGCGCGCATCCAGAAGAAATGCAAGATTGCGAGCACGGCAATGACGTACACAGAACGGTGGAGCATTTGCCATCGCTTGGCGCCCATGGCCTTGATCACAGCGTTGAAGGAGGTGGCCGCCAGCGCGCTAAGTAGCAACATGGCCGTAAAACCCACCAGAATGAAGGGGCGCTTCACAATGTCCGCGGCTATGTCCGGCACATCCAAGCCCATATCGAGCCAGCTGTATGAGAGCAGATGCAGCAATCCGTAAAAAAAGGTGGACACCCCTACCATGCGGCGGAATCGTGCCAAGCCAGACCACTTGCTGACCTCCCGCAAAGGGCTGATGACCAATGTAAAGCACAGCAAGCGCAGAGTCCAATCGCCAGTCGATCGAATCAGAGCCTCCGCCGGATTAGCACCCAAGCGATCCGCAAAGGCAGAGAACACCAGATGAATTAGCGGAAGACACAGCACAATCAACAGGCACGGCTTGGCCAGTCGATGCAGCAGCCACTTGTTCATAAGAATCGGCTGGACAGTTAGAAAAACTTCTTCAAATCCATCCCTGCGTAGAGCTGGCCCACTTGTGCCTCATAACCGTTGAACATCAGTGTCTTGCGCTTCTTGGCAAACAAGCCATCTTCACCAATACGGCGCTCAGTAGCCTGACTCCAGCGCGGATGGTCCACATTCGGATTCACATTTGAATAAAAGCCGTACTCGTTCGCGGCTGCTTTGTTCCATGCGGTTGCCGGTGGCTTTTCTGTAAAGCGGATTTTCACAATGCTCTTGCCACTCTTGAATCCATATTTCCATGGAACAACCAGTCTCACAGGCGCACCGCTTTGGTTAGGCAGAACCTCGCCATACATGCCAAAAGTTAACAAGGTCAAGGGATGCTGAGCCTCGTCCAACCGGAGGCCCTCCACGTAGGGCCAATCCAAGACGCGTGATCCAACATACGGCATCGTCTTAGGATCTGCCAAGGTGATGAATTCGACATACTTGGCGCTCCCCTGTGGCTCGACTCGCTTGATGAGCTCCGACAAGGAGTAGCCCACCCATGGGATCACCATCGACCACCCCTCCACACAGCGGAGCCTGTACACGCGCTCTTCCAGTGGACTCAATTTCAGCAAGTCTTCCAGCGCGTATTTGCCCGGCTTTTTGATGAGCCCTTCCACTTCCACTGTCCACGGCGTGGTCTTGAGCGTGTGGGCATTCACTGCCGGGTCCGCTTTATCGGTCCCGAACTCGTAAAAATTGTTGTACTTGCTGGCGTCTTTGTAGGGCGTTACTTTTTCCGCAGTAACTGCACCATCGACAGACGTGGTTTTTGTGGTCAAGGCGGCCAACTTGCCGGGGCGACTGCCCCAGCCGGAACCTTGCGCCATGGCATTCCTGGAAGCCCAGGTTGCCAAGCCAGCACCAACCACTCCCGTCGCGACGGTTTGCAATAGCTTGCGTCGGTTTTGATACACCACTTGCGGCGTTATCTCGCTCGACGCCGGATGCTGGAAACCGCTGGACTTGGAGTGATAGTGCATAAGTGTGTTCCTTGTTTCCGATTTGGTCGGTCGAGCTTGGGTTTTCTTACAGGGTTCCGTAGCTATGGAGTCCGCTCAAAAACATATTCACGCCGATAAAGGCAAAAGTGGTGATCGCCAAGCCTGCCAAAGCCCACCATGCGGCGACCGTGCCGCGCAGGCCTTTCATCAGACGCATGTGCAGCCAAGCGGCATAGTTGAGCCAGACGATCAAAGCCCAGGTCTCCTTAGGATCCCAGCTCCAATAACCACCCCACGCTTCGGCAGCCCACAGCGCACCCAACACTGTCGCGATCGTGAAAAATGCGAACCCGACCGCGATGGACTTGTACATCACATCATCCAGAACTTCGAAAGAGGGCAGTTTCTCAGCGATGGCGCGGCGCCCCAAGAGGATCCCAGCCACGATCAAGGCCGAAACGCCGAAGTAGACAGCCCAATAATCGTTAAGGCCAGATGCGGAAGACTTGCGAAACACAATCGGCTCGAAGCACAACACAATACCCAGCAACCAGAGAGGCGCCAAACGGTACCACTTGGTCTCGGTGGCCTGCTGTTTAATCAAATAGGCAAAAGCCACCATCGCTGCCAAAGCAAAAGTGCCATAGCCGATGAAGTTGGCAGGTACATGGAGCTTCATCCACCAGCTTTTAAGTGCCGGCACCAAAGGTTGAATTTCCTGCGCTTGCCGTGCCACGGTGTACCAGAGCAAGAAACCCACTGCGGCGCTCACGATCAACATGACAAAAGCACCCAACGATCGGGTCTTGTATTGCGCTTCAAAATAGAGGTAGAAAAGCGCCGTCATCCAACAAAACATGATGAACACTTCATACAGATTACTGACTGGGATGTGT
>DGQR01000245.1 GCA_002390825.1 Rhodoferax sp. UBA4409
CGGTCTGCTGGGCGCGGCGGCCAAGCTCTCCGGTCGCCCCGTGCTCGTCGCCATCTCCACGACCTACACCACCGTCATCCGGGGGGTACCCGATCTGGTCGTAATGCTGCTGGTGTTTTACGGTGGCACGATAGGTCTGAACCACTTGCTGGAACTCGCCGGTAGCAAAAAAACCGTCGACATCAATCCCTTTCTGGCCGGCGTACTCACGATCGGCTTTATCTACGGCGCCTACATGACCGAAACCTTCCGGGGGGCCATCCTGTCCATTCCCAAAGGCCAAATGGAGGCTGCTTGGGCCTTCGGCATGGGACGCGTCCGCGCTTTTGTGCGCATCACGGCACCGCAAATGGTGCGCTATGCCCTGCCGGGCTTCACCAACAACTGGCTGGTGCTGATCAAGGCGACTGCGCTGGTAAGCCTGATCGGCCTCAAGGAGATGACCTACCTCTCCAAACAGGCCAGCGCTGCGACACGCTCGCCTTTCGAATTTTTCCTGTTCACGGCAGCCTTGTTTTTGATCTACACCAGCATTTCCTTGTTCGTGCTGCGCAAAATCAATGCCCGTTACAGCCTCGGTACCAAGCGGGGTGAGCTATGAAATGGCACGTGATTTTTGAACCGCAAAACCTGCAGCTCTACCTCACCGGCATCAGCACCACTTTGGGGCTGCTTTTGTCGTCCTTGGCCATCGGGGCCGTTTTGGCGTTGATATTCGCGCTGGCACTGACAAGCCGCTGGGCTATCTTGCGCTGGATCGTCGGCGCCTACACCTACGTGATTCGCGGCACGCCGCTACTGATTCAGGTGTACTTGATTTATTACGGGTTGGGCCAGCTGGAATGGATTCAGGCACGCTGGGATGACGTCTGGCCTTGGACGCACTTCAAAGAGCCCTTCTTCTGCGCCTTGCTGGCCTTCAGCTTGAACACTGCCGGTTACACCGCCGAAATGTTGGCCGGCGCCATCCGTGAAACGGCTGCGGGCGAGATTGAAGCGGCACAGGCTTACGGCATGAGCCGCTTTCAAGCCATGCGCCGCAT
Organism: Rhodoferax sp. UBA4409; assembly: GCA_002390825.1. Classification (GTDB taxonomy): domain Bacteria; phylum Pseudomonadota; class Gammaproteobacteria; order Burkholderiales; family Burkholderiaceae_C; genus Allorhodoferax. The sequence goes on from DGQR01000245.1 coordinate 1,044, forward strand.
TGTGCTGCCCAGTGCGTTGCGCCGCACCCTGCCCGCCTACAGCAACGAAGTGGTGATGATGCTTCAGAGTACCAGTCTGGCAAGTGCCGTACCGAGCATGCTCGATGTCACTGCCGCAGCGAGCCGGATTTACTCTGACTACTACCTGCCCTTTGAGGCCTACCTTGCGGCCGCAGCCATCTATCTGGTAGCGTCGTTCTGCCTGATTGGTTTGTTCCGCTTGGCAGAGAAGCACTTTTTGGCCTACCTCGCCCCCCGTAAACACTGACCACCATGCAACGCAAAGACCATCCCCTGCTGTCCAACAGTTTGGGCAGCCTACGCAACCTGAGCAGCTTTCACTACGGTACGCCAGGCCAGGGGCCCAAGGTATATGTGCAGGCGAGCCTGCACGCCGAAGAACTGCCCGGCATGTTGGCCGCATTCCATTTGCGTGCCTTGCTGGACCAAGCCGAGGCAGCCGGCCGGCTGCGCGGCGAAGTCGTTCTGGTGCCTGTGGCGAACCCGATCGGGCTGGCACAGCGCATCGACCACAAACCTATGGGCCGCTTTGAGCTCGACAGCTCGGAGAACTTCAACCGCCATTACCCGGACCTGGCCCGGGCCGTGTACGACACCATCAAACCACTGATGGGTTCAGACCCGACCGCAAACGTGACGGCGGTGCGCAAGGCCATAGGCCAGTTTCTGGACCAGTGGAAACCAGATACCGAGTTGCAAAGCCTGCGCCGCACGCTTCTGCTGCTATCGCATGATGCGGATCATGTGATCGACCTGCATTGCGACTGTGAAGGCGTGATGCACTTCTATACCGAGGAGCCTTGCTGGCCCCAGCTGGAGCCACTCGCGCACTTGCTGCAATCGCGTGCCATTTTGCTGGCACGTAACTCGGGCAGCGGCCCGTTTGATGAATGCCTGTCTGGTGCATGGTGGCAGCTAGCAGACCGGCTAAAGCAGGATGGCATCGCGGCGCCCTTGCCACAAGGCTGCAACAGCACGACGGTGGAGCTGCGCGGCGAGTCTGACGTGTCTCACGCTTGGGCCAAGGCAGATGCGCAGGCTGTTTTTGACTTTTTGTGCATTGCCGGCGCGGTACATTCAGCGACACCTGTTCAAGTGCCTGCGGCTCTGGCCCAAGCGACCCCTTTGGCGGGCTCTGAAACACTCCATACCCCCTGCCCCGGTGTGGTGGCGTATATCGCTGATGTGGGCCAGACCCTGCAAAAAGACGACCTTGTCGCCGAAGTCATTAATCCCATCGACAACACCAGCCATCCGATTTACGCTGGCGTGGCCGGCGTGTTTTATGCCCGGGTGCGCGATCGCTACGCCCACGCCGGAGCCGAAATTGGCAAGATTGCCGGCGCCACCGCATTCCGGACGGGTGAACTCCTGGGCGCTTGAATGCCCGATCGCCCTCTACTGAACCTGATACGACTGCTCAGAACATGACCGATAACAAGCCCCTGAAACTCCAGGTTGAGAACATCCACAAACGCTTCGGCGGCAACGAGGTGCTCAAAGGCGTTTCGCTGTCCGCCCATGCCGGCGATGTGATCAGCATCATCGGAAGTTCCGGTTCGGGCAAAAGTACTTTTCTGCGCTGCATCAACATGCTGGAAAAGCCCAACCAAGGGCGCATCAATGTCGCAGGTGAAGAGCTTGCGTTGATTGCCGGCCCGACCGGTGAACTGATGGCCAAAGATGCCAAGCAACTACAACGCCTGCGCACCAAGTTGGCCATGGTCTTCCAGCATTTCAATCTCTGGGCCCATATGACGGTGCTAGAGAACATTATTGAGGTGCCAGTCCATGTGCTGGGCGTCCCCAAAGATGAGGCGGTCGCAACCGCACAAAAATACCTCGCCAAAGTCGGCTTGACCGGGGTGGAAGATCGCTACCCGGCCCACATGAGCGGCGGCCAGCAACAGCGGGTCGCCATTGCCCGTGCCTTGGCGGTAGAACCCGAAGTGATGTTGTTCGACGAACCGACTAGCGCGCTGGACCCCGAGTTGGTGTCGGAGGTACTCCGGGTCATGAAGAGCCTGGCAGAAGAAGGCCGCACCATGGTGGTGGTAACCCATGAAATGGGCTTTGCCCGTGAGGTTTCCAACCACCTTATCTTTTTGCACAAGGGCTTGATTGAAGAACAGGGGCATCCCGCGCAAGTCCTGACAGCCCCCCGCAGCGAACGACTGGCGCAGTTTCTCTCGGGCAGTTTGAAATAACCCTGCGCGGCTGCAGTTGTGACTTCCAAAGGCAACAACTCCACCCTTTTTGAGCACCTTCCGATAGGTGCTTATCGCGCAGCTTTGGATGGCCGCATTCTCCAGGCCAACAACGCTTTTTTGCGGCTTCACCGTTGCGAAAATGAAGAGGAGCTCGGCCAGCTGCTCCAGGCCCGTAGCCTCAACCCTTACGTTCAGCCCCAGCGTCGCAAAGACTTCCTGGATGAGATGCGCAGGCATGGCAAAGTCAAAGACTTTGTGTCGGAAATGTTCCGCCTCCAAGGGGGACAGCGGATCTGGGTGCGGGAACATGCCCACGCACTCCACGACAAACTGGGGCAGGTCGTTGCCTTTGAGGGCACGATTGAAGACATCACCCGTGAACGCAACGCCCGCGTAGCGTTGCGCAAAAACGAGGTGATGCTGCGCAATGTGCTGCAGACCATCCCCGACCAGATATGGGTCAAGGACCTCCAGGGCGTTTATCTTCTGTGCAACGACGCATTTGCCCAAGCACTCGGCGTACAGGCCGAAGACATCATCGGCACCCGCGATGCCAATTGGGTCGAAGACTCAGCGGCCGAAGCATTCGCGCTGTCCGATAAATGGGCGTTAAAAAGCGACAAGACCGTCACGTTTGAAGAAGGCAGCGCCACCAAAATCAACCCGAGCGGCGCCACCTTCGAAGTCCACAAAACACCCATGCGGGATGCGCAAGGCAAGACCATCGGTGTTCTCGGTGTCTCGCGCAACATCCAGGACCGCAAAGACGCAGAAGCGCTGTTACGCGACACCACCGAGCAACTCGAGCTGGCCATCATGGGGGCAGATCTCGGACGCTGGGACCATGACCTGCGACAAGAGCCGGGGTACATGATGGATTTGCGTGCATTCGCCATGTTGGGCTATATGCCGGGCGATGCCCAATCCCCCCGCTCTTTGAGCGAATTCATTCACCCGGACGACTTGGCACCTCTCGGTGTGGCGGTGTTACGGCACCTCAAGGGGCACAGCACCTCTTTCCGGGCAGAGTACCGGGCCCGGCATGCCGATGGTCGCTGGATTTGGCTCAGCAGCCGCGGCAAAGTGGTGCAGACCAGCCAGGACGGCACCCCGCTGCGTATGGTCGGTACCCTGATGGACATCACCGCACGCAAGCAAACGGAAGACTCGCTGCGCGCCGCCCAGGTCGAATTACAAGCCACCCTCGATGCGCTGCCCGACCTTTTGTTCGAGATTGGTGAAAAAGGGCATTACCGCGCGGTACACAGCGGAAACAAAAATGCACTTTTTGTGGAGCCAGACTTTTTGATAGGCCGCAGCATCCAGGAGGTCCTGCCCCAGGAAGCTGCCGCCGCTTGTATGGCCGCACTCTCGCAAGCCATTCAGAAAGGTCGCTCAAGCGGAGTCCAGTACTACCTCGACCGTCACGGTAGCCGCCAGTGGTTTGAGTTGTCGGTCGTTCGCAAGCCCACCGTGACCGACGAAGAAATCCGCTGTATTGCGATTGCGCGCGACATCACCGAGCGCAAAGAAGCGGAGGAAGCGATCCGCCATCTGGCATTCCATGACCCCCTGACCGGTTTGCCAAATCGCAGGCTCCTGACCGATCGGCTTCACAGCGCGATTGCTTACAGCCAGCGCAGCAAAGAGCACGGGGCCTTGATGTTCATGGACCTGGACCATTTCAAGCGCCTGAACGACTCCCTCGGGCACGACGTGGGCGACCTCCTCCTCCAAGAAGTGGCCCGTCGCTTGCAAAAAAATGTCCGGCAGGTGGACACCATTGCGCGTATCGGCGGTGATGAATTTGTGCTCTTGCTCCAAGACGTCGGGAAAGACGCAACCGCTGCGCGCAAACACGCCGCCATCGTTGCTTTCAAAGTACTGTCAAGCCTCAATGAGCCCTACGAGCTACCCGACACCACTTACCGCACCACGCCGAGTATTGGCGTCTGTTTGTTCTTGGGTGAGACCCACTCCCCGACAGACCTGCTGAAGAACGCCGACACGGCCATGTATGTTGCCAAGCAAAAAGGGCGCAACAACGTGTGGTTTTACGAAGATACTGCGCCCGACACCCCCACGAGAGCCGCTTAGGCAGGCTCTTGGCACGTCAGAGGCCCCCTACCCTGAGACATTGAACCGTATGTTGAATTTTCTTCCTCCTGCTTTGGTAGGTTTGATCGCCGGGCTCCTCCTGACCATCAACATCCTGTTTTGGGTGCCGATCCTGTTGGTCTTCGCGATCATCAAACTGGTACTTCCTTTCAAGGCGGTGCGCCTTCGCTTAGACCCCGTCATTCTGTCCATCGCTGAAAACTGGATCAGTGGCAACAGTGGCTGGATGAAGCTGACCCAGCGCACCTCTTGGGATGTACAAGGCCTTGAGGGCCTGCGCCCCGACCAGTGGTACATGGTGAGCAGCAACCACCAGAGCTGGGTCGATATCTTTGTGTTGCAGCACCTGCTGAACCGGCGCATTCCCTTGCTCAAGTTCTTTCTCAAGCAACAGCTGATTTGGGTACCGGTGATGGGCCTGGCATGGTGGGCACTCGAGTTCCCGTTCATGCGCCGCCACAGCGAGGCCTATCTGAAAAAGCACCCGGAAATGCGTGGCAAAGACCAGGAAACCACCCGCAAGGCCTGTGAGAAGTTTGCGCTCATCCCCACCAGTGTCATGAACTTCCTGGAGGGCACTCGCATGACGCCGGCCAAACACGCCCAGCAACAATCCCCCTACACCCACTTGCTCAAACCCAAAGCGGGGGGATTGGCCCTCGCGTTACAGGCAATGGGTGACAAGTTCCACAGTGTTCTGGATGTGACGATTTACTACCCCGATGGCATTCCCACTTTTGGAGACTTCCTGTGCGGGCGTATGCGCCGCGTGGTGGTGCGCGCCCGGTCTATCGAAATTCCTCCGGAACTGCTCAACGGAAACTACGGTGGGGACGCCGAGTTCCGTGCGGGATTCTCCGCTTGGGTTGCCCATTTGTGGCGCACCAAAGACACCGAGTTGGCCCGATTGAAAGCGGATCACCAACCATAAAAAAAGGGGCAGCTAGCCCCTTTAAATTCTGCATAGTTCGCTATCTATTAGATAGCGAATTTACTCAGCGTTGAGGTGTTTTGCCAGATTCGTCGGACAGCACAATCTCCACACGGCGGTTGAGCTGTCGATTGGCGGCGGTGTCATTGGAAGCCACAGGATATGACTCGCCATAGCCACGTACGCTGATGCGTTCACCACCTACGCCCATTTGCAAAAGTGCATCACGTACGGTTTGACCGCGACGCTCTGACAGCTGCTGGTTGTAAGGGTCTGCACCCGTACTGTCCGTAAAGCCCTCGACCAGCACATTGCGCGTCGGGTTTTGCTGCAGTACTTCGGCCAGCTTTTGCGCGCTGCGCAGGCCGCCGGCGGTGAGACTGGCTTTATCGCTACCAAAAAGAACATCGCCCAGAGTGATCACCATCCCACGGTCCGTTTTCTTCGCGGCCAGATCGGCGAGTTGGCTCTCTAACAACGCGGTTCGGCGGTTGGCATCTGTCGTGGCTTGGCGGGCCGCATCCGTGGCACGCTTCGCATCCATCGCTTGGCGCTCGGCGTTGTTGGCCTGGCGCTGCGCCATGTCGGCGTTGATTTGGGCCTGCTGCGCATTGGCGTTGGCCTGATTGACCTCGTTGGTGCGTTGAGTGAGCTGCAACTGATCGCGCTCCCGGCCGCTTCGAGCCATATCTACCTCGGCCGTTTTTTGTTTGACGACCTCTTGGGTTATCGCAATTTTTTGTCGGGCCATATAGGCCAATTGGTCGACCTTGTCGGGATCGGCGCTTTGCATTGCAGCGAGGTTGGCCTCTTGCATCGCGTCACTCGCTTGCTTCATTTCCAGCGGGGCGAAGTTGTTCACATTGGGGTTACGTTGGGCTTGGGCGTAATCGCTACGGGCACTTTCCAGCAAGGAGGTGCTGGTCGGCGCAGATGCACAGGCACCCAACAAAATAGCAATGGCCAATGCGGCAGGGGTCAGGTAGTGGTGTTTCATGGGGTGTCCTTCGATGGATTTGAAAATTCGGGTTGGGCTTTGTGAGCCGTTTATTTGGCGGCGTTGGCGCGGTCCAACTCGTCGCGCAGTACGCGTATATCGTCCTGCAGCGCATTGGCAACCGCCTGAGCCTTGGCCGTGTTGGCCTTGCTTTGGGCCAACTTGGCGTCCGCTTGCGCCTGGGTTGCCAGCTCCGAGGCCGCCTGATAGTCGCGGTCGACCATGGCCTTATTAGCACGGGTTAGCTTTTCACGGGCTGCCGTCATTTCAGCGGGTGCAAACTGCATTCCATCAGCACCGGCCGCGTTGCTGACCGCCTCGCGAGACACTGCTATTTGTGCAGTGGCACTGGTTTGGGGCTGGTTGGCGCAGCCCGCGCCGGCTGTTGCCACCAGAGCGGCAATCAGCAGTAAACGGGATGTGGGGTGGGATGTGAGGTGGAATGTCATGGTGTTATCTCCGGTAGACCGGGAGCTCGTGGCCCCCTGTGGGTGGTAATGAACAACACTGCGAAGAGCGGTGTTGCGATGAATGAAGCTTGATGCCCTAGCACCCTGTTGCGAAGCGGCCGAGACCGCTAGTTCCCGTAGTCCCACTCCTACGTCATAGGCGTCTGTCAGTGCCCTCCTACATCGCTACAGCGTCCTCACCGGCAGCATGTCGAGCGACTGGCCGATGCCTCGTATTGCCAGACCGTCGCACACTGAGCGCTGTCAAAAAACCCGGCGACTTCAACGCCCCTACCTCAGGAAATCCATGAAAACAGAATCCATCACCACCTCTATCCAAGATGCAGCGGACCAAGTGGCCCCAATGCTGAACCGTGCGACAGACGAAGCCAACGCGTTAACCCAACGCGGCCTGCACGCCGTGCAGGACGGTGCGCTGCAACTGCGCGAGAAGGCAAGCCGTACGGGAGAGGCCACCGTGCGATACATCCAGCAAGAGCCGGTGAAGTCGGTATTGCTGGCTGCTGCAACAGGCGCGGTACTGATGGGCGTGATCAGCCTGCTAAGCCGCACACGCAGCCATTGACCCCACGCGCGCAACGTTCACACCCAACATGCTGCACCCGATATTTCATTTAATCGCCAACCAGCCACAGCTCTTGGGCAACCATGCGCAGGCCTACAGTGAACTCATCGGCACCGAGCTGGCCCTCCAAAGCGCCGCTTGGATACGCCGGGCATTGCTCGGTGCGGTCATGCTGGGCCTGCTGTGTGTGTCAGTGGTGCTGGCTGGCGTTGCCATGATGTTCTGGATCACCCAAATGAATGTAATTCCATCGGCGACCTTGTGGGTACTGGCATCGGTACCCGCAGTGCCGGCTGTCATGGCGGCCGTGTGTGGCGTGATCTTGTTGAACGTTCGCACTGAACCGGCATTTGTCGAACTGCGCCGACAAGCGCAGGCCGATATCGCTTTGCTCCGTAGTCTGCCGACATGAACAACGCCACACTCAGTGCCGTAGAGAAGCTGACCATTTCGCGCGAGCGCCTTCGAGCAGCACTCGCAACAAGCAGCACCAGCGATGCCAACAGACGCGATACTGTCGCCCGCCCAGGACTCTTTGACGCTTTAAAAACCATCTTGCCCGGCGGCACTATGCTGTGGGATGCTGTCGGCCCGAGCTTGAGGCACTGGTGGGAACAACACCCCTTGCACACCAGCAGCGAATTGGCGGGTGACGTGATCCAAGCCTGGGTGCGTCCGATGGTTCAACGCCACCCGGTGGCTGCCGTGGCCACCGCATTGGCGCTTGGCGCCACCTTGGTATGGGCTCGGCCATGGCGCTGGACTTTCAAGCATCCCGTGCTCAGCGCGCTCGGTCCTACCCTGCTCACCCGTGGTTTGGCGTCCGGACTGGTACAAACCTGGCTGGCCACCGCACTGGCAAAAATGACACACGCCCCTGCCCCACCTCAAGCGTCTCATACCGACGCACCACCGGTGCGACCTGATTAGTTGTTACCTGAACCGGCCAAGGCGTTGACGACCCTTGCCGGTATGCGGCAAGGCCTCAGGCTTTCAGCGTGCACACAACCGATCCGAATGCGGCCCTTGGCTAGCAACACGTCGCCCCGAAATGCCTCTTGCACGATCACCATGCTGGCAGCACCTTTCTCGTCGACCTGCACCGTAACGTGCAGCAAGTCGTCCAGACGGGCTGGTGCCAGATAACGGGTTTGCACCTCGGCAACCACAAACATGGCGCCGGTGTCGTCACGCAGGCGCTGCTGCTCCACGCCGGCTGCACGCAACCATTCGGTGCGGGCCCGCTCAAAAAACTTCAGGTAGTTGGCATAAAACACAACGCCGCCCGCGTCGGTGTCTTCCCAATACACCCGGACCGGAAAAGTAAAAGTACTCACAGCGAGGCGGCAAGAGCCTCGAGCTGCTTGGTAGCTGCATCCCACCCTTGATGAAAGCCCATCGCCTCGTGCTGTTTTTGGTCTGACTCCGTCCAATGCAGGGCACGGGCGATGTAGTGGGTGCCGCCCTCTGCGCCATCCGCAAAGGTGATGTCACCCACCATGAACGGCTTCGCACTGGGAACCCATGCACTCACAAACGCATCGGTGAAAACCAGTTGGCGCCCGGCATCTACCGTCAAAAAAACACCGGGATTCGGCACCTGCTCCCCGTTGGGACCCACCATGTGGGTGAAAAACCGGCCGCCAGGGAACAGCTCCATCTCAGCATGGCTAACGCCCCAAGGCTTCGGGCAAAACCACTGGCACAAGAGCTCTGGCTCTGTCCAGCAGCGCCACACTGCGGCGCGGGGCGCGGCCAGGGTGCGTTCAAGAAGCAAGGGGTAAGCGGGTGACGAAATCGACATAACGGACTCCGGAAATTCAAGCAGCCGGCCGAGTGTAGCCCGCTCAACCGAGGCAAGCCAACAAACAAAAACGGGCCCGAAGGCCCGTTTTGGAAAGCAAACACCGCAGAGGGTTTACTTCTTCTCCATCATGGCTTTGCACTCTGCCTTCATCTTGTCGTCGGCTTTGGCAGCGTCCATCTTCTTGCACTCTTCCATTTTTTTGTCGTCTTTCATGGCACCGCCGTGGGAGGCAGCGAAAGAACCGAAAGAGGCTGTGGCAAGGACGGAAGCAACTACTACGCTAAAAATCTTGTTCATGGTTAGACTCCAATGACAGGTTTTGAACCACCGGGATAGATGGTCTGCGCAATATACGCCACTTATGAAAAATTTACCTATGCTTATGCGTTTAACGGTATGGATGTGGTCTGCAGTCCTCGCGGGCGGTTTGCTTAGTCAGGGGGCGATTGCGGCCCCCTTTGTCCCGACCTCCGACAATCAGGTACTGCAAAAGCTTCCGGCTCGGGCGGCGGACCCGGTGGCCAAAGAACTGGCCACCCTGCGCAGCTCCGCAAGCCAGCGCCCCAAAGACCCGGAAACCCAAGCCGCGTTGGTACAACGCTACGTCGACCTTGCCAATGCGCAGGGCGACCCGCGCTACATAGGTTACGCCGATGCAGTGGTGTCTGCGTTCGCAGGCCCCCTGAGTCCCGAATTGCTCACCTTAAAAGGCGTATTGCGCCAGTACCGGCATGACTTTCAAGGAGCCCTGCAGGATTTTGCCCAAGCGCTGGCCTTGGACCCCAGCTACGCCCAAGCCCACGCCTGGCGGGGCGCCATTTACCTAGTGCAAGCAGACTACAGCGCCGCCCGCAAAGAATGCACCGCCTTGAACCAACTCGGCCGCAACGCCCTGCACGGCGCCTGCCTGGGCTTAACCCAAAGCTATTCCGGTGATCTCCCAGCGGGCTATGAGACTTTGCGCCAAGCGCTAGCGCAAGCCCGCTCGACGGCTAGCCAGTTGTGGCTACTCACAAGAATGGGCGAAGTAGCCGCTTGGCAAGGACAGACAGCCATCGCCCGGCAGCATTACCAGCAAGCCTTGGCACTGGGTCAGGACGATATTTACCTGCTGGCCGCGTGGTCCGACTTTTTGCTGGACAACGGTCAGGCTGCCGACGTCGTCAAGCTGTTGTCTACCTGGGAGTCAGCCGACAGCTTGCTGGTCCGCCTCGCTATTGCGGAAACACTGACAGCCAGCCCCAAGGCTGCCGGCCACGTCAAGATGCTGGCCGACCGCTTCGCCGCGGCGCGCGCCAGGGGCGATACCACCCACTTGGCCGAAGAATCACGTTTCGAGCTGCAGGTCCGCAAAGATGCACCCACAGCCCTTCGCCTGGCCCAAGAAAACTATGCGTACCAGCGCGAACCGCGGGATGCGCGGGTGTTGCTGGAGGCCGCTGTGGTGGCCCGGCAAGCACCAGCAGCCCAACCCGTTGTGGACTGGTTAAGCGCCAGTCAATTTGGAGACCTCCGGATGAAGCAACTCGCCAAGGAGCTGAAATGAAGTGGCGCTTGATTCTTGTTTTGCTGTTGAGCCTTTGCTGGCTCCCGGCACAGGCCCACAAAGCCAGCGATAGCTATCTGGCACTTAAGGTAGATGGTAACCAAGTCAGCGGACAGTGGGATATTGCACTGCGTGACATCGACTTTGCCCTGGGTCTCGATGCCAATGGGGATGGCGACATCACGTGGGGTGAAGTGCGAGCCAAACACGGAGAAATCGACGCCTGGAGTACCAATGCCCTGACCGTGGAGCGTGGCGGGCGCTGCCCACTGCGCGTGACCGAGCACCTGATTGATGAGCACACGGATGGCGCGTATGCAGTCATGCGTTTGCAGGGGGAATGCCCCACAGCGGACGCCGACGTATCGGTGAACTACCGGCTGCTGTTTGGTGTGGATGCCCTGCATCGCGGCCTGCTACGCCTGGATCTGGACGGGGAAACCACCTCCTCCATCTTTTCGCCGGAAACACCCCAGCAGCAGTTCACTCCCAAAGCCCTCTCCGGTCTGCGCCAGTTAGGCGGATTTTTGGTGCAGGGGGTATGGCATATCTGGATCGGGTTTGACCATATTCTTTTCTTGCTCGCACTGCTTTTGCCCGTAGTGCTGGTGCGGGAGGGAAAGCGTTGGATGCCGGTCGCAAGCTTTCGGGATGCGGGTCGTGAAGTGCTGTGGGTCGTAACCGCATTTACCATCGCCCATTCGATCACCCTGTCACTCGCGGCTTTGCAGTGGATTGAGTTGCCTTCGCGCTGGGTGGAGTCGGTAATTGCACTCTCGGTAGTGTTGGCGGCATTGAACAACATTTACCCGATGGTCGGCGAGCGGCGGTGGGTCGCAGCCTTTGTGTTCGGGCTGATCCACGGCTTTGGCTTTGCGACTGTGCTGGCAGACTTGGGCCTGCCAAGCCACGCCCTGGTCTTAAGCCTGGTCGGGTTTAACGTGGGCGTGGAGCTAGGGCAGCTGGCCATCGTGGCGGTCTTTCTGCCACTCGCCTATGCGATGCGAAAAACACGCTTTTACAAGCAAGGCGTGTTTATCGGCGGGTCTGTACTCACCGTGCTGCTGGCTTTGGTGTGGTTTATCGAGCGGGCTTTTGATATTCAGTGGATGGCGACATAGGTCACCCGCCCATCCACACCGCATCGGCAATGAGCTTGACTGACACCACAAACAAACTCACCTGCACGATGCGATAAAACCACTGGTCAGCCAAGCGCCGTGTCAGGTAGGCACCTGCGAGCGCCCCCACCAGTGCAAACGGCACCAGCCACGCGGCGTAATGCAAAGATGCGGTCGAATAGGGCCGCAAGTTTTGGTACGGAATGATTTTGGCGGCATTGATCACCGCAAACACAATGGTGGACGTGCCGGCAAACGCCGCCTTGGGCAGCTTCTGCGGCAACATGTACACCTGATACGGCGGCGCCCCCGCGTGGGAAATGAAGCTGGTGAATCCCGCCAGAGTCCCCCAGAACCAGCCTTTGGCCAAGTGCGGTGGCTGTGCAACGGTTGCGGTCTGGTCCCGCAACCAGAGGTTGAGACAGAACCCCACGCCTACCAAGCCAATCATGAGCATGATCGCGCGGTCCGACACCATAGACGCTGTCGCCCAACCGACCCCCACCCCCACGATGCCGGCAGGGATCAAAATCTTCAGATTCGGCCGGCTGAATTCGCGCCGGTACAGCCACACACCGACCATATCTGAAATCACAAAGATGGGCAGCAACAGCACTGCCGCTTGAACTGGCGACATCGCCATGGACAGGATAGGTACCCCCAACATGCCCACCGCAGGCAAGCCGCCCTTGGACGCCCCGACCAGAAAAGCGGCCAAGCCGGCCAGCAGAAAGAGTGCATCAAACGTCATGCGGCGATCATAGTGGCGCCCCACTCCCGGCGCTGACGGGTGCGCCGCACCCCTGAGCCCCCACCCGCCTACTTGCCGCCCAGCCCCATGGACCGGGTGATCACTTCTTTCATGATCTCATTGGTGCCGCCGTAGATGCGCTGCACCCGGGCATCGGCATAGGCGCGGGTGATGGGGTATTCCCACATATAGCCGTAGCCTCCGAAGAGCTGCACACATTCGTCCATCACCTTGCACTGCAGGTCGGTGGTCCAGTACTTGGCCATGCTGGCCGTGGCCGTGTCGAGCTGGTCTTTGCAAATCAGCTCACAGCACTTGTCCACAAACACGCGGGCCACTTGCACCTGGGTTTGCAACTCGGCCAGCACATAGCGGGTGTTTTGGAAGCTGGCCACCGGCTGGCCGAACACCTTGCGCTCTTTCACATAGTCCACCGTCAAGTCGATGGCCGCCTGGGAGGCCGACACCGCCCCGATCGCAATCTGCAAACGCTCCCAGGGCAACTGCTCCATCAGGCAGATAAAGCCTTTGTTTTCATAGGCCGCACCGCCCAGCAGGTTCTCGGCGGGTACCCGCACATTGTCAAAAAACAGCTCGGAAGTGTCCTGGGCTTTCATGCCCATTTTCTTGAGGCGCTGGCCCACACTGAAGCCGGGCATGCCGCGCTCCACCAGCAGCAGGCTGGTACCTTTGCCGCCGGCCGCCGGGTTGGTTTTGGCCACCACCACCACGAGGTCGGCATGCCAGCCATTGGTGATGAAGGTCTTGCTGCCGTTGAGCAGGTAGCTGCCGTCAGGCTGCTGGATGGCCGTGGACTTGATGCCCTGCAAGTCCGAGCCGGCCGCCGGCTCGCTCATGGCAATCGCGCCCACCATCTCGCCACTGGCCAACTTGGGCAGGTACTTGGCCTTTTGCTCGGGCGTGCCGTAGTGCAGGATGTAAGGCGCCACGATTTCGCTGTGCAGCCCGAAGCCGATACCGGTAAAGCCGCCGCGGGCAAGCTCCTCCATCTGGATCACCGAATACAGCTTGTCGGCCTCGGAGCCGCCGTATTCCTCCGGCATGGTCATGCACAAAAAGCCGTTCTCGCCGGCCTTGTTCCACACCTCACGGGCGACATAGCCCTGCTCTTCCCAATCTGCATGAAAGGGAGCGATTTCCTTTTCCATGAAGCGGCGGAAGCTGTCGCGGAAAGATTCGTGGTCCGGGGTGAACAGGGTGCGTTCGATCATGGTGTCTCCTAAGGGAAAGTCATTAGTTATTTTTACAAAGCGTTTGCTTGGTAAAAACAATATACTGCAAAACAGCTTGCAGGCGCCAGCGTGCGCACCCGCATTCCCCAGACAACACCGGAGACCCCATGACCGAAGCCTATGTGTTTGACGCCATCCGCACGCCCCGTGGCAAGGGCAAGAAAGACGGCAGCCTGTATGAAGTCAAACCCGTCACCCTGCTCGCAGGGCTGCTGACGGACCTGCAACAGCGCCACCAGTTCGACACCGCGCAGGTGGACGATGTGGTGATGGGCGTAGTCTCCCCGGTAGGTGACCAGGGCGCAGTGTTGCCCAAAGTGGCTGCCTTGAAAGCCGGCTGGGACTTCCAGTGCGCGGGTGTGCAGATCAACCGCTTCTGTGCCTCCGGCCTGGAGGCGGTGAATATGGCTGCGCAAAAAGTGCGCTCCGGCTGGGAAGACTTGGTGGTGGCCGGCGGCGTGGAAAGCATGAGCCGCGTACCTATTGGCTCCGACGGCGGTTCCTGGGCCATGGACCCCGAAACCAATAGCCAGACTTGCTTCGTGCCCCAAGGCATAGGCGCCGACCTGATTGCGACATTGGAAGGCTTTACCCGCGCGGATGTGGATGCCTACGCGCTGGAATCGCAACGCCGCGCCACCAAAGCACAGGCTGCAGGCTATTTCGACCGCTCAGTCATGCCCGTCAAAGACAGCCTAGGCCAGACCATTTTGGCGCGCGATGAGTTCATCAAACCCGGCACCACGCTCGAAGGGCTGGCCGGCCTCAAGCCCGCGTTTGGCGATATGGGCGGCATGGGTTTTGACGCCGTGGCCCTCACCCGCTACCCGCAGGTGGAGCGCATTCACCATGTGCACCACGCCGGCAACTCTTCGGGCATTGTGGATGGTGCAGCCGCGGTGCTGATCGGCAATGAAGCCGCTGCCAAAGCCCACAACCTGGCCCCGCGCGCCCGCATCGTGGCCACCGCCTTGAGCGGCGCAGACCCCACCATCATGCTCACCGGCCCCATGCCCGCCACGCGCAAGGCGCTGGCCAAAGCCGGGCTCACGGTGGACGACATCGACCTGTTTGAAGTCAACGAAGCCTTTGCCGCGGTGGTGATGCGCTTCATGAAAGAGATGAAGGTGCCGCATGACAAGGTCAATGTGAACGGCGGCGCCATTGCCATGGGCCACCCGCTGGGGGCCACCGGCGCCATGATTCTGGGCACGCTGATTGACGAGTTGCACCGGCGCAAATTGCGCTACGGGCTGGCCACCCTGTGTGTGGGTGGAGGCATGGGCATTGCCACCATCGTCGAGAGACTTTGAAGTCTTTTCGGCATCTAGCGCCCGTTGATATTGCGCGAGCAGCTCCTAAATTTATAGCATTCTGACCCACACCATGAAAACCATCCGTTACTCCCTGGACCACGGTATCGCCACCATCACCTTTGATGAACCGGACTCCCCCGTCAACACCATGTGCCTGCAATGGCAGCAAGACATGGATGCCGTGGCCGCACAGGTGCTGCAGGACAAAGACAGCATCACCGGCATCCTGCTGGCGTCTGCCAAAAGCACCTTCTTCGCCGGCGCGGACCTCAAGGCGGCCATGCGCCTGACCCCGGCGGATGCACCGCGCATCTTTGAAGAAATAGAGCGGGTAAAGCGCAATTTCCGCACCATTGAGACCTTGGGCAAGCCCGTGGTCAGCCTGCTCAACGGCACGGCTTTGGGTGGCGGCTGGGAAGTGGCGCTGGTAGGCCACTACCGCATCGCCGTGGACGACCGCAAAACCCAGTTCGGCCTGCCCGAAGTCACGCTGGGCCTGCTGCCCGGTGCCAGCGGCGTGACCAAGATGACGCGTCACCTGGGGCTGATGGGCGCACAGCCCTATCTGGTGGAAGGCAAAACCTTCAACCCCTCCGAGGCCAAAGGCCTGGGGCTGGTGCACGAGCTGGTAGCGCCCGGCCCCGACGCTGTAGCTGACATGAAAGCCAAGGCACTGGCGTGGATTGCCGCCAACCCCACAGCCCAGCACCCGTGGGAAGCCAAAGGCTACAAAGTGCCCGGTGGCCTGCCCAGCAGCCCCGCGGTGGCAGGCATGTTGCCGATTGCGCCCGCAGTCATCAAGAAGAACACCCGGGGCCTGTACCCCGCGCCCGAAGCCATCATCGCCTGCATGGTCGAGGGCTTGCAGGTGGACCTCGACACGGCGCTGCGTATTGAAAGCCGGTATCTGGCCAAGCTCATGTCCGGCCAACAGGCCAAGGCCATGATCAACACCTTCTTCTTCAACCTGAACGCCATCAAGAGCGGCCAGAGCCGCCCGGCTGGCGTGCCCCGCTTCAAACCCACCAAGGTGGGCCTGCTGGGCGCCGGCATGATGGGTGCGGGCATTGCCTACAGCCAGGCCAGCAAAGGCATAACCACCGTGCTCAAAGACGTGAGCCAGGAAAAGGCCGATCTCGGCAAGAGCTACAGCGCCAAAATCACCCAAGGCCGTGTCGACAAGGGCCGCATGAAGCCTGAGGCCCAGCAACAGATCCTCGACCTGATCCACCCCACCGGCAGCGTGGCAGACCTGCAAGGCTGCGACTTGATCATCGAGGCCGTTTTCGAGAACCGCGAACTCAAAGGCAAGGTCACCGAAGAGGCCGAGCCGCTCTTGGCACCGGGCGGATTTTTTGCCTCCAACACGTCCACCTTGCCGATTACCGGACTGGCCAAAGCTAGCGCCAAACCCGAGAAATTCATCGGCATCCACTTTTTCAGCCCGGTCGACAAGATGAAGCTGGTCGAAATCATCAAAGGCAAAGCCACGGACGATGAAACCGTAGCCCGTGCTTTTGACTACGTGCAAGCACTGGGCAAATTCCCCATTGTGGTGAACGACTCGCGTGGCTTCTTCACCAGCCGCGTGTTCGGCACCTTTGTGATGGAAGGTGCAGCCATGCTGGGCGAAGGTATTCCCGCCGCGGCAATTGAGAACGCAGGCATCCAGGCCGGCATGCCGGTGGGGCCCTTGGCCGTGCTGGACGAAACCGCCCTCACCTTGAGCCTGCACGTGATGGACCAGACCCAAAAGGACTTTGAGGCCGAGGGCAAGACCTATATCGCCACACCCGGTGAACTCGTAGTCGAGAAAATGGTGAAGCAGCACAACCGCCCCGGCCGCGCTGGTGGTGCGGGCTTTTACGAATACCCTTCTGAGAAAGGTGCCAAGAAGTTCCTCTGGCCCGAACTCAAAGGCCTGTTCGAAAAGCCCGATGTCGCTTGGAACATCACCGACCTCAAGGATCGTCTTCTCTACCGCCAAGCGGTGGAGACAGCGCGCTGCCTGGCCGAGGGCGTGCTCACCAGCGTGCACGATGCCAATATCGGCTCGATCTTCGGCATCGGTTTCCCGGCGTGGACCGGTGGCGCCATGCAGTTCATCTACGGCATGGGCATCGACACCTTTGAGGCACGGGCGGCCGCTTTGGCCACACAATTCGGAGGCGGTTTTGCCTTGAGCGATGATGTGCGAGCCGCCATCCGGCGCTTCGAGCCGGTGTACTGACAACCGTAAAACCACCTACCCATGCTCGCCAAACTGCTGCAACGTTTTTTACTCGCTTTGGTGATTGCCGGCGTGGGTCTGGCCATGCTCTGGCATGGAGCCACGGGCGATATGCTCATTGCCACTTTGCTTTTGCCATGGCTGGCCGTGGTGCTGAGCACGGCCTACACCATGTTGAAGAGCCGCGCCCCGGCGGAACCGGCAGGCGCGTTTTACCGGGCCTGGTGGGGCGAGACCGTTGCCAACTTCCGCACCTTTGTGTTGCGCCAACCCTGGGCTGACAAGCGCCCGCCCCTGTTGCCTACTGACCCGGGCCCCACCCGGGTGCCGGTTTTGCTGGTGCATGGCTACTTGTGCAATCACCGGCTCTGGGACGATGTAGCCCCCCGCCTGCAGGCCCAAGGGCACACCGTACTGGCGATCAATCTGGAGCCTTTGTTTGTCTCGATAGACCACTATGCGGCCCACATTGAAAAGTCGGTTCAGCACTTGTTGCAGCACAGCGGCCAGACACAGGTGGCCTTGGTCGGCCACAGCATGGGCGGTCTGGCGATTCGGGCATGGATGCGGCAACACGGCAGTGAGCGGGTGGCCCGTGTCCTGACGTTGGGCACGCCCCATGCCGGCACCAAAGCTGCCAAAAAAGCCACGACACCCAATGGCCGCCAAATGCTGTTTGATAGCGCATGGCTGCAAGGCCTGGCGGAATCTGAAACTCCTGATCGGCGCGCCTTGATCCGGATTGCGCTCACCCCGCAAGACAACATTGTGTTTCCCCAGCGGGCACAGGTCTTGCCGGGTGTGGAGCCGGTCGTGTTCGACGCCATAGGCCATGTGCAAATGGTGAGTACACCTGCCGTGATTAACTGGGTGGCCACCGAGCTCCGCGACCTGCCCGCACAACCCACCCCCTCTGAGGCCACTGTATGACCGACCTGACTGTCCGCAGAATTCTGATCGACCTCAACACCCCGTTTGCGGTGCGCTGGAATGGGGGCGACGCATTTCGCAGTGCGTTTTTTAATGCGCTGTCGATGAGCTTCCCGCTGGGTGAGCAGTACTTTATGGACTCGGTCCGCGCCGGCCTCAAAACCCTGCCCGAGGACCAGCGTGCACGCTTTGCCACCGAGGTGCAGGGCTTTGTGGGCCAAGAGGCCACCCACCGCCGCATCCACAGCCTGTTCAATGCGCAACTGACCCAGCAGGGTTTTGACAATGCGCTGGAGCGGCGCGCCACCCGGCGCTTGGAGGCCAATGCCCACCGCGATGTTCGTATCCATGTGGCGGCCACGGCGGCCACCGAGCATCTGACGGCCATCTTTGCCGATTGGATGCTGAGCCACCCAGAGGCCCTGGAGGGCAGCGAAGAGCGCCTCAAAACCCTGTGGCTCTGGCACAGCGCTGAAGAAAGTGAACACCGCAGCACCGCATTTGATGTGTACCACGCCATCGGTGGCAACCATGAATGGCGGCTGCGCCTGTTCCGCTACATCACGATCACCTTTTTCAGCGATGTCGCGCGGCAAACCGTGCGCAACCTCTGGCACGACAAGGCCTTGTTCCGCTGGAGCACCTGGCGGAGTGCTGCCAGCTTTTTGTTTGGCACCCGGGGGCTTATAAGCGGCAACCGTGCGCAATGGCGCGAGTATTTGCGCGAAGATTTTCACCCGGGCCAGCAGGATGGCGCCCGATCGGAACAGTGGCTGCGCGACAATAGTGCCCAGTTCACTGTGGTGGGGCAACCCACCTAACCTGCCTGCATGCCGCCCAGCACGACCACCACCCCAAGCCTCACCCCGCGCGCGGCACCCCGCTCCAAAACGGATCTGTTTGTTTCTTTCTCGCTGCTCGCCCTGCAGGGTTTTGGCGGCGTGCTCGCAGTCGCCCAGCGCGAACTCGTCGATCGCAAACAATGGCTCACCGCCGAAGAGTTTGTGGAAGACTGGGCCGTGGCCCAGATCCTGCCCGGCCCCAATGTGGTGAACCTCTCACTGATGCTGGGCGACCGCTACTTCGGGTGGCGCGGCGCGCTGGCCGGTGTGGCGGGCATGCTGAGCTTTCCGCTGGTTCTGGTGCTGATACTGGCCGCTGCCTTTGCCGGTGTGGCCGATAACCCGCAGGCCCAAGGCGCACTGCGTGGCATGGGCGCGGTAGCGGCCGGACTCATCATCGCCGCCGGCCTGCGCCTGGTGCCGGCCCTCAAAAGCAATGTCATGGGCCTCGGCGCCTGCCTCGCATTAATGGCTGCCACTTTTGTAGCCGTGGCCTTGCTGCGCGTGCCGCTTATTTGGGTCTTGCTGGGCCTGGGCGGCTTGGGCTGCCTCTGGGCCTACCGGTGCCTGGGCCATCTCGCGGCCCAAAAGGAGGCCTCATGAGCATGACCCTGACTGCTGCCCAATGGTTCGAGCTCTTCACGCACTTCGCCTCGCTCTCGCTACTTGCAGTGGGCGGCGCGATCACCACGGCACCCGATATGCAGCGCTTCCTAGTGGTAGAGAAGGGTTGGCTTGACGCCGAGCAGTTCAGCAACAGCATTGCGCTCGCTCAAGCGGCGCCCGGGCCTAATATTTTGTTTGTGCCGCTATTGGGTTGGACTATCGGCCTCAACGCCGCAGGCGGCCTTGGCGCCGGCTGGCATGGCTTGGGCTTGGCCATGTTGGGCGTGTTTCTGTCGATGCTGGGCATCATGCTGCCCAGCAGCATTCTCACCTTCACAGCCTCTCGATGGGGCCACCGCAACCGGGAGCTGCGCGCCGTACGCGCCTTTAAGCAGGGCATGGCGCCCTTGGTGATTGCGCTGCTGGTGGCCACCGGCTGGATTCTGGCGGCCAACCACAAAGCCGACACCCACCACCTAGCGCTCTGGGCCGTTACGGCGGTGAGCACCCTCCTGGTGTGGAAAACCAAGATCCACTTGCTATGGCTTCTGGGTGCAGGTGCCATAGCCGGGTGGATGGGCTGGATTTAGCGCGGGTTCTCAAAGAACAGGTAGTTGGAGCCGTAGTCGCTGATTTCGAAATACACCTTCTTCTCGCCGCTGTCCGCGGTGAAGTTCAGGTTTTCGTCCAGCACCCCATAGCCAAAGCGGTAGGGCCGCGGCTTGCCGTCGTCGGTCCCCATGGCGGTACTGAGTTTGTCAATTTTGATGAAGCGACGCACCAGCTTGTCCCCGGCGTAGAACTCCAGCACGCCATTGGTGCCGGTCCAGTTCTGGATCTCGCGACCCAGCTTGTTTTGTTGCTCCTGGGTACAGGCGGCCAAGCCAAACAGGACCGCAGCGCCCATTACCACTGCGCAAGCTGCTCTCAATTTAGTAGCAAACATCGTCACACTCCCGGTTTTGAAAATGCAGGGACCGCCACAGAGCGCTGACGCAGCGCCTCGTACAGGCACACGCCGCTCGCCACGGACACATTCAGGCTCTCTACCGCGCCTTGCATCGGAATGCTGACCAACTGGTCGCACGTCTTGGCGGTGAGCTGGCGCATGCCGTCGCCCTCCGCACCCAGCACCAGAGCCACCGGGCCTTTGAGATCGGCCTGGTACAGGTTGCTGGGGGCCTGGTCGCTAGTGCCGATGATCCAGATGTTGCGCTCCTTGAGCTCATTGAGAGTGCGCGCCAGATTGGTCACCATGAAGTACGGCACCGTTTCAGCCGCTCCACTGGCAACTTTGGCGACTGTGGCGTTGATGCCGGCGGCGTGGTCCTTGGGGGCAATCACGCAGTGAGCGCCGGCGCCATCAGCCACCCGCAGGCAGGCACCCAGGTTGTGGGGGTCTGTCACGCCGTCCAGTACCAAAATCAAGGGCTGGGTACGTTGCTCCGGCGGGAGTTCGGCGTTGGCGGCTTCGAGGTTTTCGAGCAGTTCATCCAGCGAATGCACTTGTTTGAGCTCATGCACCCGCGCGGCCACACCTTGGTGGCCGTGGCTGCCGGCGAGTTTGGCCAGGCGCATGCCATCGGCTTCAATCACACGGACGCCTGCCTCAGCCACCCGCTCCAGAAACTGGCGCATGCGGGCATCACGGCGGGTGGGCTCGTAATAAATTTCAACGATGGACTTTGGCGCGGTCTTCAAACGCACACCGACGGCGTGAAAGCCGAATAGAACTTTGGGAGATGACATCCCCCGATTATCGGGGGTGGCGCCCGAATGCCTTCGCATCGCCGCCTGACGCTCCGACCACACCCGAAGAATTTCAACAAAAAGAGATTCATTTTTATTATTTAAAATGTTTTAATGTGATAAAAATTTAAAACAAAAACCCATGCCCTACTCCGACATCTCCGCGCTCACGGTGAGTAAGCCCGCTGCTTGGCTCATGGGTTTGCCCAAGTGGGCCTCCAATGGGGTGTGCGCGTTGAGCTACTTGGTAGTGGCGGTGCTCATGCACCTGCTGTTTGCGCTGCCGCATCCCCTCCCGGTTGCGGGCTCAGCGGCAGCGGGGGTGGCGGTAGCGGGTGCGCTGATGTGCGGTCGCCAAGTGCTACCCGGCTTGTGGCTCGCTCGCTTTGCCTGGGACTTGTGCCTGAACGACGGTAGCCCCGATCACCAGGCACTCTGGCTGGCGGCGTTGGGGGCCACTGCGCTGGTGATCCAGACCGAAGTGGCAAGGCTGGCGGTGCTGGTCCTGCAAATTTTGCCGAGCAAATTGCGTCGTCTACGCAAGAGCATGCAGATTGCCGGCGCCGGCTTGCTGGGTGCCGGTAGCGGCACCATGGTGTATCTGCTGGGCCTGGTCTTTCTGCCCGCCGCACCCTCGGTCAGCCACCGGGGCCTGCAGGCGGCGGCCCTGTTGTTACCTGAATGGGCGGGCATTGCGATTGTGTTGCCCATGATCATTCTTTGGCTCCAGGATGACAGCTGGCGTGAAGCGCGCAAATGGCGCGTGACCTTCTTGGTGGGATTAGCCGCCTGCTTGACACTGGCGCTCACCGCCCGGGCGCTGTGGACCGATGAGCGTTTGACCCTGGCCCGCCTGCAAGACTCCAACACCACCCTCGCCCAGCGCATCACTACCGATTTGCACAGTGTCGAAACCTCAGTAGGCATCTTGCAAAGCCATTTGCGAACCAGCTTGCGGACGCAACCCGACGATTTTGCGGACATGGCAACCGCCATCCGCGCTGGCTCCCCCCATGTGCAGGCCCTGAGCTGGAACCCTCTGGTGGCCGATGCAGACCGGGCGCCGTTCGAGGCCCGCCTTCGCAAGGCCTATGGCCCGGACGCCGGCTTGCGGGATCGCACAGCAGACGGCACTCCGGTGCCCAGCGCACAGGCGGCTTTCTATGTGGCAGTGGAGCACATCGCCCCGCTCGAGCCCAACCGACCAGCGCTGGGCCTGAATATCCATGCCAACCCGGTGCGCCGCGACGCCATCGACCAGGCGATTGCCACAGGTCGGCCCGCCACAACGGCCCGGGTCCAGCTCGCCCAAGAGCATGGCAAGTCATGGGGTGCGCTGTACCTGAGCCCACTCTACGACGCGGCACCCGGGGCCGGCACGCGCTTGCCGGTCGGGTTTGCTGTAGCGGTGTTGCGCATGGAGAGCCTGGTGGGCAGTGTGATTGCCGCACTGCGGTTTAGCCAATTCAGGGTGCCAGATGGCAGCGCAAGCGGCCCGGAAGTGGTGGCCTACCGCTTTGTGGACCAAACGCCGTCTACCAACGGCCAACTTCTCTTTGAAGACAGCACCGTACTGGCGCCCCCCATCCGCAACCCCTTACACACTTGGCCCTTATTGGCGCTGCCGGCACCGGGGCCCAGTGCCGAGGTGCTGTCGTTCAGCGACCGCCAATACCGCTTCGAGGCCCAAGCCAGTGGCCACTTCTGGCGTCAGCAACTCAGCAAAACCCCATTTTTGGCAATGGCGGTCGGCATCTTGTTCACCTGGCTGACGCTCACAGCCAGCCTGGTGCTCAGTGGCTCTACCCAGTTGCTCACCCTTGCGGTGGAAAGGCGCACCCGGGAATTGCAGGCCACAGACGCCGCGCTGCAGCACACCAACCTGCGCCTGGAGCAGCAATCGGTGCAACTGCGATCGGTGCTCGAGGCTACCAATCAAGGCTACATGGGCTTTGATGCCGACGGCCAGTTGGTGCTGGGCAATGACAAAGGGTTCGAGCTGATCGCCCTGCCCGCGGGCGAGGATCGGCAGAGCTATGTCACGGTGGCACGCCATATCGGGCGCAATTTTCAACTGGCGCAGGCCCAGGCGCTGTCCGTCACCCAGAGCATGCTCAGTGTGCGCAACCACAAGCAACACCATGTGTACCGGGATCTGGTGCCGGCCCGGCCGGACTTGCCTGCCCGCTACCTGGACATGCGCATCCATGCGTTTGAAGACCCTCAGCTGAGCACCATCGTGCTGCTGCACGACACCACGCCGGAGGTACAACTCGAACGCTCCAAGTCGCAATTCATGTCGTTTGCGGCCCACGAAATTCGCACTCCACTGACCGTGATTCACGGCTACGCAGACCTGCTGGCCACGCGTGAGCAAAGCGCCGCCATGGCGAAAGAGATGGGCCAGCACATCTTGCGCAAGTCCCAAGGCTTAAACCAATTGCTGCAGCGCATGCTGGACTTGTCAGAGATGGATCTGAACGGCCTCGATGTGAAGCGCACCCGCAACACCGATCTCGGGGCCCTGTGTGCAACTGCCGCGCGCCTTCTCGACCTGCCCGAGGGGCGTGAGCCGCCGGTGCTGGTCCACCACGACCCGATCCCTTGGTGCCGTGTCGACCCGGTCGCGATCACCACGGCAGTCAACGAGTTGCTGCATAACGCCTATGCCTTCAGCCCACAGGGCACGCAAGTCACCCTGACCGTAGGGCCGCTGAGTGAAGACGCAGACAACCCGGGTGGAGTGCGGATACGCGTGCAAGACCACGGCCAAGGCATGACCCACGAGGTGCAACAGCACATCTTCGAGCGCTTTTACCGAGCAGACAGTTCGGGCAAACACCCCGGCTTCGGGCTAGGTTTGAGCACCGCCAAATTGATTGCAGACCTGCACAAGGCCCGACTCAGCATTGAAAGCACCCCGCATTCAGGCACGGTGGTTTCTATCGAGATCCCCCAGGGGGACATTTAGGGAAAATCGGGTTCTAGCGCCCGTTTGATCTGCGCAATACGCTATATTTTTTATAGCAAACGGCTGTCGGCATGGACGCTTACGCGGCGGGCGTGTCGGCGTAGAATCCGCCCATCAGGCGGCCACCGCCTCAGGAACAACCCTGCCGGCTTCGATCAAAATCCGCCGGTCGCAGCGGGCTGCAATGCTGCGGTCGTGCGTCACCAATACCAGTGTGGTGCCCTGTTCGCGGTTGAGGTCGAACATCAACTCCATGATTTTTTCGCCGGTGGCGAAATCCAGACTGCCGGTGGGCTCATCAGCCAGCAAGACTGCGGGCTTCACCACAAACGCACGGGCCAGTGCCACCCGCTGCTGTTCGCCGCCGGACAGCACCTTGGGGTAGGAGTTCAAGCGCTGCGACAGGCCTACGCGGGAGAGCATTTCGGTTGCTGCAGATCGGGCGTCTTTACGGCCATCGAGCTCTAAGGGCAGCATCACGTTCTCCAGCGCGGTGAGGTTGCCCAGCAGCTGAAAGCTCTGAAACACAAAACCCACCTGGCGGGCGCGCAGTGCGGCACGGGCGTCTTCATCCAGCGCAAAAATGTCTTGCCCGGCGACCCGCACGGTGCCGCCGGTCGGTGTATCCAAGCCCGCAATGATGGAGAGCAAGGTGCTCTTGCCGGAACCCGATGCCCCCACAATGGCTGCGGTCTCACGGGTATTGAGTGCAAAATCGATGTCACGCAGGATCTCCAGCGTGCCGGTGGAATCAGTCACCGCCTTGAAAACATGCTCAACCGAAATAATGGAATCACTCATGGGGCTCTCTCTAGTTCGTAGACACTGTATCGCGGTACTCATTCTGGCCTCTTTTGCAGGGCTAAACCCGGCGATGGCAAAGGATGCGGCACCCCGGGCAGCCAACGGCGCCAAGATCCTGATTGTGGGTGACTCCTTGAGTGCCGAATATGGCCTCAAACGCGGCACCGGCTGGGTGGCACTCCTGGAGCAGCGCTTGGGTCAGGAAAAGCTGGCCGCGACCGTGGTGAACGCCAGCATCAGCGGCGACACCACCTCCGGAGGGCGCTCGCGCCTGCCCGCGCTGTTGGCCCAGCACAGGCCCACCGTGGTGGTTATCGAGTTAGGGGGGAACGACGCATTACGCGGCCTGCCCCTCACTATGACCCAGGACAACCTGACCGCAATGACACGCGCAGCCCAACAAGCTGGCGCCAAAGTTTTATTGGCAGGGATGCAGGTGCCGCCCAACTACGGGCAGGACTACACCCAACGATTCAGCGAGACCTTTGCCACGGTTGCCAAGAGCACGAAGGCGGCCTTGGTGCCGTTTTTACTCAAAGGCGTGGCCGATGGACCCAACGCTGCGGCCATGTTTCAAGCGGACCGGATTCACCCGCGGGAAGAAGCCCACCCCACGATTCTGAACACCATGTGGCCGGCAATAAAAAACCTCCTCAAATGACGTGCACTTGGGGAGGTTGTCCGGGATCGGGCGGCCATGCCGCCAAACTCAAGCCGCTGGAGTTTCGTCGCTAGGAGCGGCACCATCGGCAGCGGCCAATTCAGCCGCCTCGTTGGGCGTTAACTCAGGCTCGTCACCTGTCTTGCGCTCGGCTTTTTGCTTGAGCTTTTCCTCTTTTTTCTTCTTTTTAGCCAGTTCTTTCTGACGTTTTTCGTATCCGTAGTTGGGTGTTGCCAAAGTGTGCTTTCGTTAATTGGAGCCACTTTACCACCTCGGCCTGCGCTCACGCAGGCGGGCCGCTGTTTTCGAGGCTATCACTCGGGCTTTCCTGCCCCGGCCACTGCACCGACGCCCGATAGGCATGCCATGTTGCGTGGCCCAACAAGGGCCCCACGACCAACAAGCCCGCATGCCACGGAACCATCAGCGCCCCCACCAACAAACCGCTGAGCAAGGCCCCCCACCACAGCATGACGCCCAGGTTGCACAGAAACACCTCGATGCTTGTGATCGCAGCAAACACCGCATCGGTGTCGCGGTCAAGGATCATGGGAATAGACACAACGCTCAAGGCAAACACCAGCAAGGCGAACCCGCCACCGACCACACCATAAGCCAGCACGAACTCGAGATTGTCCGGGTTGAACACGGCTTGGACTACGCCTGTCGTCGATGGCATGCCGGTGTTGAAAAACACGGCAAACACCACCAAAGAGGCTCGCCCCCACAGCAGCTCCAGCACAATCAACACAAGAACCAGCATCGCCATACTGCCCAGATGCTGGTCCCAGCAGGTGATGGAGCCGCCCAATGAGGCGGGTGTACCCGCCTCCCGCCGGCGACTCACTTCATACAAGCCCATGGCGAGAAAGGGGCCGACCAACAGGCAGCCCGAAGCGATCGTCATGGTGTATTCGGGGCTGCTGCGGAACACGGCGCCCAGCACCAAGGCCATGGTGGTGAATGCGACGCCATAAAACAAGGCGATTCCGGGATGGGCCTGCATGTCCTGCAGACCGCGCAGCAACCACTGCAAAGGTGCGCTCCATGCCAGGGTCGCCACAGACTTGCGGGGTGCTTCTGACGGTGGGGGAATGTAGGGTGCCGGTTCGGCATCAAGCGGCGAGGTCATGGGAGCAGCGTACGCCCTCCTCCATGCCTTGCCTACTCAGGAAAACACGCAGTCAGCGCAATACCTCGAGCGCCTGTGCAATGTCGGCTTGCAGATCAGCCACGTCTTCCAGACCAACCGAAAAGCGAACCAGCGTGCCGCGCAGCAGATGCTCGGGCCAACCGGAGCGCATGGTTTCCAGCTCATAGGGCACTACTAAACTGATAGGCCCGCCCCAGCTGTAACCAAGCTTGAACAAGCGCAGCGCATCGCAGAAGGCATCTACCTCGGCTTGGGTGAAGCGTGGATCCAGCATGACACTGAACAGGCCTGCGGCGGTGCCGACCTCGCCTCCGGTCAGCGCCTTCCAATGGCTATGACCGGGCGACTCCGGCAAGGCCGGATGCAGGACTTGTACAAACTCGGCTTGGGTCTGTGCCCAGGCCGCCAGCGAGCGCGTAGCGGCATCGTGGGCTTTGTACCGCAGGTCGATGGTCGGCAATGAGCGGAGCACCATCTCCACGTCATTCATGCCCACACCGATTCCAAAGCGCATATGGGTGAGCTTGAGCTTGAGGTGCAGCCCCGGATTGCGGGTGATCACACTGCCCATGAGGACATCGCCACCCCCACTGGGGTATTTGGTGAGGGCATGGGCCGAGATATCGACGCTGACCCGCTCCGCCGCACCCGGCACCAAGTCAAACGGGCAGAACGCCAAGCCAGCGCCCCAAGTATTGTCGAGCGCAGTGCTCACCCGGCGCCGCTGGCAGATGCGCACCATTTCCACCAAATGAGGAAACTCGAGGCTGACCGACCCAGCCGCCTCCAACCACACCAGCTTGGTCCGGCTGGAGATTTGGGCCTCCAAGTCTTCCGGATCCATCGGGTTGTAGTACTGGTGGGTGATTCCCCAACCTTGGAGCTCACCCTCTACGATGGCCTTGTTGGGGCCATACGCATTGTCCGGAACCAACACCTCGTCGCCGCTTTTGAGCAGCGACATGGCCACCAAACCCAGCGCCGCCAGGCCACTAGGAACCAACAGGCATTCGTCGCCCCCCTCCAGGGTGGCGAGGCGCTCCTCCAGCGCATAGCTGGTGGGCGTGCCATGCAGCCCGTAGGTATACGCAGACTTGTCTTTCCATTCGCGACTGCGCATGGCAGCCACGCTCGGGAAGAAAACCGTAGAGGCCTTGAACACGCCCGGTTGGGGCGCCTCAAAACCAGCCGGCGGCTGGTAAGGATGGTGAATGAGGTGAGTAATCCGGTCGGTCATGCAACTACGCCAGCAACGAACAATGCGTCAAACGCTCCACTTTTGAATCAGCTGCTGTGGACGCAAAGAGTCATAGCTCTCAAACGGCTGGTGAATCCAAGGGTTGGTCGGCAGGAACTCGACCGAGTAGTCGGGTGTGAACACGCTAACGGCCTTGGTCCAAATTACCGCGCTGCGCAGCTCGGTGATCGGGGCGTAGTTGTTACGCAGCTGGTTGATCACCGCATTCAGGGTGTGACCGGAGTCAGCCAGGTCATCCACCAACAACACCCGGCCTGCAATCTCACCCTTGGGCGTGGTGATGTAGCGGGCGATATCAAGGTTGCCTTGCTGGGTACCGGCTTCGGCGCGGTAAGAGCTAGTCGACATGATGGCCAAAGGCTTGTCAAACACCCGGGAAAGAATGTCACCGGGACGCATACCACCGCGGGCCAGACACAAAATGGTGTCGAACTCCCAGCCGGACTGGAAAACCTTGATAGCCAGCTTTTCGATGAGGTTGTGGTACTCGTCGTAGCTTACATAGAGGTGTTTACCGTCTTCAGTCAACATCAAATTGCTCCTAAAAGGATAGCTGCTTGCGCAGTATTTACGTGGGCTAGAGGCATAAAACGCATAAAACAGCTTACTCAGGCAAATAAGGGTGGCGCATCATGATGGTGTGGTCCCGGTCCGGGCTGGTAGACACCATGTGAATCGGCACGCCGGTCACTTGTTCGATACGCTGCAGGTACAAGCGGGCCGCTACCGGCAGCTTGTCGTATTGGGTCACACCAACAGTGCTGTCACTCCAACCTTCCATGACTTCGTAGATGGGTTTGCAGCGCTCAATCTCATCGGCACCCATGGGCAAGATGTCGATTTTTTCGCCATCCACCTCATAGCCGGTGCAGAGCATCAATTCTTTCAAGCCATCGAGCACATCGAGCTTGGTGATACACAAGCCCGACAAACCGTTCACTTGGGCGGAGCGCTTGAGCAATGCCGCGTCAAACCAGCCGCAACGGCGTGAACGACCGGTGGTCACGCCCTTTTCGGCGCCAATGGTGCTCATGTGGTAGCCGGGGGTACCGGGCACTTCCCAATCCAACTCAGTGGGGAACGGACCACCGCCAACACGTGTGCAGTAGGCCTTGGTGATGCCCAGGATATAGTGCAGCATGCCGGGGCCAACGCCCGATCCAGCCGCCGCATTGCCAGCGACGCAGTTGCTGGAAGTCACATAGGGGTAGGTGCCATGGTCCACATCCAGCAAGGTGCCCTGAGCACCTTCAAACAGCAGATTGGCGCCAGCCAGATTGGCTTCGTTCAACTCGCGGGACACGTCGGCAATCATGGTTTTGAGCAGTGCCGCGTGTTCCATCGCTTGCTGGAACACGGGTTCAAACTGAACCCGGCCGTTGGCCATGAAGGGCGCCAGCTGAGGACCGAAGTCAAACGCCTCAGACCCCAAGTAGGTCGCGAGAACGTGGTTGTGCAAATCGAGGAGCTCGCGCAGCTTGGCAGCAAAACGCTCAGGGTGCTTGAGATCCTGAACCCGCAACGCGCGGCGTGCGATCTTGTCTTCGTAAGCCGGGCCAATACCGCGACCGGTGGTGCCGATCTTGGCGGTGCCACCTTTTTCACGGAAGGCTTCCCGCGCGACATCCAATGCCACATGGAATGGAAGGATCAAGGGGCAAGCTTCGCTCACACGCAGGCGGGAGCGGACCTCTACGCCGGCCTTTTCCAAGCCTTCGATTTCCTCGAACAACTTGGCGGCCGACAACACCACACCGTTACCGATGTAGCACTTGACGCCGGGGCGCATGATGCCGGAGGGGATCAGGTGCAACGCGGTTTTCACACCGTTGATCACCAGGGTGTGGCCCGCGTTGTGTCCGCCTTGAAAGCGCACCACGCCTTGGGCGCTTTCGGTGAGCCAATCGACCAGTTTTCCCTTGCCCTCATCACCCCACTGGGTGCCGACGACCACTACATTTCGACCTTTGGTTGTATTCATTTCGCTCAGGATTAAATTGCTGTTACGACCCACTGACCAGCGGCTTGCACCAGCTCACGGTCGCAATGGAACTCATCGACTTCACTTTCGTGCCCGGGGAGGACACACACTACGGTTTCGCCCTGTTGGCGCAAACCCGCAATCGCTGCTCGCAAGGCCGTGGCCTCGCCCCATGGGGCACGGATGGCAGCCCGCAGTGGCCGCACCTGTGCCGCATGGGCTAGAACTTTCACATCCAGACTGAAGCCGACCGCCGGGCGCTTGCGACCGAAGACCGAGCCCACCTCGTCATAACGCCCGCCACGGGCCAACGCATCACTGGCGCCTTGGGCGTAAACGGAAAAACGCATGCCGGTGTAATACGCATAGCCACGCAAATCCGCGAGATCAAAAGTGACTTTGACACCATCAAGGTGACCGGCCATCCATTCGAGATGGTCGAGGGCCTCGAGCACACCGGGCAATTGAGGGAGCGCTGCACGGGCCTGGGCCAACACACCGGCGCCGCCGTACAGCGTCACCAATAGCTTGAGCGCCGCAGAAATGGATGCTGGGCAAGCCGCTGTGAGTTCGCTCAAAGCACTGCTGTCTTTGGATGCGAGGGCAGCCAAAACGTCAGCACGTTGGCTGCTGCTCAAACCCGACTCGGCAAGCAAGCTGCTGACGATGCGCGCATCGGCCATGTCCACAGTCAGGCTGCCTACCTTGCTCGCCTTGAGGCTATCCAAAGCCAGGGTCAAAATTTCGAGGTCAGCCTCCAAGCCTGCGTGACCATAGATTTCCGCACCGAACTGCAAAGGTTCACGTGTGGCATGAGGCACTGCAGGCAGCGTATGCAACACCGGCCCGCAGTAGCACAAGCGGGTAACGCCGCGGCGGTTCAGCAAATGTGCATCAATCCGGGCAACCTGCGGCGTGGTGTCTGCCCGCAAGCCCATGGTGCGACCGGAGAGCTGATCCACCAACTTGAAGGTCTGCAGATCCAGCGCTTTGCCGGTACCGGAAAGCAGAGACTCCAAATGCTCCAGCAAAGGCGGCATTACGAGCTCGTAGCCATAGCAACGGGCCATGTCCAGGAGATCTCGACGTATTTCTTCGATGTGACGTGCTTCGGACGGCAGTACATCGGCAATGTGATCCGGGAGGACCCAAGCGGACATGGAATTGAGGGGAGGCTGTTAAAACGGAGATTTTACCGGCCTTGAGCCCTAAATTTCAGGAGAGCATCCACCAAATGCTGACTAAACCCACAACGATGCTGCACAAGCCATAGAAGCGGATCTGCCCGTCCTGCAACTGCAAGAGCTGCTCAAACAGCTTGCGCCACCCGCGGGGTGACGCAAAAGGAAACAAACCTTCGAGCACTAGCACAAGGGCTAGTGCTACCCACAACGTGTCTCCACTCACGTTTATTTCTTGGCTGCTGGAGCGCTACCGCCCCCATTGCGGAAAGTTTTGAAGAATTCAGAACCGTTCGGATCCAGCACCATCACGTCGCTTTTGTTGGCGAACGTGGATTTGTAGGCCTCGAGGCTGCGATAGAACTGTGCGAATTGCGGATCTTTACCAAACGACTCCGCATAAATGCGCGCTGCCTCTGCATCGCCCTCGCCTTTGATTTTCTGCGCATCGCGGTAGGCATTGGCGATCGTAATTTCACGCTGACGGTCAGCGTCCGCACGGATCTTTTCGCCCTCGGCGGCACCCGTTGAGCGCAGTTCATTGGCAACGCGTTTGCGCTCAGCTTCCATCCGGCGGTAAACCGATTCCGTAATAGCCTCTACGTAGTCCACACGGGTGATGCGAACATCCACCACATCTACACCCCAGGGCTTGGAGCCACGCACCTTGTCGAGAACTTCGGCTTTGACATCTGCCATTAGCGCTTCACGCTTGAGCGAGAGCAACTCTTTCACGGTGCGTTTGTTGATCTCTTCCTGGAATGCATTTCGCACCACACGGTTGAGTTGACTTGCACCAGCACCTTCATTCAAGCCCACATTGCGGATGTACTCCGAAGGCTCAGTGATGCGCCAACGCACATACCAGTCGATGACGACGCGCTGCTTCTCAGCGGTCAACATCGGCTCAGCATCTGTGCTATCGAGTGTCAGCAAGCGCTTATCGATGTAAGACACGTTTTGAAATGGTGGCGGCAGCTTGAAGTTCAGACCAGGCTCGGTAATCACGTCTTTAATCTGGCCCAGCGCATAGACCACACCAAACTGGCGCTGGTCCACCACAAACAAAGTCGAGCTCGCCAGTGCCAAAAGCACCAACAGCGAAGAAAAAATCAATCCAATGCGGTTCATAGTCATGTCCTAGCGCACATCGCGTTCGCGGGTCCGGGCCGCATCACGGCTACGGGGGTCTGGAGTAATCGTTGCACCGGTAGCTGCAGCGGGTGCTGCAGGAGCAGCGCCACCGGCTGCAGGGTTCGCTGCAGGACCGTCACTGGAAGCTTGCGAGCCTGTCATTTGCAAGACCTTGTCCAAAGGCAGGTACAGCATGTTGGAACCCTGCTTGGAATCCACAATCACCTTGGTTACGTTGCTGTAGATCTGTTGCATGGTGTCGAGGTACATGCGATCGCGCATGACCTGAGGCGCCTTTTGGTACTCGGCAAACACCGAGCGGAAACGCTGCGAATCACCTTGGGCCTGAGCCACAACCCGTGCTTTGTAAGCATCCGCCTCTTCCTTGAGTCGAGAGGCAGAACCCACTGCACGCGGTATCACGTCGTTAGCGTAAGCCTGCGCTTCGTTTTTGGCGCGCTCACGCTCTTGGCCCGCCTTCAGTACGTCGTCAAAGGATGCCTGCACTTGCTCGGGAGGACGAACACCGCCCTGCTGCAGGTTTACCCCCACCACTTCGATACCAACCTTGTAACGGTCCAGAATGGTTTGCATCAATGCACGCACACGCGGTGCGATCTGGTCGCGCTCTTCAGAGAGTGCTGCGTCCATCTTCATTTTGCCCATGACCTCGCGGATAGACGTTTCTGCGGCTTGCACCACTGCCTCGCTCGGATTCTTGCTTTCAAACAAGAAAGCCCGGGCATCGCTCAAACGGTACTGGACTGCGAACTTGATGTCCAGAATGTTTTCATCTTCCGTCAGCATGGCGGACTCTTTGAGCCCGGTGGCTTTCATGACCACGTCACGCCCCACATCCACAGAACGGATCTGGCTCACAAACACCAACTCGTGTTTTTCAATCGGATACGGCAGGCGCCAATTGAAACCGGCGTTCACCGTCGATTTGTATTTACCGAACTGCGTAATGACCGCTTGCTGACCTTCTTGCACGATGAAAAAACCAGTGCCTAACCAAATCAGCGCCACAACACCAATGATCAATCCCGCGCCAATGCCGGCATTCTTCATATCTGGCTGAAATCCACCGCCTCCACCATTACCTGCGGGCGGCTTTTGGCCGCCACCAAACAACCCGCCAAGTTTGCGATTGAAATCCCTCCACAACTCGTCGAGGTCTGGGGGACCGGACTGCGCGGTATTCTTGGGTGGCCGACCATACGAACCAGGCTGATTTGACGGTCTGTCGATGTCACTCTCAGGCTTGGGGCCACCTTCTGTACTTGGTGGTTCTTGCTTGTCGTCTCCACGCCCCCAACGGGAATCGTTGAGATTGAGAACCACGCGCAGCCAGGACATGAAGTCCCGGTTTTTCGTACGGATCGCAGTAAGTTTCATGGTTTTTTCTTAAGTGCAGTTAGGCGCATTGTGCCAATTCAGGGCTCATCCCCTAGGGGCTCAGGGTGAATAGCCGAATTCTGGGTCAATTCAGGCTCAGGTTTCGCAATTTCAGCCAGCTTTTGACGTAGCAAGGGCATTCCCTCCAGCGTCCGCGCACTCACAAATAGGCGCGGAGTTTGAACCCCTTCGATCTCATAAAAATCATCGATTCGAATAGGCTGTGCATCTAACGCGATAGCATCTACCTTATTGAACACCAAAAGCTGCGGAATATCAGCCGCGCCAATTTCTTTCAAAACCATCTGGACTTGGGCTATTTGCTCGGCGAACTCGGGGTTCGCTGCATCGACCACATGCAGCAACAAATCCGCGTCAATGGCTTCTTGCAAAGTCGCTTGAAATGCGTCAACCAAGCCGTGTGGCAAATCACGAATAAAACCTACGGTGTCCGAGAGCGACACTGATCGCCCGGCCTCTCCAAGGTAAAGCTGCCTGGTCGTTGTGTCTAACGTTGCGAACAGTTGGTCAGCGGCATAGGCACGCGCTTTTACCAACGCATTAAAAAGCGTTGACTTACCCGCATTCGTATAGCCGATCAGGGAGATATTGAAAGCATCACGTCTTTCACGCTGACGCCGCTGTGTTTGCCGTTGGCGCTTGACCTTGCTCAGTCGCTCTTTGGTTCGCTTGATGTTCTCACTGATCATCCGGCGATCCAGCTCAATCTGAGTCTCTCCCGGACCACCGCGCGTACCGATACCACCGCGCTGACGCTCCAAGTGAGACCAGCGCCGCACCAAACGCGTGCTCAAGTACTGCAGGCGGGCAAGCTCTACCTGCAGCTTACCCTCATGGCTTCTGGCCCGCTGAGCAAAAATTTCAAGGATCAAAAATGTCCGGTCATTGACCGGCATCTGCATGTGGCGCTCAAGGTTGCGCTGCTGCCCGGGGCTCAGGGCTTGATCGAAAAGGATCTCGGTCGCACCCGTTTGCAGAGCCAACTGGCGGATCTCTTCCGCCTTACCGGATCCCACGAACAAGGCGGCATCCGGTGCTCTGCGCTTGCAAACCACACGCCCTACCGGCTGTAACCCGGCGGTTTGGGCGAGCAGACCCAACTCTTCCAACTCGGCATCGAAATTGGGCAAACCTAAATCGACCCCCACCAAAATAGTCGGAGCCGATTGACTGTCCATCGAATTACTCAAAAGCGGAAGTAGTTTTCAAAAGTTAAAAGGGCCAAGCGGAACTTGGCCCGTACACCCCGCCTCAAGCAGCTGGTGCATCCTCAGCGACAGCAGACAGATTCACCGCGCGGCCTGGAACAATCGTAGAGATTGCGTGTTTGTAAACCATTTGGGTCACCGTGTTGCGCAAGAGCACAACATACTGATCAAAGGATTCGATTTGACCCTGCAGCTTGATACCGTTCACCAAATAAATGGAAACCGGCACATGCTCCCGACGCAATGCGTTCAGGAATGGGTCTTGGAGGAGTTGGCCTTTGTTGCTCACGATATTCTCCGTGTTCAAAAATGATGAGGGTTTGACGATACCACACATAAGTGCGGAGCCTAATTGGCTAAGCAATTCGCTTCTTAAGGGTAAGGAAACCCTTTAATCCTTATCAGCAAAAGGATTCGCTGAAGATTTCATTTCGATTCTCAGGGGCGTGCCCACAAGATTGAATTCCTTGCGGAAACGACCTTCCAAAAAGCGCTTGTAAGCCTCTGTGACGTGCTCCAGTGAGTTTCCGTGCACCACGATAATGGGCGGATTCATCCCCCCTTGGTGGGCATAACGAAGCTTGGGGCGATAGGCACCGGTTTTCTTTGGCGTTTGAAATTGAACTGCTTCCAACAACAAACGCGTCAGCACCGGCGTCGGCATTTTGCAATTAGCGGCCTTGTGGGCCTGGGCAATGGCATCCCATACAGGACCGAGCCCTTGCCGTTTTTTGGCAGAGATCAGATGCAAAGACGCAAACTTCAAAAACCCCAATCTGGTTTCGAGGGATCTTTTTACCAATTCGCGCTGATATTCATCCACTGCATCCCATTTGTTCACAGCAACAACCACCGCACGCCCCGACTCTAGGATGTATCCCGCTATATGGGCGTCTTGATCTGTCACGCCCTGCTCGGCATCGATCAGCAACAAGACAACGCTGGCGGACTCGATGGCCTGCAAGGTCTTCACCACCGAGAATTTCTCGATCGCTTCAAAGACCTTCCCTTTGCGACGAAGACCGGCTGTATCCACGAGTTCAAACTTTTGCCCGTTGCGCTCAAAAGGTACCGAGATGGCATCGCGAGTGGTACCTGGCATATCAAAGGCAACCAGTCGTTCCTCACCCAACCACGTATTAATCAACGTCGACTTGCCGACATTCGGCCGGCCTGCAACAGCGAGTTTGATAATGCTTGGGTCGGCCGCCTCTGGGTCGTCTTCGGGCTCCTCCAAATGCAAGGCATCGAGGGCCAGTTCGATCAGTGATCGCATGCCCTGACCGTGGGCTGCGGAGACGGGATAGACCTCACCCAGCCCGAGTTCAAAAAACTCCGAGAGCTGGGCTCCGGCCTTCATGCCCTCTGCTTTATTCGCAATCACGAGGCAAGGTTTGCCCAGCTTACGAAGATAGTTCCCGATGTCATGGTCTTGCGCAGACAAGCCGGCACGCGCATCAACCACAAACACCACAACATCAGCCTCTGCAACCGCTTGGCGCGTTTGTTTAGCCATTTCTTTAAAAATGCCACTGCCGGCGTCAGGCTCGAAGCCCCCGGTATCAATGACAATAAATTCGTGTTTGCCGTGCTTGCCGTTGCCATAGTGGCGATCGCGGGTAAGCCCCGCAAAGTCGGCCACGATCGCATCACGCGTTTTGGTCAGGCGGTTGAATAGTGTGGATTTACCGACGTTAGGACGACCAACGAGGGCGATAACTGGCTTCATGAATGACCTTTTTTATTCGGGACGGAAGGCAAATACGCCCCCCTTTTGAGTCACTGCGACCAGGGTATTGCCTGAAAGGACTGGCGTAGCGGCAAGTGGCGAACCGTCGAGCTGAAGGCGCCCGACTATCGCACCATCTGCCGCAGAGAGCAGATGCAACAGACCTGCATTATCCGGGACAACGAGTGTAGAGCCCAACAGAACAGGAGTGCCCAACTCACGCCACTTGAACTTGTCTGATTGCCATAACCTCTCACCGTCCTTGCGGCTCCACGCGATGAGCGTACCATCGGATTCAGAACCAAAGACTGCAGTGTCTCCGCCACCAATGCCCGTAAAGCCATTGGCGGTCTTCGACCACACAGATTTACCGGACCCTGTGTCTACACACGCCACAGCGCTCGCGTAAGCTCGGACGCAGACGCTGGCACCCCTGCGGCTTATGCCGGAGACAACATCCACCAAGCGCTCCACCTCATTGGTACCGCGCCCCAATGCTACAGGCACATCCCATTTCTGGCTCCCGTTGCTGGGATTGAGTCCCACGAGGCGACCGCCGAGCCCGACGACCAACGTGTCTCCGACGGGAAACAAAACACCCGGCCGATCCAAAACCAGCGTGTCCGCGCCACGCTGCTGTTGCCACAGCCGCCTTCCCGTTTCGCCATCAAAGGCAGACAGGGTGCGATCAGGTGTAATCACAAACACGCGACCACCGGCAACCAAAGGCGGAGTGATTGCCACCGCACCTAGATTCTGCCGCCAGAGAGACTTGCCACCCTGCATTACAACCACTTCACCCGTGACCGTAGTGAGCGCAACACGTCCGTCGCCGGCCCCAATGGCTGCAGAAATCCTTGCTCCGGCATTGCCGGTTGCGCGCACTGCACCACTCTCTCCATCTAAGGAAACAACCGAGCCCGCGGTAGTAGCCAAGTAGATCTCGCTCCCTGAACTTTTGAGTTCCAAGGGAAAAGAGACTTCACCAACGGCGCCCTTCCAGACGTTCTTGACACCCAAAGAGGGAACCAAGGGCGCAAGCTCAGCTGGCTTTTGCTTGGTCGGACCAGAACAGGCCGACAACACCACGCAACTGATAAGCGCGATGGTGAGACTGAGAGGGGAATACCGCTTGACCATACGTTTCACTTCGCTTCGGTAGAGCCTAGCGCTGCGAGTTTGACCTCAACCAAGCGCCGATACTGGTCTTGCTGGGGCAATAGCTTGAGCGCTTCATTGAATCTTTGGGCCGCATCGTCACTCTTTCCTTGAGATAGCGCCAAGTCCCCTCGTTTGTCAGCGACCAATCCGCCGAATTCGGACGGGAAGTCGGTAGACAACAACTTACCCGCTTCATCAAACTCTTTCGACTCGATTAACAGACCCGCATGACGCACTTTAGCCAAAGCTGCAAGGCCGGTATCTGCCTTGCTACCTGCAACCCAAGTCAAGGCAGTTTTCGCTACGTCCGGCTTGCCGGAAAGATAGGCCACTTTGGCCAAATTCAAACCAGATTGCTGGGTGTAAAAAACAGAAGGGAAGCGTTGCTTCATATCATCAAAGGCACGGGTAGACGCAATCAGATCGCCTGTTCCGATCAGACGTTCAACCTCTTCATACATTGCTGATGCTTGCTCCGCTTGGCGCTTATTCCACCACTGGTATCCGTTCCATGCAGCGAAGCTCCCGAGGACTGCGATCAACACCCAAGTGATTGCATTGCCGTACTGCTTCCAAAAATGCTTGAACTGGTCAAGTTGCTCTTGTTCTTCGAGATCTAAATGGTTTGCCATGGTGTGCCTGTTTATGCTTATGACGCTTGATGCGACGCCCATTGCGCTACTTCAGTAAGCGCAATAGTGACTTGCGGAACATCCGCGTTTCTTAGTGATTTGATGGTGACCTGTCCCGAGGATATTTCATCGGGCCCGAACACCAATGCGTAGCGCGCCCCAGAGCTGTCGGCACGCTTGAATTGAGACTTGAGACTGGGCATGCCCTCTGGCGTGCTGGCCTGCATCTGTACTGATAAACCAGCCTGGCGCAGCGACGACAAAACCGGCATCACAGACGGCAAATAGTCAGAGTCCAGAATGACCGCAAACACATCCAAGACAGGCGTCGGAAGTGGGCGCGCAGATTCTTGAATCAGCTCCAGAACGCGTTCGACCCCCATGGCCCAACCCACGCCGGGAGCCGGCTTGCCGCCTATTTGTTCAATCAAGTAGTCGTAGCGACCGCCGGCACAGACAGTCCCCTGTGATCCGAGTTTGGTTGTCACAAACTCAAAAACAGTCAAGTTGTAATAGTCCATACCGCGGACCAAGCGAGGATTGATGGTGTAGGGAACCCCGTGGCTTTCGAGGAGTCGGAGGACCGAATCTAAATGTGCCTTGGAAGCGCCGCCAAGAAAATCAATCAACTTGGGCGCGGCCTCAATCACGGGCTGCATAGCAGGATTCTTGGAGTCCAACAGACGCAGTGGATTCAAGTGCAAACGGCGCTTGGCCTCCTCATCAAGAGCGTCCTTATGAGACTCAAAATGCTCAATGAGTGCCGCCCGATGCCGGTGTCTCTCCTCCGGTTGGCCTAAGCTGTTGATCTGCAGCTCGATATCCGTCAGACCCAGCTCTTGCCATAGCATGTGCGCCATGAGGATGACCTCCGCATCCACCTCAGGTCCGCCGAAACCCAGGGCCTCGGCGCCGATCTGGTGGAATTGACGGTAGCGACCCCGCTGCGGGCGTTCATGCCGGAACATAGGCCCCATGTAATACAAGCGTTTGGGACCGTTGTAGAGCAAAGAATGCTCGACCACAGCGCGCACAACACCAGCGGTGTTTTCTGGGCGCAACGTCAGGGCTTCACCATTCAAGCGATCCTCGAATGAATACATTTCCTTCTCAACAATATCCGTCACTTCGCCTAGCCCACGCACAAACAATGCGGTGGGCTCGACGAT
>DGQR01000108.1 GCA_002390825.1 Rhodoferax sp. UBA4409
GCGATTCAGGTCCACGCCATCCGCATTGGTGCGCCGAGCCGGTTTGGCAAACAAGCCATCGGGGTTGAGACTTGGGATGAAGCGCCAGTGGATATTCAGCGCAGTGTCCGAGGGAGGGGTCTGCGCTAGCCCCAACCAGTGGTAGACCAGCGACACGGACGACATTTCATCCCCGTGAATTCCCCCCACCACCAGCACACGGAAATTAGCGTCCACCGCCGTCACATCGCGGCCCCAAATGACACGGCCTTTATTAGAGCGGGCCTTCAAATCCTGCAGCGAAGCCGCTTCGCACATGGCGGGGCTCACGCTGGGTATTTTTGAAGAATAGTCGCCGCAAGCCCTCTTGATATCTGCATGAGCTGCTACAGAAAAAATAGCAAAAACAAAACTGGCAATGATTTCCTTGTGCATAGCGGGAATTGTAAAGGTCGCCCGCCGCCCATGGTTTTGGGTGGGCCGTCATGGCAAGGCGGTGAAAGCGCGTTAAATTCCAGAGATGACGCCCCCTGCTCGAGCACGATCTGCTATCCCCCCTGATTTTTCCAGCCAAGAATTCCGGCAAGCCCTGGGCATGTTTGCCACCGGCGTGACCGTAGTCACGGCCCAAGCCCACGATGGCACCCTGGTGGGCCTAACCGCCAACTCTTTCAACTCGGTGTCGCTCGCGCCTCCGCTGGTACTCTGGAGCCTGGCCCAGAAGGCCGGGTCCATGGAAGCCTTCAGCCGCGGCGCACACTACGCGATCAACATCCTGGCTGCTGACCAGCAGGCTTTGGCTATGCAGTTCGCCAGCAAAGACATCGACCGCTATGCAGGCGTCAACTTCAGCCGTGGCGCCCACGGCGCACCGCTCCTGGCCGGTGCGGTGGCGCACTTTGAGTGCTTCAACCGCAGCCAGTACGAGGAAGGCGACCATGTGATTTTTGTGGGCGAAGTGGAGCGCTGTAGCCACCGCGCAGGTGCAGCCCCCCTGCTCTACCATGGCGGGAAGTTCTACACCGAGCACCCGCTCTGAATCGCATGTCACTCCACCTGCCCCGGCCGGTCAAAGCAGCACTCCTCGGATTTTGGGATTTATTCACTTCGGCCAGCCCCTTGCTGTTCGCGGGGGCAGGCCTGATCTGGCTTGCCTATTGGTGGCTGAATCCGATGCCACCCAAACAGCTGACCCTGTTGACGGGCCCGGAGCAAAGCGCTTACGCCGAAATGGGCGATCAGTACGCAAAGCTGCTACGCCAGCACGGCATCACGGTCCAACTGGTGCCCACAGAGGGTTCCGCTGACAACTTGCGCCGACTGCAGGCCGGCGAGGCGGACGCCGGTTTTGTGCAGGGGGGGTCTGCCACAGCGCCGACCGATGACGACTCGGAAGAACTCCTCACGCTAGGCAACTTGTTTGTGGAACCGGTCTGGCTGTTCTATCGCGCTCAATCTGCGGCAGACATCTCAGAAACGGGCCGGCTGCAGTCCTTGAACCAGTTGAGTACCTTGCGAATCAACGCGGGAACCGCCGGTAGCGGCGTCCCGCCGTTGATGGACACGCTGCTGGACATGCACCGCATGGACCCCAAGAAAATCAAAATTTCGCACCTGGAGCAAACGCCCGCCACGGTGCAGATGTTGCAAGGCAAGCTGGATGCGGTGGTGTTCGCCTCGGCCCCGCAGGCCCCTATGGTGCAAATGCTGCTGCAAACACCCGGTATCCGGCTCATGGATTTTCCTCAGAACGAGGCCTATGCACGTCGCCTGCCGTTTATCACCCCGGTCACACTGCCGCGCGGCGTGGTCGATCTGGCGCGCAACATTCCAGCGCAAGATGTACACCTGATCGCCACGACCACCAGCATGTTGGTGCGTGAGAGCCTGCACCCGGGCTTGCGCCAATTGCTGTCTCAGGCGACGGTACAGACCCACGGGCAATCCGGCTGGTTCCAGCGCACCCGAGAGTTTCCCAACGCATCCAACAGCGAGTTTCCGTTGGCACCCGAAGCCGAGCGCACTTTGAAAAATGGCATCCCCAGCCTGCAGCGATACATCCCGTTTACCTTGGCCAATCTTGTAGAGCGCATGTGGCTGGCACTGGGCATCATCATTGCCGTGCTCCTCCCGTTGGGAAAAATAGCGCCTCCGCTGTACGCCTACCGCGTGCGGTCTCGCGTTTTCCGTTGGTATGGCGAACTCCGGGATATTGAAAGCCGACTCGAAGCCCACCCCGAAGACAAAGAAAAATTGTTGGAAGAGCTGAACGCGATTGAAGCCAAGGTGGAAAAAGTCATCCTGCCCCTGTCCTACGCGGATGAACTCTATGCGCTACGCAACAACATCAGCCTCGTGAGACAGCGCTTAACTACAGCTTAGCAATCACGCTGTTTTTCATGGCCTGCTGGGCCACCGCGTCCAGCGCAGCATCCAGCACGGTCTGCGCCGATATCACCCGTAATTGACCTGCAGCCACTAACTTGTCATGCGTGCGGCGGGTCATGGACTGTGTAGAGCCTGATGCGCTCGTGAACAAAAACAGCGTTCCATGCGGACTCGCCCAGGTGAGCTGCGTGCGGACCCAATCGTCATTGGACTGCAGCTCCACCCAAGAGCCGAGTGGCAAACTGCCTGCGCCGTTGCCGGCGACGGGCACTTCCGCTTCCTGCGCCGTGGACGTCGATGACTCTGGTGCAGTGCTGCTGGCAGAGGACGCGTCGTCGAGCTCCAGCAGATTCGACTCGCTGGCTTCGGAGGGTGCAACCCAAGGGTCGCCATCCTCCACCGGGCGATGAGGCACTGTCAAAGCGACAGCGCGAGCGGGTGTCTCGGGCGCCTCCTTAGAGCGGGTCCAGGGATCCCGGTGTACCGCCCGGAAGGCCGCTTGGTGCAAGCCCATCAGCGCTTCAAAAAATGCACCCACCTTGGTGGCGGGGTATTGGATGGTCTCCAGCCCATCACGCAAGGTTCCCAGCAAGAGCGGAACCAGCTTGGTGAGTTTGGGAATATTCTTCGGCGCCAAATCCGGGTGGGTGCTCCATAGCAGCGCCGCGATCAATGCCTGGTACCGGTCAGCCGTCGCAGAGCGACTGCCGCCTGCGAGTCGCGCTTGCGCAACCACTTGCGCCCAGGGGCCGCATAAAAAATGCAAGACCACTTCCGGCACTTTGTTGGCATCCCGGTGCCCGTCGATTTCCCGGGCAATCTTTTCAGCCAACAGGTTGCGCTGTTCAGCTTTCTCCAACGCCCTCACAGCCTGCGCACGCAAGGCGGCTTGCTTGGAAGCCTCGTCGTCCCAGAGTGACTGCAGATGACTCAGAACACGCTCAAAACCCTCTGGGCCCGCGTGCTCGTCCATCAAGGGTGCGATAGCCTCCCGCGCTTCGTCCAAATACGCCAAAAAGCCGGGACTCCCGACCTTCGCGAACGCCAAGCTGCGATGCGTCAATTCTTGGACCAGCATCCGGGCAGCGTGCTCTTTATCGGTAAAAAAGCGCGGATCGGCCAAAGCCAAACGCATCAGAGCGGGCTCCAGCCCGCGCACCAAGCCCTGCACTGGTTCCAACAAACGCGGATCGCGCGCTATGTTGTCCACCATCAGGCTCACCACTTCCAAACTCAAAGCCTGCGCAACCCCATTGGCCGTACGACGGATTTTTTCACGCACATCGCCGTCCACCCCCGCGCGAATTTCGGGCGTGGCACTGCGGCGCTGCTCGAGCCGCTGGACCACACGATCGACTTGCCGCATTTCTGCCAAGGCCTCAAAGGCCGCAGGAACGGTTGCCGCAAAGTCGGTAGGCTCGGCTTCGTGTGCCCGATACCCCGCTTGCGGCGATTCAAAGTCTCGCTCGAACTGTTTTGCAAATGCAGCGACTCTGTGCGTCGTGCCTGCAGAATCCAATTCACCCGCCAGCAGCAGGCGCAGCCTGTCCAGGGTGAGCAAACCGGGATCAACGACGGGCTTGGGGCGGCTCAACTCTCGGGCTATCAAGGCCTCCCGCTCCGCACTGCCCGGTGCGCCATAGCGCGTGGTCTCCATCTGCGCGGAGCCAGCGCCTTCTGCACGTTTAAAGCCAGCGGCACCCACGCCGGGCGTGGCACTTTGCGAGACCGCATAACTAGCGGCCACCACACCTTGCGCGCGTAACCGGACGACGAGGTCACGGTACAGCACTTGAAGCTCACTGCCTAAAGCAGTTCCCATGACGGTGAGCCAGTCCAAGCGCATTGACGAAGGAGCGGGGGTGCGCTCCACGGTATTGCGCAATGCTTGGATATAGGCCTCCGGGCGCAAGGGGTTGCGCTCCGGGCGAACCGTAGGCAAGCCCAAAGCTGCACACATCAAGGCATTGAGTTCAGACAGGCTTGCCTCCGCAGCCAGCATGACCATTTGCTGCGCCCGCGCCATGTTGACGCTCTCTTGCACCTGAAGCTCGTCCATCAGCTCCAGTTGATCAAACTGCACATCAGCGATGCTGGGCATCGACGTGCGAGGCGTATCCACCGGCTTGGTGAACTGCTCCATCAAGGCTGCTTCGAAGCCCTTTTCCAGAATAGCCTCATGAGCAAACAGCTGCCGCAAGGAATCCGCGTGAACCTCCCGCTCCCTGAAGTCACGCGCTGCGCCTTCGCGCCCATGCAAGTCGCGGCGCAGTGCAGCGACCAGTTTGGCCATCAGGGCAGGACCGGCCGCCGCGGCTTCTTTGACGGTCGCTTGAAACAAGGGCGGCGGGGGCGAGTGTCGATTTTGCATGCAGCAGCGTGGACTCTCTCAGTACCAGAGAGGCTTACTTCAAGGCCTTGTAGCGCACGCGCTTGGGCTTGGCACCCTCTTCGCCCAGACGCTTCTTCTTGTCGGCTTCGTACTCTTGGTAGTTGCCGTCAAAGAAAGTCCACTGGCTGTCGCCTTCGGCAGCCAGGATGTGGGTGGCAATACGGTCCAGGAACCAGCGATCGTGGGAAATC
Source organism: Rhodoferax sp. UBA4409 (assembly GCA_002390825.1). Classification (GTDB taxonomy): domain Bacteria; phylum Pseudomonadota; class Gammaproteobacteria; order Burkholderiales; family Burkholderiaceae_C; genus Allorhodoferax. The sequence continues at coordinate 4,951 of DGQR01000108.1, forward strand.
ACCAGCATGGTGCCGGCGAATTCCAGTAACGCGTCTTCCAAAGCGCGCAAGGTTTCCACATCCAAGTCGTTGGACGGCTCATCCAGCATCAACACGTTGCCGCCTGCGATCAGTGTCTTTGCCAAGTGAAGGCGTCCGCGCTCACCACCGGAGAGCATGCCCACCTTCTTCTGCTGGTCGCCACCGTTGAAGTTGAAGCGACCGCAATAGGCGCGGCTGGCCATCTGGAACTTGCCCACGTTCAGGATGTCGAGTCCACCGGACACGTCTTCCCAGACAGTTTTTTCATCCGACAACGCATCGCGGTGCTGGTCCACAAACGCCATCTTGACGGTGGAACCAATGACGACTTCACCCGAATCTGGCTTCTCGCGACCGGCGATCAGCTTGAACAAGGTCGATTTACCGGCACCGTTCGGGCCGATGATGCCGACAATCGCACCGGCAGGGATGTTGAAGCTCAGGTTGTCGATCAACACGCGGTCGCCAAAGGACTTGCTCACGCCCTTGAACTCGATCACCTGGCTACCCAGGCGGTCTGCCACCGGGATAAAGATTTCGTTGGTTTCGTTGCGCTTCTGGTATTCGAAGTCGCTCAATTCTTCAAAACGGGCCAGACGGGCCTTGCTCTTGGCCTGGCGAGCCTTGGGGTTCTGGCGGGACCATTCCAATTCCTTCTTCAAGGCCTTGGCACGGGCTTCTTCGCCCTTTTGTTCGGCTTCCAGGCGGGCGCCCTTCTGGGTCAGCCAGTCAGAGTAGTTGCCCTTGTACGGGATACCGGAGCCACGGTCCAGTTCCAGAATCCACTCAGCAGCGTTGTCCAGGAAGTAGCGATCGTGGGTGATAGCCACCACGGTGCCGGAGTAGCGCTGCAGGAATTGCTCCAGCCAGTCCACCGATTCAGCGTCCAAGTGGTTGGTCGGCTCATCAAGCAACAACATGTCGGGCTTGGAGAGCAGCAAACGGCACAAGGCCACGCGGCGCTTCTCACCACCGGACAGCACGCCGATGTTGGCATCCCATGGGGGCAGGCGCAGGGCGTCGGCGGCAATTTCGAGTTGGTGCTCGGAATCCGTGCCGGCGGTGGCGATGATGGCTTCCAGTTCAGCCTGCTCAGCAGCCAGGGCGTCAAAGTCGGCGTCTTCAGCGCCGTAGGCGGTGTACACCTCTTCCAAGCGGGCCTTGGCAGTGAACACTTTGCCCATACCGCTTTCCACGGCTTCACGCACGGTGTGGGTCGGGTCGAGTTGGGGTTCCTGGGGCAGGTAACCGATGTTCAGGCCGGCCATGGGAATGGCTTCGCCCTCAATTTCCTTGTCCACACCGGCCATGATCTTGAGCAGGGTGGATTTGCCGGAACCGTTGGTACCCAAGACACCGATCTTGGCACCGGGGAAGAAGGAAAGGGAGATGTCTTTAAGAATGTGCCGCTTGGGGGGCACGATCTTGCCGACGCGGTTCATGGAGAAAACGTATTGGGCCATTGCGATTCTGGTTATTCAGCGGTAAAGCCATATTATCGACTGCGCGGCAACCAAGCGATCAAGGGTTGCGGTCTGAAGGGGTTTCAAACGCGTTTTTTACATCGTTTCGCAGGGCCTCGCGGGCCACGGCATCGAGGGCGTTGTCCATGACATGGCCATCAGACACCAGCCGGATCAAGCCCAGCCCCCGCAAGCGGTCCATGGTGCTGCGCGACATGGAATGCGTCATGCCGCTGGCCGACAAAAACATGAACAGGGTCCGGTGCGGGCTCGCCCACGACAGCTGGGCACGCACCCATTCGCTACCCAAGGCCATATCGACCCAAGACCCGGTGCGCAGGCTCTCTGCACTCCAGGCATCGTGTAGCGCTTGGTCTGCCACTTCGGATGGCTCTGCAGTGCCTTTGCGGGACACCTGCTGACCGTTGAAAAAGCCGGAGTCTTGAGCCTCCATCTCGGCGAGCCAAGGATCGTCTTCTGGCGTCTCTAGGCCGGTAATAACTTGTGGGCCTCCCGCGGGCGATGCGTTCTGTGCATCCCGGTGGGACACGTATTTGGCGTTGTCAAAGGCCTGCTCATGGATATCGATCAGGGCATCAAAAAACGGCGGGATCCGGTCTTCGGGGTGATCCACCAAAGCCAGCCCTTGCCGGATCTTCACCAGCATCTGCGGCACCAGTTCGACCAGACGCGCCCTGTTTTTACGTACCAAGCGGGGCTGCACACTCCAAATCAGGTCATCCACCAGTGCGAGATAGCCTTCTGCATCGTCCGAACCACCGGCGCTCCGCAACTGGTCCTCGGCCACCACCTGTGCCCACGGGCCTCGCAAAAATGCCACCACGATGTCCGGTGCATTTTTAAAGGTCATGCGCTGCACAAACTCCTGGGCCAGGCGCTGGGCCAACATGTTCCGCTGCTCTACGTGCATGAGGCCACGCGCAGCCTCGGCGGCAGCCTGCTTGTGTAGATGGTCTTCCTGCCCCCACGCTTCGTCCAACTTTTGCAACACTCGCTCAAAAGTGGCGGCACTTCCCTCGCTCCCCAAAAGCGCGGAGATGGCGTTTTCCATGTTGTGCCGGAAACGCGCGTAGCCCGGAGCCTCTTCGCTCTGGAACGCCAGACTCCGGTGCGTCATGCGGTCCAGAAAAACGCGCGCAGGGTGCTTGCGGTCTGCAAAAAAGCGGGAGTCTTGCTGAGACATCCGCTGCAGCAAGGGCTCCATACTCAGCACCAATTGCCGCACACCGGGCAACAGGCGGCGGTCTTGCATCAAATTTTCCAGCATCAGGCGCACGACTTCCTGACCCAACTCCTCGCCCAAGGCCTTGCCTTGCAGCGCCTCCCGCGCTGACGCCCTGGCGCGAGGCCGTAGCTGCCCGGCGCCCGCATCGGCCACGACTGCGCGCTCAGAGAGGCGCTTGAGCATCGGCTCGACCAGCTTCATATCCTCCAGGGCCAAGAAAGACGCGGGTACGGTGTGGGTGAAATCTGCATTTCCTGCAGCTGCAGGCCGCGGATCGAGCTCACCAGAGAGCAAACGACGCAATTTGTCCAGCGTGAGCAAGCTGCGTGACACAGAGGACGCCGGGGCGATGGAAGTCAGGCCGAAAGGATGGGTCGTAGGGCCATACATCGGCACCGGCTCTACGCCCTGGGACTTCAGCCACTCGATCAACTCGCGGTACATCTGGTCCAGTGCGCTACCCAACAAACCGGCAGCAGGCGCCATCACAGACAAGCGCGCCTCATCCTCGGGCACCACTTGGACAAACGCCTCGCGCAAGGCGTGGACGAAAGCTTCCGGTTTAAGCGGATTCAAATGGGCCTGCACGCTGGACCAGCCCATCAAATTGCTGATCAAGGCGTTCAGATTCGGCAGAACCGCCTCCACAGACCGGGTGACTTCCTGCTCATTGACCGCCAACTCAATGTTGGCATCAATCTGCTCTTCTTCCAGAAACTGGAAATCGTCAAATCGCACAGGGCTGATGTTGGGCTTGCGGAAAGAGCCGCCCCCGTACACCGCGCTGCGCAACTCCACACGAAACACCGCTTTCAACTCCGCAGAACGGGCCAAAAGTCGCTCGACGGTAACCCGCCGGACGGGATGCAGCTTGGCATGCAGGGTTTTGCCCCCGCCCACTTTGAGCATGGACTTCAGGCCTTCGAGCACATCGTCCAGCAGCGGGTCGCACTGCTCCAGCACTGCATCGATACAAGCAGACAGCGTGGGTTTGGTGTTGCCGATTTCGTGGGCAACTCCCAGGCGCCGCAACAAGTATTTCTTCATGGTGACCGTATTCTCAACGCCGCGAATGGGCTTCGCCAGTGTATTGACAGATTGTTACCCGCGCCTACACCGTGCGCCTGTTTCCGTGTCAACAAACCGACACCACGCCAAGCCGTGCGACAATACGGGCCATTGCAGCTATTCAGTTGCCTGCAATATCAGCACCTTGCTGGGGATCGCTACGTGACAGGGCATCCCACTTTTGAATCCATCTGCCTTTGACTGACTGCGCACCGAGTGTCCGCAGAACGGCTGATTCCCAAGCGTCCCGGACGGACGCATCTATCCAATGAACTTTGAAGAATTGAAGCTGGCACCTGCCATCGTGAAGGCCGTGCGCGAGCAAGGTTACGAAACGCCCACCGCCATTCAAGCGCAGGCTATTCCCCTGGTGCTCGAAGGCCACGACCTGCTGGGTGGCGCCCAGACCGGTACCGGCAAGACCGCCGCCTTCACCCTGCCCCTGCTGCACCGCCTCTCGATGAGCCGCAGCGCGGAAAACAAATTCGGCGGCACCGGCATCCGCGCCCTGGTACTGACCCCTACCCGCGAACTCGCAGCCCAAGTGGAAGAGTCCGTGCGTCAGTACGGCAAGTACCTGCAACTCAGCTCCACCGTCGTGTTCGGCGGCGTCGGCATGAACCCGCAAATCTCCAAGGTCAAAAAAGGCGTGGACATCCTGGTAGCCACCCCCGGCCGTCTGCTGGACTTGGCCCAACAAGGGATGCTGGACCTCGGCCAGGTGCAAATGCTGGTGCTGGACGAAGCCGACCGCATGTTGGACATGGGCTTCATCCATGACGTGAAAAAAGTGCTGGCTTTGGTGCCTAAAGAAAAGCAAAGCCTGCTGTTCTCTGCGACCTTTAGCGACGAAATCCGCGAGCTGGCCAACGGCCTGCTCAAAAACCCGCAAAGCGTGCAAGTCACACCGCGCAATACCACGGTGCAGCGCATCACCCAGGTGATCCACCCCGTGGGTCGCGGCAAGAAAAAGGCCCTGCT
>DGQR01000058.1 GCA_002390825.1 Rhodoferax sp. UBA4409
CGACGTCCATGCACCGGCAGTTGTAAAAAAACATGGATGGGACTTATTTGAAGGCGGCCTGTATGTAGCCGGGGGCTTGGTAAGTGACACTGAAACACGCAATCAAGCCCCAGCGCTTCCAAACTTAGAAGCCGCTACCAAGTGGTTGACATCCACAGCTTTTGAAACTCACTGAAACCAACTGGAAAACATATGCAACAAACAGCAGAAATTAACATCACAGGTCGCGGTACGGTCACGTCGTTTCCCGATGGAATACAAATTGATTTGTCTGCTATTTCCGAGAACGTCGATTACACAGAGTGCTTATCTGTTCTGAATGTGCGCGTCAAAAACATTATTGACGGTGTAGCGCGTGCGGGCACTGAGGAATCCGTTTTCACAAAGTCTTATGCCATCACGGAATTATGGAGCGACCAATATGACAGTCAAAAACGCAAATTCCAAGGGTACAGAGCGAGTCAAAAACTGATTGTCACCATTCCGTTGAACACACAACTCTTAGGCTCAATCGTTCAAGAATTAGCCAAGAGCGATAGCAATGCAGACATGGAAATATCATTCGTTATTCGTAACATGGAGCCTTTAAAGCGTGAGGCTCGAATTGCTGCAGCCGCCAAAGCAAAAGAATCTGCCACTGACTTTGCCGAAGCAACAGGATTACAACTTTCATCAGTGAAAACCATAACCTATACAGGAGGGAAAAATGCATCGAACGCCTCGCTGCATATTGACTCACTATCACAGTATTCGGTTAGTAGTTTTGATGCAGTTGTACCAGATGAAATCAGTCATGATGAAACTGTAAATATAGTGTGGTTAGCCATTTCAAAATAGAAAATATTGCAAATATATCTCATGGCAATCTTAATTGAATCAAAATCCATAATCATCAAACTAGATGCATTGGTTAAATTTTTTGACTACAGCTTACTCAAGCTAATGGATTCACCACTGGCGCCAAACTGGCATGATGGAAAAATCGCTTGCTACAATTTTAATAACCCCCTGCAAACATGCGGAGTCATTAATAAATTAAAGCAGGTCGGATTAAAAAATCATTTTATCTCCAATGAAAGTAATGCTTGGTTGGAGATCAATCCAGAAATTTGGCCTAAGAATACTGCTCAATTAAGAGGAGACATCAATGGAACTCTAATTGGGCCGCACAACTTTTCACTTTATCAAGCAGGGAGCTTAAAAGCCTTGCGAATGAGAGCCACGATACTGGCGAACAACGAAGATGGTCACACGCTTCTGGTTCGCGATAAAAATACAAAGCTATTCTCCTTACCTGGCGGGGGGCTAAATAAATGTGAACCGGTACTAGCGGCAGCTGCACGCGAAATATATGAAGAGCTTGGAATAGTCATGTCTAGCATACTTCGTCGCATCGATTTGGACTTTTCATCCAGTCACAATCGTCATCTTGTAGCAGAGACATTTTTGACAAAATCCGCAGAAATAATAAAAAACACGAAAGAAATATCAGAATACATCTGGTGGGATAAAGTCGATCCCGTTATGCGTCAATCACATGTAGACAGAATTATCAAAAGCCAGTACGCAATCACACGAAATCGGCAGAGTGCTGATTTTTGATTGCAAACATAAATACGTCTTTTGAAATATTTGACTCTGCCGACTCCTCAATCCAAAACGTTATTAATATCGACTGAATCGACATAGAATAACTTTCAGAGAAAAATGCGCTTTTAGTAGCTTCCTTTGAATGTGAATTAGTCGGAAACGATTTAACTAAAATCACATCTAGTCATCATGCAATCATTAATGGGCATTTTTAATGAATAACCCAACTAATCTGCTGGTCAACTTGTTGGACTACGTTGTAGAACAGTCTAAAGACATTGATCCCAACGTTTTCAAACTCACTGGCAGCAAAGAATTTGTCCAGTACAAGCCAAACCTGCAGGGCCTGCCAGGTGTGGACTTCGACAAGAAGGTCGAAGGTGACCACATCTGGATGCGGGTAGAGCGATTGGCGGAGATTCCGCCGCCACAAATCCAACAGAAAGAAATTCAGCGGTTCTTCACAATTTCAACCAATCCCAGTGGACCAGAGCCCACCATCAACGAGACGGTGCTGAGCCATAGCATTGCGACTGACTCGGGAAAGCTGACAAAGCCAGAAGCGGAACGCTTGGCCACTGAACGCCGCAAATTGGTCGCCGAAACGTTGTCTCAGTACAAGCCCCTTTGGAAAGCATGGACGGAAGGGGAAGCGCCTAGGCGAGTCACCATTGGTCTATATGGGGAGCTGTTTTCCCTCAAGCACCAGATGGAAGCCGAAGAGACGGCCAAGCCCCATGAGTTGGTCTGGGGCATGGGGCTTACATCCTGGAAGATTGCAGTCGAAGGGCGGACAGGCCCGAGTACTGTCGATTACCAGTACCCGCTCATTACTCAAGCTATGGAACTATCCATCGAAGACCACACGATGGCGATTACCCTTAGCCCAAGGGCGATAGACCCTCGACTCGAGTTTGATGCGTTTTCGGCTTGTCACGTGCTGAGCGCTCCGGAAGTCGAAAGAGCCTGCAAGGACGCGCTTACTAAGGACCCAGACAAGCAAATCACGCCATTCGACATTGCTAGTTTTGAGCACCTGCTCCGTCTGACAGCTGGCAATCTGCACAAGCGGGGGCAATTTCTTTCTGGGCAAGAGCGGCCTATTCCGGCGACTGAGGACTTGATCGTCACGGATGCCTGGGTAATTTTGTCCCGACCACGTTCCAACAACTACCTGCTAGAAGACATTGAGCGGTTAAAAAGAAACATCACGGGTGGGGCCGCTATTCCGGCTGGATGCCTGTCGCTTGTGACACCGCCCCTCGACCAGGCAATCAACTTTGCGCCAATAGCATTTCGAGGCTTGTCTGGCACTGGAAGCACAGGCAATGGTGGTGCTGCACCGCAAGAACTGTATTTCCCCCTTCCGTACAACCACGAACAAGTCACCATCGTCGAGCAGTTGGAGCGCTCTGACGGAATCACGGTCCAAGGCCCTCCTGGCACAGGTAAGACCCACACCATCGCCAACATTGTTTGCCACTATCTGGCAACCGGCCGAAAGGTGCTTGTCACTTCAAAGGGTGAGCAGGCGCTGGAAGTGCTGCAATCAAAGATTCCAGCTGAAGTACGCCCTTTGACCGTAGCGCTTATTTCCGGCGACCGGGAAGGGATGCGCCAGTTTCAGTCGGCGATTGAGACAATCATCCACAACGTCGCGCAGCTGAACCCAGAGGTGTCGCGCACGGAAATCGTTCGCCTGTTGAGCGCTATCGACCGAGCCCATTCCGAACTGGCCACCATTGACAAGCGAGTGAATGACATCGCAATGTCCCAACTGTCCGATGTTGAGGTGGACGGCGTGACCATGCGCGCTCAGAAGATGGCAGAGCTGGTGATACACGGCAATTCACTCCATGCGTGGTTTGATGACGCTCTCTCTCTGAGCGCGGAGCATGCGCCGCCAGTAACAGCTTCTGAGGTTGCACAGGCACGGGAAGCACGACGACGCTTAGGGCCAGATTTGCCTTACGTGAGTGCCAAGGTTCCTTCTAGCAGCGCGCTGTTGCCAGCCGCTGAAATCGAGACGCTCCACAACGTTCTTGTTAGCATTCGCGATATTGAAGAAGCCGAAGCTAAAGGCGGTCTGCTTTCATTGCGGGCAACGACCCCGGAAGTGCTGGCGGACGCCCGTAAGTTGTTGACGGCAGTCGAAGCCGCGGCGGCCCTTGCCAAGGAACTCGAACAAACAAGTGAGCTTTGGACATTCGAGTTGCGCAAAAAATGCCGGCAAAGCGATTTCGTTAGTGAGCGTAACGCTCTGGAAGCCCTTTTCGACGAAATTGAGGTCTTGATAAAGGCCCGTGCGGACTTTCTCATCCGGCCAGTCGAAGTTGCTGAGGCTGCCATTGGCGTCCCCAAGTTCAGAGAGGCGCTGTCTCGTGCAAGTGAGACCGGCAAGCCTTTTGGGTTGATGTCGTTTGGTGCAGGAGACATTAAGGCCCTGGTCCAAGAGGTCAAGGTTGCTGGACTGGCGCCTGCGAATACTGGGGACTGGCAGCATGTACTGGACTACGCCAAGCTGCATGACAGGGTCCTTTCCTTCAGCACCCGGTGGAACCAGTTTGCCGATTTGTTGTCAATTCCAAAGGTGAGCGGTGGCGTTCAGGCACTTCGCGGTATTGAGCTCACGACGGTGGCCGCCCGCAAAGCGCATTTGCTAGCCACCAACCATGACGCACATCTCCCTTTATTGGCAGAGTGTGTATTTACCAAGGTGCCAACAACGCAGCTACATGGAACTTCGGCTGAAATCCTGAAGGTAAGAGAGCACTTGCGGGCGCACTTGACGCGCGCGAACTTGGCCAGAGCAGCGACGCAGCTAGCCACCTTACAGGAAAAATTGGCCGGCACATCCGGTAAGGTCTCAGATGAGCTTCGGAGCTTTGCTGAACAGACCCTTGGCAACAAGCAGCTCCCCGCAGAGCGGGTGGTGGCTCGCTATGCGGAACTGCTCAGCGAGGTGCGCCGAATTGAGGCCCTTGTGCCCGACATCCAGACCGTCATCAAGTTGTCGGGGGCTTTTGAGGTCGCAGGCGCTGAAAAATTGGCTGTGCGAGTAACCCATTCCCCAATCGGTTCTTCAGGCGAAGACTCCGTTTTGCCAATCAATTGGCGTGAAGCTTGGAACTGGGCTCGGGTCAAGTCGCACCTGGACAAGATTGAAGCTCGGGAGGAGTTGCTTGCGCTGGCAATCCGCCGCCGGGACCTCGAGGCTGGTCTTGCCAAGCTTTACGAAAGCATGGTGTCGAAGTCCGCTTGGCTAATGACAAAGACGGGGGCTTCGCCCAAAGTTCTGTCCGCGCTGGAGGCCTACAAGACCGCGATCCAGCGCATTGGCAAGGGTACCGGGCCGAATGCCTCGATGTATCGGCGCAATGCACAGCGCGCCATGGAGGACGCCCAAGGTGCCGTTCCGTGCTGGATCATGAGTCAAAACAAAGTGTCTGAAACCCTGCCTGCGATATTGGGCAGCTTTGATTTGGTTGTGGTGGATGAAGCCAGTCAGTCCGACCTGTGGGCGTTGCCTGCGGTGTTGCGCGGTAAGAAAATTTTGGTGGTTGGTGATGACAAGCAGGTTTCTCCTGACGGAAGCTTTATTGCCGCCACCCACGTTCAGTCCCTCAAAGAGCGATTCTTGACGGACCAGCCGCACAAAGACGTACTCACACCAGGAATGTCGCTTTACGACATTGCATCCACAGTTTTTGCCGCCCAAAAGGTCATGCTGCGGGAGCACTTCCGCTGCGTTCCAGCAATCATTGCGTACAGCAATCGGTTCTATGACGGTTTCATGCAGCCGCTGCGGATTCCCAAGGAATCTGAGCGCATAGACCCTCCGCTCGTAGACATCTACGTACCGTCTGGCTATCGCGACAAAAAAGACATCAATCGGCCAGAGGCGGAGGCCATAGCGGATGAAATCACGGCCATTCTTCAGAACAATCAATTTGCCAACAGAACTCTGGGCGTTGTGTCGCTCTTGGGGCCTGACCAGGCCAAATATATTGACACGCTGGTCCGCTCTCGCTGCGATGCCGCCGAGCTAATGCGGCGTAAGTTCGAATGTGGTGACGCTCGGGTTTTTCAGGGTAGCGAACGAGACATCATGTTCCTGTCAATGGTCGTGGACCCAAAGAATGCCAAGGCGATTTCGGGCAATTCTGCGGAGCAGCGTTTTAACGTGGCCGGCAGCCGGGCACGTGACCGCATGTACCTGGTTCGGTCTGTGAAATTGACTGACCTGTCTCACTTGGACGTGAGAGCAGGATTGCTGGAGCATTTCAGTAGCCCATCAGAAGGCACTTACGAGGAAAACAAGAACCTAATTGAACTTTGCGAGTCTGAGTTTGAGAAGCAGGTCTACTCCGCGCTGATTAACAAGGGCTACCGGGTCATCCCTCAAGTGAAGGCAGGCTCATTCCGTATTGACATGGTGGTCGAAGGCGAGCGGGATGCCAGGCTTGCCATTGAGTGCGATGGCGACGAGTTCCACGGTCCTGACAGATGGGCTGCCGATATGGGCCGTCAACGGGTGCTTGAACGGGCAGGCTGGACGTTCTGGCGGTGCTTCGCGTCCACGTGGTCGATGCACCGGGATGAGGTGTTGGAGGAACTGCTTCAACGATTGACCGCCATGGGTATTGAGCCCTTGGGGACCCTGGAGAAAATACCGTCATTGGTGGAGCAGCGAACTTGGATTCCACGCGCACAAGTTGACGCGAATTCGGGACAACAAGTCGATGATGTTGGTATAGAAATCGAGACTGCAATTGCTACTGCACAGGCAGCAACGCAGGTTTTGTTTGCCGCCGAGTCACCGCAACTTGTCAATCCTGATACTTCACAAAATTCGATAACCCCAACGGTAACCGGTAAGGGAATTAGGCGAGTTGACGGCACTTACGACGTTGGAGCGTTGGAACGGTATGTGGAAACATATGACCTTGTCGTAGACGACCGCAGAACATCAGGAGGTGGTCTGTGGGTATTTAACCCCGATGGCGTGCCATTTGGAAAATTAACTTTATGTGTAAAAACTTTATTGGGAATAGGTTTTGTCTGGGCGGAAAAGAAGCAAGGTTGGTACGCCAAATAAGTGCTTAGCCTAAAAGCCCACCTTGCTTGTGTGCCAGCAGTGCGACGCAAAACGCCCGGAAGTAGAAGCCTTTTGGTCCAGGCTCCGCGGTGAAGCTACTGTTACCTGAGGGCGCTACTTGCTATGAAAACAGGAGCTGCTTGCGCATATTCCACGAGCGCTAGCAATCGATTTGTCTTATAAACCGCAGCCCCGCAAGATAAACGACACCAGATGCTGGGTCGCGCGCTCAAAGTCTTTCTCACCCAGCGCCTCCTGGTCCATCACCGCGCAGACCTGCACATCAAAGTCGGCATAGGTCTGGGTGGCGGCCCAGATGGTGAAGAAAAGGTGCATGCCGTCCACCGGGGCGATGCGCCCGGCGTCCACCCATGCTTGCACTACCGCGGCTTTTTCCAGGGTGAGTTGGCGCAGGTCGGTAGCCAGCAGCTCTTTGACCACGGGCGCGCCGTGCAACAGTTCATTGGCCCACACTTTGGAGCCATCAGGCCGTTGTGCGGAGAGCTCCATCTTGGCGCGTATGTATTGCTCCAGCGCGGTGCGCGGGTCGGCATCGACGGTGATGCCATGGGTGGGCACCAGCCAGTCGCTCAAAATTTGAGCCAGTACGGCGCGGTACAGCACTTCTTTGCTGCCGAAGTAGTAGTGCAGGTTGGCCTTGGGCAGGCCACTGGCCTCGGCAATCGCGGCCATGGTGGCGCCACCAAAACCGGCGCGGGCGAACACTTTTTCGGCGGCAGACAAAATAAGGGCCTCATTCGCCCGGCGAATGAGGCCCTTGGGAGCTTCGGCAACGTGGTTCATGTCGCCGAACTATAAACGCCCCCACGCTCCGCCGCTGCGCGGGTCGCTGCCCCCCGAGGGGGCGCGTTACGCCTTGGGGCGGCCCGGCGGCGAAACGTCATCACTTCTGGGCAGCTTCGTAGATGGCGTGCGAATACGCAGCCTTGCCCGGGTCTTTCTTGATCACCGGGTCGCTGCCACCGGCCAGCAACACCTTGACGGTGCGCTCGTAAGCGGCAGGCTCGAGGTAACCAATCTTCTTGGTACCGGCATTAGTGATCAGCTTGGCTACGTTTTCCATCTGGCGCTTCTGCACCTTCACGCTGGCGCTGCCAGAGGTGTCTGCAGCCACCACGGCTTTGGCAGCACCTTCAGGGTCTTTGACTGCAGCGTCCCAGCCCTTGAGTGTGGCTTTGAGGAACTTGCCCATCTTGGCCACGAAGGCGGGGTCTTTCAGGTTGCCTTCGAGCACGTACAAGCCGTCTTCCAGGGTGGCGACGCCTTCTTTTTCATAGAAGAAAGTGACCAGATCTTTCTCCTTCACACCTGCGTCCACCACTTGCCAGTACTCGTTGTAAATCATGGTGGAGATACAGGCGGCCTGGTTTTGCAGCAGCGGGTCGACGTTGAAGCCTTGCTTCAGGATCTTGATGTCGGAGTCGGTCTTCAGGCCGAGCTTACCCATCCAGTTGAGGAAGGGGTATTCGTTGCCGCCGTACCAGACGCCCAGGGTCTTGCCCTTGAAGTCTTTGGGGCTCGCTACACCGCTGGCCTTTTTGCAGGTCAGCATCAGGCCGGACTGGTTGAACACCTGGGCCACGTTCACCAAAGGCACACCGGCTTCACGCGCGGCCAAGGCAGAGGGCATCCAGTCAACCACGATGTCGGCTTGTTTGCCGGCAATCACCTGGGTGGGGGCGATGTCCGGGCCACCGGGTTTGATGGTCACGTCCAGGCCGGCGTCTTTGTAGAAGCCCTTGGCCGCAGCCATGTAGTAGCCGGCAAACTGGGCCTGGGGCACCCACTTGAGCTGCACAGTCACCTTGTCGGCAGCGTGGGCGGCAAAGCCTGCAGCAGCCAGCGCCAGAGCCAGCAGGCTCTTGGCACATTGGGAAGAACACATCATGGAAAGCTCCTTCTACGGGTTAATGAAAAATCGCAACACAGACCAAGCGCGGGCTCACCCTTCGCGCACCGAGGGATGCCAGAACGCCGCCCGGCGCTCCAATGCAACTAGCAAGGCGTAGGCCACCGATCCGGTTACCGCCGCCACCACAATCGCGCCCCAGACCAGCGGCATGTTCATGCGCGCGGCCTCAGTGCTGATGCGAAAACCCAGGCCCGCCGTGGGCGAACCAAAAAACTCCGCCACGATGGCGCCGATAAGCGCCAAGGTGGCATTCACCTTGAGCGCGCCAAAAATGAAAGGCAGCGCGGCCGGCAAGCGCAGCGCGAGCAAAGTGCGTGGGTAGCTGGCGGCGTAGCTGTACATCAGCTCGCGCTCCAGCTTGCCGGCGGCCTGCAAGCCCGCCAGGGTGGACACCAGCATGGGGAAGAAGGTCATGAGCACCACCACCGCCGCTTTGGAGGGCCAGTCAAACCCGAACCACATCACCGCAATGGGCGCCACACCCACGAGCGGAATGGCGCTGGTGAGCGAGGCCACCGGCAGCAGGCCGCGCTGCAAAAACGGCATGCGGTCAATCGCCACCGCCACACAAAAGCCCAATCCGCAGCCGAGCGCCCAACCGATGAGCACCGCCTTGCCCACGGTTTGCACAAAGTCGCCCCAGAGTTTGGGCGCGTGGTCCCACAGGGCACCCATCACCAGGCTAGGTGCGGGCAGCAACACGCGAGGTACATCCAGCGCGCGCACCAAAATCTCCCAGAACAGCACCACCCAAGCACCAAACAGGGCCGCGGTGGCCATGCCCACCCAGCTGCGACCCTGGATGGCTGCCATGCGGTAGACGCTGTAACCCGCCACCAGGGCCAACAGCACGATGCCGGGCCAGAACCATGGGGCAACGCCGGTAGCAACGGTTTCGATTGCGGCTGTATCGCTCATTTCGCCCCCCGGCTGCGCAACACCAAACGCTCCACACCAGCCACGATACCGGTGAGCGCTAGACCCAACAGGGCGGACATCACCAACGCCGACCAGATTTGCGTGGTCTGGCCGTAATACGAGCCTGTGAGCAAGCGGGCACCCAAGCCGGCCTGCGCACCGGTGGGCAACTCCGCCACCATGGCGCCGACCAGACCCGCCGCCACGCCCACCCGCAGTGCGGGAAACAAGAAGGGCAGAGCCGCTGGCAAACGCAGCAACCACAGTGATTGCCAGCGCGAGGCGGCGTAGGTGTACATCATCTCGGTTTCTATTTTTTGCGGTGAGCGCAGCCCCTGCACCATGGCCACCGTGACCGGGAAAAAGCACAGGTACATCGCAATGAATGCTTTAGGCGCAGTGCCTGCAAAACCGAGGCTACCCAGCACCACCAGCACAATAGGCGCAATCGCCAGCACCGGCACGGTTTGCGAGGCCACGATCCACGGCAGCAAGGCTTTGTCCAGCGTACGGCTGTGCACGATGAGCACCGACAGCAGCAAGCCCAAAGCCGTGCCCATGGCAAAGCCCAGCAAGGTCGACTGGCCGGTGACGATGACGTGATAGATCAGGTTGCGGGGCGAGTCGATGGGCCATTCGGTAAGGCTCTCATAGAAGTCGACGGCCACCTGGTGGGGCGCGGGCACGAGCGGGCGCTCCATGGTCATGGTCGCCTCAAACAACTCCATCTGGGTGTAGCCGGCCTCTTCGTCCAGCACACGCTCGATGGCGCCTTGCGCGTTCATGCCCCAGGCCGCGCCGTACCAGGCCAGCACCACGGCCAGCAGCACCACCACGACCGGTAGCCAGTCGTGCACGAGTTTGGCAAACGCCAGCCGAAGGGACTGCAATTTCCCGCCGGGCCGCCCCAAGGGAAATTCGCCCCCTTGGGGGGCAGCGACCCGCGCAGCGGCGGAGCGTGGGGGCGTGGGCTCAGTGGTGGCCATCGGCTAAGGCCTCGCGCACTTCGTGGGCCAGCTCCATAAAAGCCGGCGTATCCCGCAAGCCCAGGTGGCGCTCATCGGGCAAGGGGGAGTCAATCACCTTGACGATGCGCCCGGGGCGCGGAGACATCACCACAATTTTGGTGGACAGATAGACCGCTTCCGAGATGCTGTGGGTCACAAACACCACGGTGCGCCGCTCGCGCTGCCAGAGCTGCTGCAACTGTTCGTTGAGCCGGTCGCGGGTGATCTCGTCCAGCGCACCAAAGGGCTCGTCCATCATCAAAATCTTGGGCTCGAAGGACAGCGCCCGCGCAATCGACACGCGCTGCTGCATCCCACCGGATAGCTGCCACGGGTATTTGCCCTCAAAGCCTTTGAGACCCACGCGCTCCAAGTGCTCGAGGGCAATGGCTTTGGCCTCGGCCCTGCCTTTGCCTTGGATTTGAAGCGGCAGAGTCACGTTGGCCAACACATTGCGCCAAGGGAACAGCGCGGGTGCCTGGAACACATAACCGTAGGCACGGGCCAGCCGGGCGTCATGCGGGCTCACACCATTGACGAGCACCTCGCCGGAGCTGATGTGCTCGAGGTCTGCGATCACCCGCATCAGCGTGGTTTTGCCACAACCGGACGGGCCGATCAGGGAGACAAACTCGCCGGCGCGTATATCCAGATCGATGTTGGACAGCGCGTGAACCGGTGTATCCGCCGTCTGGTAGATGACGCTGGCATTGCGGACAGCCACCGCGGTGCGGGCAGCGATGGGCGCCGCGGTATGGGAGGTGGCCCGGGGGCCTGATGCTTCGGAATGGTTCATTGGCACACAGTAGCAGGAGTCATGGCTGCACCAAGGATGGGCACAGCCGCCGATTCAACCGTCACAAGTTAACCAAACGGTCAAGTTATAGACCCATCCTAGCCAGTTCCGTGCCAAACCTATTACGGGGTTTGTACGGGGCCTGTGTTTCAAACCTTGTCCGGGGGAGCGCCTATGGGCTGCAGACGGCCAAGCTTGTGGGCCAGCTCGATGGCCGAACTCACCCCCATTTTTTCGAAGATGTTGGCGCGGTGAAACTCCACCGTGCGCGGAGTGATGCCCAAATGATCGGCAATGTTCTTGTTGTAGTGCCCCAGGATGAGCTGGTCCAGCACCTCGCGCTCACGGGGGCTCAGCGAAGCCAGTGCATAGCGCAGGCGGTGCGCCTCTTGATTGGCGTTGCCGTGTGCCGCTGCGGCGGCCAGAGCCTGCTCGACACGGTCGACCAGCACATTGTCTTGAAACGGTTTTTCCAGAAAGTCCCAGGCCCCGTTTTTCACAGCGGCTACTGCCGTGCCCACATCGCCATTGCCCGTCAAAAACAACACGGGCCAGGGGCAGGCCAATGCTTTGAGTTGCTCAAACACCTGGAGACCGGTCATGGGCACCATCCGGATGTCGAGCAGCACCACAGCCTGCTCCCACACACCGGCGCGGGCTTTGACCGAGTCGATAAACGGCGGGCCGCTGTCCCAGGTGGTGGCTTTGTGGCCCCGTGAGTCAAACAACCATGCCAAGCCCTCGCGCATGTCGGCGTCGTCATCAACGATGTAAATGGCTGCAGTGCTCACAGGTGCCTTTCTGGGGGGCCTATTGTGCCGCCAGCGGCAAACTGACCGTAAACCGTGCGCCCCCTAGCTCCGGTGCACGGTCTACCACGATGCGCCCGTGGTGGGCCTCGACGATCGAGCGGCAAATCGGCAAGCCCATGCCCATGCCGCCTTCTTTGCTGCTGTAAAACGCATCAAAAATGTGCGCCTGGTTTTCATCGGGCACCCCCGGCCCGTTGTCCGACACGCTGAGCTGCGCCCACTCCCCCTCCACCAGCAAGGCCACATGCACTTGCGGTGTATCCGAGTGCGCTTGGGCGGCCTCTTGGGCGTTTGTGAGCAGGTTGTTGAGCAGGTGTTCGATCAGCAGCTCATCCGCCTTGACCCACACCGGTGCGAGCTCGGGCATGGCGTGGGGTGCCATGCTCTGGAGTACCGGCACCAGATCAAGCCGCTGCAAGGAAATTTCGCGCCGGCGGGCGATGGCGTTGACCCGCTGAATGATGCGGCCGGCGCGCTCCGCGAGACCGGCGATACGTTGCACCACAGGCGCCGTCTCATCAGGGCTGATGCGTCCGTCTTTCAACCGGTTCAGCAAGCCGGTGGCAAAACTGCTGAGGGCGCCGAGCGGCTGGTTGAGTTCATGGGCCAGGGTCGACGCCACCTCGCCCACGGCCACCAGACGGCCTGTGGCCTCCAGACGCTCCTGCTGCTGCAAGGCAACGGCTTGCGCCCGCTTGCGTTCGCTGATGTCCAGGACCGAGCTCATCCAGCCAATGTGCGCACCAGTGTCTGTGTGCAGTGGGGCTTCGTGGATCAACACATCCAACAAATGGCCGTCCCGGTGCTGGAACTGCACCTCGACACCGTCGATCTGCGTGCCATGGGCCAGGATGTCGCGGTGCACTTGCTCAATGTGACTGTCATTGCCCTTGGGCCAATACGGCATGGGTGCCGAGACGCCCACCAGCGCCTCCGCCGGGTAGCCCACCAGGCGGCAAAACGCCTCGTTGACATACAGCACCCGGCCTGCCATGTCCCACGCCCGCAGGCCAATGGTGACCGAGTTCTCCATGGCGGTGCGCAGAGCCACCTCGGCCTGCAAACGCGCCTGCACTTGCTGGCGCTTCTGGATATCGCGCCGCAGCGCCCACAGGCTCACCAGCATGCCGCCTAAAAACACCATGGCCACCAACAAAAAAATACGCGGCACGGTGGCGGGTTGCCCTTGGATCGGTGTGACCTCCAGGTACACATCGGTACCCGCGAGATTCATGGCAGCACGGAATGGCTTGAATGAAGAGGGCTCTGCCGGCACCGCTCCCTCGTCAAGTACCAGGCGCACTTGGTGCGAGCGGGCAAACCACTCCGGCACCAAGCCGTAAACAGCGGTGTCGAGTGACAAAGCAGCCACGTAATTGCCAACAAAATAGCCCCGCTCAAAATACGGCACCGCCAGCCACACCACCGGAAGCAAAGCGCCATCGGCCGCCCGCATCGGGCCCCCATAGGCGGAGCGGCGCAGCCCTCGCGCGGTGTCATTCATAGTGGCGAGCGCCTGAGCATTCAGGGGATGGCGGGACTCATCCACTTGCCACAAACCCGGCGGGGCGTTCAGGGGGGCGCCCACCCAGCCTTGGGCCAACAACACACCGGGCTCGCGCCACAGCAAGCCCCCTTGCACATCCGCCGACTGGCGCGCAGCGACCCGCAAGTCCTCTTCGAGGCGGCGGAAGTGAAACTGCACACTCTGCTCCAGCCACTGGGCATCCGCAGCCCTGCGCCGGGTGTCCTCTTCCGATTCAAAGTGCTGGAGGTACAGCACCAGCGCAATCACAGAACCCACCACCAAGGCCAGGAAACCCGACAGCCACACCCCGGGCCAGCGGCTACGGCTCCCTGTGCCTGTGCCGCTTTCGCGCAAGGCAGCAAAGTTCAAAGCAGCGGACGGGTTGCGCTCAGGCATGGTGAAGGTGAAATCAAAGGCACTCGCATAATAGCGGCCATGCCCTCGAGCCCCTCCCCCGCGCTGACACGGCGCCACTGTTTGCAGCTGGCTGCAGCCATTGGTGCGACCAATACGGCGCCCAGGGTTTGGGGTGCGCCTTCGATCACGGTACGCCTGTCCCATGTCGTAGCGCGGGACACCCCCAAAGGCATGGCGCTGGAACGCTTCCGCGCCCTGACCGAAGAGCGCAGCCAAGGGCGCTTGCGGGTTCAGATTTACCCCCAGGGCCAGCTTTATGGCGACCATGACGAGATGCAGGCCCTGCAGCTCGGTGCGGTCGACATGGTGGCTCCCTCTTTGTCCAAGTTCGGCCCCATCGGCTTCCCGGAGTTCGAGTTGTTCGACCTGCCCTTTTTGTTCGACACCCTGGAGGCCGTGCGCCGCCTCACGCGTGGCAAAGTGGGCAAGACCTTGCTGGACAGCTTGCAGCGACAGCGGCTATCCGGCTTGGGGTTTTTTGACAACGGCTTCAAGCACATGAGTGCGAACCGGCCTTTGCTGGAGCCCCGCGACTTTGTCGGTCTGCGCATGCGGGTGCAGGCCTCCCGGGTGATCGCACAGCAAATGCGCGCTTGGGGCGCATGGCCTGTGACCCTGCCCTTCAGCGAAACCCGACGAGCCTTGGAGACCGGGGTGGTCGACGGCACCGAGAACCCGGTGTCCAACTTCTGGACCCAGGGCATGCAAGCGGTACAGAGCGACTTGAGCCTGACGACCCATGGCTACCTGGGCTACGCAGTCGTCACCCACCAGCGCTTCTGGGAGAACCTCCCGGCAGGCGATCGCCGCATCATGCAAGGCGCGCTCGAAGACGCGCTGGTGTTCGGCAATGAAATTGCAGACGCACAAAACGACAAAGCACTCGCAGCGCTGCACCTGACGGGCGCAGCCCACATCCATAACCCGACCCCTGCGCAAACCCGGCTCCTCAAGAACGCATCAAAGCCGGTGCACGCCGAGCTGGCGGCCCGTATCGGGCAGGACTGGTTGCGCACCGTACAAAACGCCCTCCCCAAAGGGGCATAGGGTTACTACTGAAGGGTTTTCCCGAGCTGTTGAACGCCACAGTTACCGGGTCAGACACCACTGGATAACCTTCGCCCCGCAGAGTCGGGTTGCAGCTTCGGCCGCCATACCCGCGATCTCGTTTTCCCCAAAAACAAAGAAGGCACTCACTTGAAAATCCAAAGTCAAAAAGACTTCTACTCCGGCCTGATGTTCACCATCGTGGGCGGCAGTTTTGCGCTGGGCGCAAGCTCATACCAGCTGGGCACCGGCGCCCGCATGGGCCCGGGCTACTTCCCCCTGATCCTGGGCGTTCTGCTGGCCGTGCTGGGCTGTGCGATTGCCGTTAAAAGCATGATCACTCCCACACCCGACGGCGACAAGGTCGGCAAATTCGCCTGGAAGCCTCTGTTCTTCATCATCACCGCC
>DGQR01000115.1 GCA_002390825.1 Rhodoferax sp. UBA4409
GCATGGCGCACGCTGTGCCAGAAGGCGGTGACCGTCTGGCCGCTCAAGATACGGCCAGAGGCGTCGGTCACCGTGCCGCTGATCAGAATGGGCAGGCGTTCGCCGCTGGCCTCAAAGTACTCATCCACCGCAAACAGCGCGGCTTTGGCGTTGAGCGTGTCAAAAATGGTCTCCACCAGAATCACGTCCGCCCCGCCTTCGACCAGCGCCTTGGTCTGGTCGTAGTAGGCGGCCCGCAGTTCTTCAAACGTCACGTTACGGGCACCGGGGTCGTTCACATCGGGGCTGATGCTGGCGGTTTTGGGTGTGGGGCCGAGGGCGCCGCACACAAAGCGGGGTTTGTCGGGTGTGCTGTACTTGTCGCAGGCGGCACGGGCCAGTTGGGCGGAAACCAAATTCATCTCGATGGCCAAGTCGGCCATGTCGTAATCCGCCTGGGCCACCGTGGTGGCGCCGAAAGTGTTGGTTTCGATCATGTCGGCGCCAGCCGCCAGATAGGCCTCGTGGATGTCGGTGATCACGTCCGGGCGTGTCAGGCTCAGCAACTCGTTGTTGCCTTTGACGTCTTTGGGGAAATCTTTGAACCGGTCGCCCTGACTGCCCGGGCCGGCATACCCCTCGCCGCGGTATTGGGCTTCGCCCAGCTTGAAGCGCTGGATCATGGTGCCCATGGCGCCATCCAGAATGGCGATGCGGCTGGCCAGAATGCTGGGGAGCGATTGCGCGCGGGTATAGGTAATGGGCTTCATGGTGCGGCTCACTGTGTGGATTGAAACAAGTGAGCGCAGTTGGAGTCCCCAAGCCTGACCGGTTCCGCCGTGTGGCGGACCCCGGCTGCAGCGCCCCTTGGGTTCGTAGATTTTAAACGACAACTGCAGCCCCTCTCTGGCCCCATGCCCACAAGTGCGCATCGCCTTGCAGTTTCGGGTCCATGCTGTGCCGCAGCGCTGCCGGCAGGGCCGCGACCATGCCCGACAATAGGGCCCGCAGTGCCTCGGCGTACCCCTATCACGCCGCACTGCCTGATTTTGTATGTTTTCGAGCTCTAGCCCACGTTCTACTTGCGCAACCAGCTCTTATTTTGATAGCAATTTAGTGCCTCACCTGTCCATTCTTCGCGATGTTTTTGGTTACGCGGCTTTCCGCGGACCTCAGGAATCCATCGTGGAACATGTGATCGCGGGGGGTGACGCGCTAGTGCTCATGCCCACCGGTGGCGGCAAAAGCTTGTGCTACCAAGTGCCTGCAATCGCCCGTCAGCAGGCGGGCTTGGGCGCCACGCTGGTCATTTCCCCCCTGATTGCGCTGATGCACGACCAGGTGGGCGCCCTGCATGAAGCCGGTGTGAGCGCCGCCTTTTTGAACTCTACCCTCAGCAGTGACGAGGCCTACCAAATCGAGCAGCAACTGCTGCGCGGCGAAATCACCTTGCTGTACGCGGCCCCGGAGCGTGTCAGCAACGCGCGCTTCTTGGCCTTGTTGGATTCGCTCTTTGAGCGCGGCAAGCTGAGCCTGTTTGCGATCGATGAAGCCCACTGCGTGAGCCAGTGGGGTCACGATTTCCGGCCCGACTATCGCAACCTCACGGTGCTGCACGAGCGCTACCCCGGGGTTCCGCGCATCGCCTTGACGGCTACGGCGGACGACTTAACCCGCGCCGACATCCTGGAGCGTTTGCAACTCGAAGAGGCACGCGCATTCGTCAGCAGTTTCGACCGGCCCAACATCCGCTACACGATTGTCGAAAAGAAGGACTCCACCACCCAGTTGCTGCGCTTCATCGAGCGTGAGCACGAGGGGGAAGCCGGCATCGTCTACTGCCAGAGCCGCAAAAAAGTGGAAGACATGGCGCAAACGCTGGTGGACGCGGGCATCAAGGCACTGCCTTATCACGCCGGGCTGGATTCCAAGGTACGCCAGCTGAACCAAGACCGGTTTCTGCGCGAAGAAGGCATCGTCATGGTGGCCACGATTGCCTTTGGCATGGGCATCGACAAACCGGATGTGCGCTTTGTGGCTCACCGAGACATGCCCAAGAACATCGAAGGCTACTACCAAGAGACCGGCCGCGCCGGGCGGGACGGCCTGCCGGCAGATGCGTGGATGGCCTATGGCCTGCAGGATGTGGTGAACCAGCGCCGCATGATTGACGAAAGCCCGGCCAGCGAAGAGTTCAAACAGGTGATGCGCGGCAAGCTGGATGCCTTGCTAGGGCTGGCAGAAGCCACCGATTGCCGCCGCGTCCGATTACTGGGTTACTTCGGCGAAAAAAGCCTGCCTTGCGGAAATTGCGATAACTGCCTGAACCCGCCCGATGTATGGGATGGCACAGATGCAGCCCGCAAACTGCTCAGCACTATCTATCGCATCCAGCAGATGAGCGGCGTGAGCTTCGGTGCAGGGCATTTGATGGACATTGTGCGGGGCAAGACGACCGAAAAAGTCACCCAATACGGCCATGAAGCCCTGAGCACCTTCGGAATCGGCAAAGACTTCAGCGAACTGCAACTGCGTGGCGTGTTGCGCCAGTTGATCGCCATGGGCGCAGTGGCCGTGGATGCGCAGGCTTTCAACACCCTGCAATTGACTGCAGAGTCGCGCGCAGTGCTCAAAGGGGAAGTGGCGGTGATGCTGCGCGAGTCAGTGTCGAGCCCTGCAGAGCGCAAACCGCGCAAGAGTGCCCGCTTGGGGGCAGTGGTCAAAGCGCCGATCAATCTGGACAGTGAAGGCTTGCTCCGCTATTCAGCCCTTAAGGCCTGGCGCGCCGATGTGGCGCAAGAACACAATCTGCCGGCTTATGTGATTTTTCACGATGCCACGCTGGCGGCTATTGCCCAACGCGCCCCGCAAACCATTGACGACTTGCAAGGTATTAGTGGCATCGGGGCCAAGAAGCTAGAGGCGTATGCCGACGACGTTTTAAGGGTCGTCGCACTCCAGTAAGCGCCGGTTAATGGCGGTGAAAACCGCTTTCATAGGCCACGGCGGCACCGGACAGGGTGTTTTGCAGTCGCTCGATCGCACGTTGGTGACGGGCGCCGGTTTCAGCGTCAGCCAGTTTGGCGCGGTGCTGTTGCACAAGCGCTTGGAACTTGGACTTGCACGCGTCGAGCGCGCCAGCGAAATTGAGTGCGATATAGGCGTGGTGTGTGGCATGCGTCTGGCGGTACTCGCCAGACCAGTAGTCAAACAACTGCCACTTATAGGTTCCTTTTTCCGGCACTTCAATCGTGTTTTTTTGCATATTCGCTGCACGTTAGGTTGCAATGGAGTGCAGTTCATGCCCCGGTTTGGTTCCAACGGCCCGGAGTAAGCGCACCCGCTTGGATATATCACGCACCAGATACGGGAGCGGTTGACACAAACTTCAAAAAAGTTTCAAACGAGTTACGAGGCTGCCGCTCGCACCGGATCGCAGGCTCAGGGCATAAAACCCATGCTGCGGCGTTCACGGACCAGCGGCTTGACCCGGTGTTCTGCCGTGAGCTGCTCCAAAAACTCCTGGGGGGTGATTTCTGTCTCCAAGATCGCCAACTGCTGCTTAACGGCCGCAAAATCGCCCAAGCTAAGCTGATCGAGCTGCTTCAGGAGTCCGCGTTGAACCGCCGTCAACGCTGAAGGCTCGTTCCCGCAGGCCTCTTGAATGAACAAGCGCTCGCGCTGCTCCATGCTCAGGGCCAAAAACTGGATCTTGAAAGTAAATCGACGCAAAGCGGCTTCGTCCACCCGATCCATCAAGTTGGTGGTACAAATGAAGACACCACGGTGGCGCTCCATGCCTTGCAGCATTTCATTGACTTCGCTGACCTCGTGGTTGCGTTGCGCTGAGCGTCGGTCCTGCAGAAAGCTGTCCGCCTCGTCCAAGAGCAAAACAGCGCCTTCGGCCTCTGCCTCGCGAAACATGGCGGCCATGTTCTGC
>DGQR01000020.1 GCA_002390825.1 Rhodoferax sp. UBA4409
CGGGCGACGTCGAATTGCGGGCTGTTCCAGTCAGCCCAGAAACGGGAGGAAGGGTGCATCACTCCATCTTAACCAGCGGCACTGTCCGGCGCGATCACCGGGGCCACGAGTGGCATGCGAATACGGAAGCACGCCCCCGAGTCGGGCAGGTTGCTCACATCGATGGTGCCACCCAGTGTTTTGGTCACCAGGTTGTAAACAATGTTGAGCCCCAGACCACTGCCGCCTTGCCCCAGACGGGTGGTGAAGAAAGGGTCAAAAACCCGCGCTAGATGCGCAGGCGGTATGCCGCGCCCGTTGTCGGAGACCAGCAGTTCCAGCCGGTTGTCGCCGTCCAGGCGGGCGGTGATCTGGATGGTGCCGGGCGGGCCGTTGTCGTCGAACGCGTGGATCAGGGCGTTGTTCATCAAATTGGTGAGCACCTGCCCCAAGGGGCCGGGGTAGCTGTTGAGCTCGACATCGTGCGGGATATCGGTGGTCACCTTGTGCGGTGACTTGCGGATGGTGGGCCCCAGCGTCAGCAGAATTTCTGCCACCGTGTGCTGCAACTCAAAATTGCGCCGGTTCAGGCTGGTCTGGTCCACCGCCACTTGCTTGAAGCTGGCCACCAGCTCTGCAGCATGTTGCAGGCCGCGCATCAAGATGCCGGCGCCTTGCTGGGTGTTGGCCACGAATTCGTCCAGCCGGCTGCGGGTCAAGCCTTTGCTCATGCTCTGCGCAAAATTGTCCGCATGGTCTTGCAGGGTGCTGGCTACTGTGAGGCTGTTGCCGATTGGGGTGTTCAGCTCGTGTGCAATGCCGGCCACCAGAGAGCCCAAGGCCGACATTTTTTCAGCGCGCACCAGCTCGGACTGGGCGGCGCGCAGTTGCCCCAAAGCATCGGTCAGCTCCTGGGTGCGCTCCTGGACCCGGTGCTCCAGGGTGGCGTTGAGCTGGAGAATGTTTTCGTCGTAGCGGTGCTGCTCGGTGATGTCGTCAAACGCCATGATCAACACCTGCTGCCCCTCCAGCCACACCACCCGCCCGGACAGGTCGCAATAGATCTCGGCCCCATGCAAGCCGCGGCTCATCCACGCCTGAAAGTTGGACAGTTCGCCGGTTTTGCGCAAGGTGTCCAGCGCTTTTTCGCGCACGCTCAGGTCTTTCCAGATCCCGACCCGCTTGCCGTTGGTGCCGATCACGCTGGCGCGGTCCATGCCGAACACACGGCCCCACGCGGAGTTGACATCGAGGGTCTGTACCTCGTCGCCCATGCTTGAGACCGACATGGCCACTGGCGAGGCGTCAAAAATCGCGGCAAATTTGGCCTGGCTGTCACGCAGCGCCTGTTCGGTGCGGGCCCGCTCTTCGAGCTCGCGCTGCAGAGCCAGTGTTTTTTGCTCGCGCTCGCCGAGCAATGCGCCGAGGTCGATGCGCATGGTGTCGAGCGCGTTGGAGAGCTGGCCCATCTCGTCATTTTTGGGGCTGGCTACCGACTCAGACAAATCCCCGCGGGCCAGGCGCAGGGCACTTTCCCGCAGGCGCAGCATGGGTTGCACGATGCGGCTGCTGAACAAGGGCCAGATAAAGGCAAACGCCAGCGCGACCTGCAGCAGCAAGGCGCCGGAGAAGCGCATCAACTCTTCACGGGCCTCCGCCTGCACCTGCAGGGTGGACATGGTGACGCTCAAGTTGCCGACCCGGGCGCCGTTGTAAGTGATTTCGCGCTCTTCTTGCCGCTGGTTGTCGATATCGCCCGAGGCGTCGCCCCGTTTGACGAAGGGCTCGCCGAACTCGTCAGTCACGGTGACGCTCACCACGTCGGGGTTGCGCATCACGGCTTCTACCAGCTCGATCGCAACACCCCGGTCCAGATTCCACACCGCCACGGCCATGCCGCGCGACAGCACGTCGGCATATTGCTTGAGGGGGGCTTCGACCCGCAGTGCGACCTCGGTCTCCAGCTTGCTGGTGACCTGGAAGCCGGCGAAGAACAGGGCCGGCAACAGAATGCCGGCAGCCACCCCGAGCATCAGCGTTTGGCGCAGCGAAAAACTCGGGAACTTCACGCGGAACAGGCCTTTCCGAAGGTTGTACAAAAGTGCTGACGCAGTATGGCTGCGGGTAGGGTACGGGTCAAGCGCACAAAGCGCGGGTGCAACAACCGTGCCTGTTTGCCCTGCCTGTTATAACCCAGCGCAAGTACCCCAGCCCTCGCAAGCCAGCCCCACGGCCCCGCCCCGCGCGAGGAACTATTGCCCGCCCTTGTGCCTCTGACCAGCAGATGAACGACTCCTCTTTTTACGCCCGCGTGCGCCGCCTGCCTGCCGCTCTCTTTTTTATAGCTGCTTGCGCACTGTTTTCGGGGGCTTATGCCCAATTGGGGCCCGCAACCAGCCCCACGCTGGGTGGGCCGGCTGCGAGCGCAGCCGCGGGAGCCACGGTGCGCACCGAACAGGTGAGCGCCGAGCTGTTGGTGCATGCGCCCGACGGGCTCACGCCCGGCAGCACCCTGTGGCTGGGCTTGCGGCTGCAACACCAGCCGCATTGGCACACCTATTGGAAGAACCCCGGCGACTCCGGCCTGCCCACGCTGCTGCAGTGGACGCTGCCGCCCGGCCTGAGTGCCGGCGAGATCGCCTGGCCTGCCCCGCAAAAGATCGCCATCGGCACCCTGGCCAACCTGGGCTACGAGGGCGAGGTGCTGCTGCCGGTGCCTGTGCAGGTGAGCCGCGACTTCAAAGCCACCGGGTTGACCCCGGGCGCCGAGGTGCAGCTGGCAGCAAGCTGGCTGGTGTGCCGCGAAGAGTGCATTCCCCAGGAAGGCCGTTTCAGTGTGCGGATACCGGCCCAAGGCTCCACCGCGCTGCACACCGGGCTCTTCAAGGCTGCGTGGGCCGCTGCGCCGCAGCCCTTCACCGGTAAGTTTGAAATCACTGCTGAGCCCGAAGGCCTGCGCCTACAGGCGAGCGGCCTGCCCGCTGCATGGGTGGGCCGGGCCCTCCAGGCACTGCCCGAAACCGCCGAGTTGCTCGACACCCCGGCCCTGCCCTCCAACACCGACCGCTTGCACCAAGGCGCACTTCAGCTCCGCCAGCAAGGCTGGGATGGCACCACCTGGCGGGCCTGGCTGCCTTACGCCGCCCAACGCAACACCTCGCCCACGCGCTTGGCGTGGGTGCTGAGCGCCGGTGGCACCGAGAGCCTGCGCGCCGAGGTGCCTGTGAACGGCACTTGGCCACCGGTGGCCGCGATGGCCACGGTCTCGCCAGCCCTGCAAGCCGCGCTGGACAGCAATGCGCGCGGCAACGCTACACCGCCCGCCGCGCAAAGCGGCTGGGCTTGGATGCTGATGGGCGCCCTGCTGGGCGGGCTGATTTTGAATTTGATGCCCTGCGTGTTCCCGGTGCTGGCACTCAAGGTGCTGGGCTTTGCCGGCCAAAGCGCCCAGCCCCGTAGCCAGCAACGTGCCCAAGGGCTGGCCTACACCGCCGGAGTGGTGTTGTCGTTCATGGCGCTGGGTGGCCTGCTGCTGGCGCTGCGCGCCGGGGGCGAGCAGCTGGGTTGGGGCTTTCAGCTGCAGTCCCCCGCGGTGATTGTGGCGCTGGCCTTGTTATTCACCCTGCTGGCGATGAACCTGGCCGGTTGGCTGCATATCGGCAGCGTAGTGCCCGACCGCCTGGCCGGGCTGCAACTGCGGCACCCGGTGGCTGAGGCGTTTTTGTCGGGGGTGCTGGCGGTGGCGATTGCCTCGCCGTGCACCGCGCCGTTCATGGGTGCGTCGCTGGGCTACGCCATTACTTTGCCGGGCTTGCAGTCTTTGGTGTTGTTTGCGGCACTCGGCTTGGGCATGGCCTTGCCCTACCTGCTGGCGAGCTGGTGGCCCGCGGTGGGCCGGATGCTGCCGCGCCCCGGTGCCTGGATGGAGACTTTCAAGCATTTCCTGGCATTCCCCATGGCGGCTACCGTGGTGTGGCTGGTGTGGGTGCTGGGTCATCTGGCCGGTGTGGATGGTGCTGCCAGCTTGCTGCTGCTGCTCTTGAGCGTGGGCCTTGGGGTCTGGGCGCTGCGGCAAACCGGCCGCGCCAAAGTGGCATTTACTATCATTTCTATAGCTGCTTGCGCACTGTCTATCAGCGCCACATGGCAATTTGGCTTGAAAACTGCGGAGGAGCCTACCGCGCGCCTTACAGGTGCCACACCGGCAGGCGCCCACTGGCAGCCATGGTCTGATGCCGCAGTGCAAGCCGCGCTGCAGCAAGGCAAACCGGTGTTTGTGGATTTCACGGCCGCCTGGTGCATTACCTGCCAGGTGAACAAGAAAACCACCTTGGGCCAAACCGAGGTGGAGGCCGCCTTTGCCGCCAAACAAGTCACCCTGCTGCGGGCAGACTGGACCCGGCGTGACCCCGCCATCACCCGTGCGCTCGAGCAACTCGGCCGCAGCGGCGTGCCGGTCTATGTGCTGTACGCCCCTGGGCGCAGCCCACAAGTGCTGACTGAGTTGCTCACGCCCGGCGAGGTGCTCGGCACCCTGGCCAACTTGTAAGCGCCCACACACCTTCGCCGTACGGACCACCATGCCCTCCATCGACACCGACACCCTTCACCCGCTGCTGTTTCCACCCCGCACCGTGGCAGTGGTGGGACTGTCGCCCAAGCCGCACCGCGAGAGCTTCAAGGTCGCGGCCTATATGCAGCGGCAGGGCTGGCGCATCGTGCCGATCAACCCGAACGCTGCAGAGATCCTGGGCGAAAAGGCCTACCCCAGCCTCACCGAAGCCGCGGCGCATGAAACGATTGCCATGGTGAACGTGTTCCGCAACAGCGAGGATGTGCCGCCGGTGGTGGACGAGGCGATTGCTATCGGCGCCCCTGCGATCTGGCTGCAACTCGGCATCCGCAACGACGACGCCATGGCCCGCGCCCGGGCCGCCGGCATGCAGACCGTGCAGGACAAGTGCCTGTTAGTGGAGCACGCGCGCGCCGCGTCTTAAGGCACTCGCGAGTGGGCCACCGGACAAGACGCTGGGGTACGGACAATGATGTCTTGACTTGAGGCAAGACAAAAGCGGCCGGCGCTTGAACTGCGACAATCGGTCCATGACCGACATCAACCCCACCAACGCACCTTTCGCAGTCGAGGCCACCACCTTTGACGGCCTGCACAACCCCACTTTTCTGCAGGCCTGCATGCGCCAGGCTACGCCTCACACCCCTGTGTGGTTGATGCGCCAGGCCGGCCGCTACCTGCCGGAATATGTGGCCACCCGCGCTACCGCCGGCAGCTTCATGGGCTTGGCCACCAACCGCGAATACGCCACCGAGGTGACCCTGCAGCCCCTGGAGCGCTACCCACTGGATGCGGCCATTTTGTTCAGCGACATCCTGACAGTGCCGGACGCCATGGGCTTGGGCCTGTCGTTCGCCCAGGGCGAAGGCCCGCGCTTTGCCAGCCCGATCAAGAGTGAGGCCGATGTGGCCAAGCTTGAAGTGCCCGACATGGCCAAGCTGCAATACGTGTTTGATGCGGTCAGCAGCATTCGCAAGGCGCTCACCGTAGACGGCAAGAGCCGTGTGCCTTTGATCGGCTTCAGTGGCAGCCCTTGGACACTGGCCTGCTACATGGTCGAAGGCAAAGGCAGCGACGACTACCGCTTGGTCAAAACCATGATGTACAGCCGCCCGGACCTGATGCACCGCATGCTGGCCATCAACGCGGACTCGGTCGCCGCCTATCTGAATGCCCAGATCGACGCCGGCGCCCAAGCGGTCATGGTGTTTGACAGCTGGGGCGGCGTGCTGGCCGATGGCGCTTTCCAAGAGTTCAGCCTGGCCTACACCGCACGGGTGTTGAAGCAGCTCAAGCGCTTTGGCACCGACGGCAAAGTGGTGCCACGCATTGTGTTTACCAAAGGCGGCGGCTTGTGGCTGCAAGACATGCAGGCGCTGGACTGCGAAGTGCTGGGCCTGGACTGGACGGTCAACCTTGCCAAAGCCCGTGCTTTGGTCGGCGGCGTTGAGAACGGCCCCGGCAAGGCGCTGCAAGGCAATATCGACCCCAACGTCTTGTTCGCGCCACCGGCTGCGATTGAGGCCGAAGTAGCCAAGGTCTTGGACAGTTTCGGCACGCCCTATCAAGGCAGCGGCACCGGCCCCACGCACATCTTCAACCTGGGCCACGGCATCAGCCAATACACCCCGCCGGAGCATGTGGCGGCACTGGTAGCAGCGGTACACAGCCACTCCAAAACTTTGCGCGCTTGATCGGCTACCACGTTTTTTTTGAAAAAACAAAGTTTCCGAGACTTAGTTATGCACAAAAATGGCGATTTAGGGTTAACCCTTAATCCCCTTGGTAGGAGCAGCGCTACAAAACCGATAGCGCTCCTAAGTGCTTGATTTATATAGATTTCTGTTTTTGCTTTTTTTCTGGGCAGCGTAAGAAAACCCTTGATTTATAAGGCCTGAAGCGCGGCTCAAGGCACATATCAACAAAGTTATCCACAGAAAACCTGAATCAAATGCAAACCTCTTGTAAATCAAGCACTTAGCCCTCATTCCGCAAGTTCACCTCAAGAAGACGCCCCAAGTGACATTCCGCATCACGAGAAGTCAGACGACCTCCGGACCCTGCCCATGAGCCATTGGCTGCCCGTTTTGGTGCACACGCCGGCGCATGCGGCGCTCGGGCCGGTGCTCACCTACCGCAGCGAACAGCTGTTGCCGGCTGGCACCTTGGTACGGGTGCCCTTGGGCAAGCGCGAGACACTGGGTGTGGTGTGGGATGCGGCCACGGCAGAGGCGACCGGCGAGTTCGATCCTGCCAAGGTGCGTGACATAGCCGGTGTGCTGGAAGGCATACCGCCCTTGAGCAGGGCTTGGCAGCAGCTCTTGAGTTTTACCGCCGCCTACTACCAGCGCTCGGCCGGCGAAGTGGCGCTGGCCGCCCTGCCCCCGCAGCTGCGCGAGTTGAACCCCGAGCAGATGGCGCGGCGCCTCAAGCGCAAAAAGGTGGATGCGGGTGCCGGCGGCGCCGTGCTGGCTGCACCGGCGCTCAGCCCCGAGCAAGCTGCGGCGATTGCCCAGATCGACGCACACCCCGGACCTTATCTGCTGTTCGGTGCCACCGGCAGCGGCAAGACCGAGGTGTATTTGCACTGCGTGCACAAGCTGCTGGCAGCCGACCCTGATGCCCAAGCGCTGGTCATGGTGCCGGAGATCAACCTCACCCCCCAGCTGGAAGAGCGCTTCAAGGCGCGCTTTGCCCCGCTCTATGGCGAACAGGCCGTGGTGAGCCTGCACAGCGGCATGACCAACCCGCAGCGCCTCAAAAGTTGGCTCAGCGCCCATGGCGGTGCGGCCCGCATCGTGCTGGGTACGCGGATGGCGGTGTTTGCCAGTCTGCCCAAGCTGCGGCTCATCGTGGTCGACGAAGAACACGACCCCAGCTACAAAAGCGGCGAAGGCGCCCGCTACTCCGCGCGTGACCTCGCGGTGTACCGCGGCAAGTTGGAGGGGGCCAAGGTCATCCTCGGCTCGGCCACGCCCTCGCTGGAGACCTGGCACCACAGCCGCCCAGCTGTTGACGGCGGGCGCTACCTGCGCCTGCACATGCCAAGCCGTATCGGCGAGTCTTCCAGATTGCCGCTGGTGCGGCGGGTGGACATGAACCACCAGCCCCGACGCGCCATTTTCTCGACCCCGCTGATTGCGGCCATCACCGAGCGGGTGGCGCGCGGTGAGCAGGTCATGGTGTTTTTGAACCGGCGCGGCTACGCCCCGGTGCTCACCTGCGAAGACTGCGGCTGGAAGAGCGAGTGCCCGCACTGCAGCGCCTTCCGCGTGTTCCACAAAATCGACCGTACCCTGCGCTGCCACCACTGCGGCTTTACCGAGCGGGTGCCGCGGGCCTGCCCGGACTGCGGCAATGTGGACATCGCCCCCTTCGGCCGCGGCACTGAGCAACTGGAAGAACATCTGGCCGAATTGCTGGTGGATGTGCGACGCCACGGCTCCGTCACCCCCGAAAACCCGGACGGCGAGCATGTGCGGATCGCCCGGATTGACGCCGACAGCACCAAACTCAAAGGCCAGCTCGAAGAGCAACTAGCTGCGGTGCATGCGGGTGATGTGGACGTGCTGGTCGGCACGCAAATGATTGCCAAGGGCCACGACTTCCGCCGCATCACCCTGGTGGCTGCAGTGAACCCGGACGGCGCCTTGTTCAGCAGCGACTTCCGGGCGCCCGAGCGCTTGTTCAGTTTGCTGATGCAGGCCGCAGGTCGCGCGGGGCGCGATGCGTCACTGGGTGCGCAGAGCGAGGTGTGGCTGCAAACCTTCCAGCCCGAGCACGGCCTGTACGCCGCCCTCAAGAAGCACGACTACCCCACCTTCGCCGCGCAGCAGCTCCAAGAACGCGAGCAAGCCAACATGCCGCCCTTCAGCGCCCAAGCCTTGGTGCGCGCCGAAGCCAAGACGCAGGAGGCTGCACAGGCGTTCTTGAATGCCGCCCGCACCTTCGCCCAAACCGAGATGGCCACGTGGGACGGCTGGGCCGAGGCGCTGGCGCAAGTCTTCCTCTACCCCGCCGTGCCCATGGCCATCCAGCGGGTGGCCAATATCGAACGCGCCCAGATGCTCATCGAGTGCCCCTCACGCGCCACCCTGCAGCAGTTTCTGACCGCCTGGCAAAGCGTGCTCCACGCCACCCGCAGCCAGCCCGAATGCAAGGGCCTGATCCGCTGGGCGATTGATGTGGACCCGCTGGCGATTTGAGGCAAAAAGCGGGCTTGGCGCACATCCACTATGCGCAAGCAGCTACTTTTTACATAGCAAATCACAATGCTTGGACGAGACAAAGCGCCCTTTACACGCTGTCTGCGGCCACACGAGTTCCCAGGAGTTTTCAAGACTTTTTAGTCCAGACGGCCTATTGCCCACCCCCTCCCCCACAAATACAGTCAACCCATCAACTAGGGATGCTCATGAAACTCCAAAAAACCATCGCCGCCATGGCCATAGCGCTCTCCGGCGTAGCGGCACAAGCCACGGTTACCACTTCCGTCATCGGTAACACCACCACCTATACTGAAAACTTCAACGGCGGAACCAGCTTCAGCGCTGGCGCGTTCAACGCGCCGTTCACTTCG
The DNA here is from genome assembly GCA_002390825.1 of Rhodoferax sp. UBA4409. Taxonomy (GTDB): domain Bacteria; phylum Pseudomonadota; class Gammaproteobacteria; order Burkholderiales; family Burkholderiaceae_C; genus Allorhodoferax. The sequence continues at coordinate 9,132 of DGQR01000020.1, forward strand.
GACGACTACCTCTTGTTGACGCGGCCCGGCACCAGCACGGCAAGTTACAGCTTTTCCACACTGTCGGCCGTCCAGTCCCTGACCGTGAGCTTCTGGTACTCCGCAGCATCGACCGCCGCGTCGTGGAGCCTGTCCGGACCTTCCCAGACATTGGCAAATACCGGCCTTGGCTTTTTGCTGAACAACCCCGGCCCAGGCGGCCTGCCGGGTGCGGACCAGCATGTGTCCTACACTTGGAATAATCTGGCAGCCGGCCACTACACACTGGCTTTTGCGACCAACTTGGGCGCCCTCAAGGTAGACGATGTTCAGGTAGCCGTGACTGCGGTGCCCGAGCCAGAAACCTACGCCATG
>DGQR01000250.1:0-9795 GCA_002390825.1 Rhodoferax sp. UBA4409
CACGGTGGTGCGCGGCTTCTCAAAGTACACGCGCATCACCACTAGCAGGTCGGCGCTCAGCGCATCGGCCTGCGCCTTGAGCAGGCGAGCGTATTCCATGGCCTGGCTGTGGTCGTGGATGGAGCAGGGCCCCACCACCACCACCAGCCGGTCGTCCTGCCCCTGCAGGATGCGCGAGATGGCCACGCGGCTGCTCTCCACCAGCGCCTCGGCCGCGGCCGGCACCGGCAGCTTTTCTTCCAGCAGCGCGGGGGTGATGAGCGGGCGCACCGCGCCGATGCGCACATCGTCAATACGGGTGGTGTCGTGGGTGGTCAGGGCGGCGATGGTGGAAGTGGTCATACTATGAATTTGATAGCTGCTCGCGCAGGTAATACGAGCGCTAGAGGGTGATTTGGTTTGTATTTTAGGTGCACTCCACTCCTTTAGGAGCCTGCATATGTCGTGTGAGTCCCAAGAGATCGAAACGGCGGATTATTGAATTTTTTCTCTGTTGGAAGTGAATAGCATTAGACGTCGGTTGACATTTTTTGAAGCCTGGGTGGATGATTTAAACCATCCTGGATGGTTAAATAATCAGTCCAGGAGTTGCAATTATTTTATTTTATGGTTTAATTAAGTTTCTCCAGGAGGCAATTTTGCGAATCCAGGAGGTTTTAGGGAAAAAACATGCATCCATCGCAAGACTCGCTTCCAACTCCAATTGGAACTCTCGATAGCCTCCTTGAAGAGGGAGACACTTCTGCCAAACCGCACAAGGTTTTCATTGCACACAACCTTGGAAGCCGGACATTTTTGATGTCCATACCGATGCATGATTTCTATGCAATGTCAGCTGTAGCAAATGAACGGGGTGTAAATGGAGAGCCTGTTGCCCAGCGGAAGCTAGATGAGCCGCACGCGCAGAGCCTTGCGAAGTATGTGTTGAAAGGTCTGATTTCAGCAGCAATCGAGCGTCGAGAGATTCAAAAGAAACCCGTTGCAGATGCTTTGAAAAACACGCTCTCTGCTATGGGAGGACAGCCCTATTTGTCGATGCAACCCATCGTTGCAAATATTAGAACCAGTGATCCTCGTGGCGCAAACTTGCCTGGTTTCCGAATGACTACCAAAGATGAGGAAACGGCTTGTTTTAAGGTGATGCTCTCGCAGAGAGATATTCTCTATGTGGTAGATGGACAGCACCGTCGGAAAGCCATGGATATGGTTTTCGATTTTCTCAATGGCGTTCTTGCCACTCACAAGTACCCAAAGAAAGGCAGCCTATTTGTTGGAGCTGAGGGTGGTGAAGTTGGTACTACCGAGCTACAAGTTTGGAGCGAATGCCTTGAAGTCGCCCGGGGATTTTGTACTGTGGCCGTGGAGGCTCACCTGGGCCTCAATGTCGATCAAGAGCGGCAACTTTTCCATGATTTGAACAACCTTGGGAAGAAGATGGAAAAGACGTTGGCTCTCCAGTTCGACAGTTCAAATCCCGTCAATCGCTACATCAAAGAAGTTTTGATAGATGACGTACTGGGCTTCGAGCCAGTTGACAAGGACATCATCAATTGGCAAGAGGACACAGGGCAACTTTCATTTAAAGATATTGTCGCCATCAACGCGATACTTTTTCTTAACAAGACAAACATCAGCGGCGCGACTCCATTGGATGTTGAGTCAAGGGCAGATGTAGCAACAAAATTCTGGACAGCAGTCTCCCAAATTCCTGGTTTTGGTAAACCCGGAGCCAAAATGAAAACAATATCGGCGCAACCGGTTGTTCTAAAGGCGCTTGCTAAGCTGACATTTGATTTTGCGTTCAGTAAACGAAAGCCAACTAATGGAGCGCTGCATTTGCAAACTCTATTGAATGGCATACCTATGTTGGATTACTCACATACGAACCCTGCCTGGCGCTACTACCAATTAGATGAAGTTGAACGTTCGGCTCAAAGTCTAGAAAAACTCAAGAGTTATCTACCGTCTGATGACGAGGGTTACAACCGTGACCTTGGTGCGTTTGATCCATCTACAAAGGTCATGCGTTTTGGCGCAAAGCACAACGATATCTATCCAATTATTGGGGACATGTTCCGTTGCGCGCTAGATTTGCCTTCTCGCAATGAAAAGCCCATTTCAATTGACGATGTCTGAAGTTTGGGGATAAGGCACGTCCTGGGTATCGTTGAATGACAACACCGGGCCACTTGTATCCTCTGATTTAATAGTTCCAGGCTGTTGGAAGAGCGGAGCAAATTGACTTGCAAAGTCTACTTTGCTCTGCTTTTGATAGCTTCTCGCGCAATATCCACGAGCGCTAGAGCCCTATCAGGCCCTTAAACCAACCCATGCCGCTCCATCACCTCCCGCCAAGCCGCCAGCTTGCGCTCAAAGCTCCAGCTGGCATTGGCCGGGCTGGTGCTGGGGAGCTGGTAGACGGGCACGCCCAGAGTGCGGGTGTGGCGGGCGTGTTTGAAGCTCTCGCCGCCGTTGTGGGCGATGGCCTGTAGCTGCGGCAGGTGCAGCGCGGCGATATCGTTGGGCACCGCGTTGCGGATGGCACTGTCCAGGCTGCCTTCGCGCTCGCAGCTGGCGTACACGTCCCACACGCCCAAGCCGCGCTCCAGCAGCCAGTTGCTGCGATTTTCATAGCTGCTTGTGCATATTCCATGGGCGCTAGAGGGCCAAATGGCTTGCAATATCTTCCAGAACTGGTTTTGCGGGTGGCCGTAATACTCTTGCGCCTGCAGCGAGCGCACACCGGGGAAGCTGCCAAGTATCAGCACCCGTGTGGCGGGTGACACCAGCGGCGCCAAGCCGGTGAGCAGGGTGGTCATCATGGGGAGATCTTCAAGGGCATTGCTGCGCTATTCTCGTCAATCTATGCCCCGGCTTCCTGCTCTTCCCTCCATGCTTATCTTGAAAACATGGGCTGCACTGTATGCCCTCGCGCTCTCTGGCGCGGCGCACGCCCAAGTCTTTACTTTAAAAGACTGGGCGGTGGCCTGCGACAACACGCGCCACTGTGAAGCCGTCGCTTACCAAAGCGAGGAATCGGACTCCGCGCCTGTGGTGCTTTGGTTGTCGCGCGACGCGGGCCCGGATGCGCCAGTGCGCGTGCAGTTGGACATGGATGAGAGCGAAGACCCCCAACAGCTCACCCTGCGTCTCGGCACTACCACCTTGAAGGGCATCTCCCGCGGGCAAGACCTGAGCCCGGTCCAGACCCGGCAGTTGCTGGCGCATGTGCTGGCCGGGCAAACACTCACGCTCGCAGATGGTGCCAAACGGTGGGAGTTGTCCTTGGCGGGCAGCCATGCGGCGCTGCTCAAGATGGACGACGTGCAGGGCCGTGTGGGTACACCGGGTGCGCTGGTTCGCAAAGGCAAAAAGCTTGAGGTCACCGTGTTGCCCGCGGTGTCGGCGCCAAAAGTACAGGCCGCCACTTTGCCCAAGACCAGCAAGGCAGATGAAGCGCTGCTACAGCCCATTCTGAAATCCATCACGCCGCGGGACTGTTGGGACGACTTGCCTGACGACAGTGGCCCAGACACCTCCCTTGTGCGTGTGTCCAGCACGCAGGTGCTGGTGATGCGCGAATGCGGGCGGGGCGCGTACCAAGGCGGGAGCGGCGTTTGGCTGGCCAACAGCAAGCCGCCCTATGCGGCCAAGCGCTTGGAGTTGCCTTTGCCGCAAGGCAAAACCAGCGACTATGTGATGAACCTCAGCGTTACCGATGGCCGCTTTGCCTCGTATGAAAAAGGCCGTGGTGTGAATGACTGCGGCGCCGGTTACGACTGGGCTTGGACTGCCACGGGTTTCGCGCTCACCGCCGCCTGGAGCGCGCCGCTGTGCCGGGGAATGCCGGGCGGTGGCTACAGCTTGCGAACCTTCACCGCAGACATCGCGCCCTGAACAGGGCCTTGACGAGGCGCAGCCTTATTTTTTGGCCAGTGTCTTGCGGGTCTGCTCGATGCCGCCCACGTTCTCGGCTTTGCTAAAGCCCAGGCCCTTGAGCGTGTCCAGCGCGATGCTGCTGCGTCGGCCACTCTGGCAGTACAGCAGCACGGTGTCGTCTTTGCCCACGCCGGCTTTGGCAATCTCTTGGGCGATGTTGCCGTGCTCGATGTTGATGGCGCCTTCCACATGCCCGGCGGCAAACTCTTGCGGACTGCGCACATCGATGATGACGTCTTTGGCCTGGGCGGAGAGGGCCGCCAAAGACATGGTGAGGGCGAGGGTGATGTTGGCGACGAGTGTTTTCATATCAAGAGTGATGCCCTTCTGCTTCCGGCCAGAGGCCGGGAAAATAAAACCGCAAGGCATGTTGCGGTACCCCGAACCTTAACCTGCCATACGCGCTGTCGGTGGTGAGCAGACCCCGTTTCAGCAGTGCACTTACCTGTGCGGTGGCCAAGCGGTCGCCCAAGCCCAGCATGGCTTTGAAGTCGGCCCGTTCCAGGGCGCCTTGCGTGGCAAACAGGTAGTGCAGCGCCGTCAGCGCTTCGGTGCGCACCCCGCTGCGCACCACGTTGTGCTCAAAGCCCAAACACGCGGCAATCCGGTCGCGCATGGTGCTCAGGTTCAGCAGGCCTGACATGAACCGCACTTGGTCCAGAGACTGCGTAAGCACGTAGTCCAACCAATCGCACAGGGCTTTTTCTGACAAGTTGCCTCTGCCGTCCAGGTCGCCGGCGCGGGCTTGGTCTGCTGCGCCGAGCAGTGCGTAGTAGTCAGGGGTGCTGCGGGCAAAGGCGCGCAAGGGCGACCACAAGCCGTTCGTTAACCCCATGTGGCCCATCGCCAAGTGGGTGTGTAGGCGTGCCACCCGGCCGTTGCCATCCGCAAATGGGTGTATCCATGCGAGCCGGTGGTGGGATGCAGCAATGGCCAGCACCTGCATTTCGCCCCGCCGGACTTGGGCGTAATAGCTGCCCCAGCGGTTTAAAAACTGCGGAACTGCGGCCGCGAGCGGCGCCGCATGGCGGCCAACGCTCACCTCTTGGGTGCGCAGGGCGCCGGGCTCCAAGGCCAGGCCGTCGGGCAAGAGGCGGTCCGCAGCGGCCAGCCTTGCAAAAAGGTCCTGGTGGATGTTCTGGACCATGGCGGCAGACCAGACGTCTTGCGGAGTAAATCTGGGCCACAGTTGCTCCAGAGCCTGTTCACTGGCCATGTGGCTCAGGGCCAGGCGCTGTTTGCGTGCCTGGTCTGCGTCCGCGGCGTATTCGTTGCGCAGGGCCTGTTCGATCTCCACCGGCAGGGTGTGTTGCCCTTCAATGCGGTTGGTGTAGTAAGAGTTCATGGCGCGCAACAGCCCGCGCAAGCCTTCCAGGGCACCGACCTGGCATTTGCCCGCGAGCTGGTCGGAAGCGCGGATCAGGTCGTTGGCTTTTTCCAGCAAAGGCCCCAGGCGGTGTTCCGCAGGAAGCAGCGGCTCCATCTGCCCCGGATGGTCATACTGCGCGAATTTTTGCGACTTGTCAGACATACCTAAGTGTATGTCTCAAAACGAGTTTTCGCTACTCTTGCGACTTTTATTGCGGGATGAACCGCAGCCGGTAAATCAGCGCGCTCTCAGCGTACATGCGCGGTAGCGGCAAGCCCACTGCAGCCAGCCACGCGCCGTGGGCGGCGGGCGGCAGCGCAGCTTGGGCACCGGCAGCCAGCGCCGCGTCGTTGAGCGGGCTGCTGGTCCACTCGGGTGGGGTCGGGTCCAGCCGCTCGATGGTGTAGTGCGCCGCCGGGCGCAGCATGGGCAGGCGCAGGGGCGGCGTGTTGCGGTGGGTGGTGGGCGCGGTGCGGTACACCAGCAGCAGCACTTCGCTGGCACCGGCGTCGCCATGGGCTTGCCAGACCACGCCGTCGCCCGCTTCGCCCAGCCACACCTGGCCGGTGTGCAGGCGGTTGCGCAGCTGCTTGTACATGCCCACCCAGCGGCCCAGGGCCATGCGGTCTTCGTCGCTCATGTGGCGCACGTCGGCCTCTATGCCCAGGTGCCCGCTGATCGCAACACCGGCACGAAAGTTCAGGCTATGGCTGCGGCCGGTGGTGTGTGCGGGCGCGGGGCCGATGTGGGCGCCCAGAATCTCGGGGGGCAAAAACTGCAGCGCGCCGCGCTGGATGGCCACGCGCGAGAGTGCGTCGTTGCAGTCGCTGGTCCAGACGCGGTGGGTGTGGGCGAGCACGCCCATGTCCAGCCGCGCGCCGCCGGAGGCACAGCTCTCTATCTCCAGCTGCGGGTGGGCGGCGCGCACCCGGTCCACCAGCGCATACAGCGCGTGCACAAAGCGGCGATAGGCCGGGCGGCCCAGCGCGTCGCCGGCGGTGGTGAGGTCGCGGTTCATGTCCCACTTGAGGTAGGCAATCGGCACGTTGCTCAGCAGCGCGTGCAGCTTGGCAAACAGGTAGTCGGCCACCTCGGGGCGGGCCACGTCCAGCACCAGTTGGTTGCGCATGGTGAGCAGGGGGCGGCCTTCCAGCTGCAGCGCCCAGTCGGGGTGGGTGCGGAAGAGCTGGCTGTCGGGGTTGACCATTTCGGGCTCAACCCAGAGGCCGAACTCCATGCCCAGCTGGTTCACATGGCGGGCCAGGGGTTGCAGGCCATCGGGGTATTTGGCGGGGTCGGGCCACCAGTCGCCCAGGGCAGCGCGGTCGCTGTGGCGGCCCTGGAACCAGCCGTCGTCCAGTACAAATCGCTCCACGCCCACGCTGGCGGCGGCTTCGGCCAGTGCCCGGATGTCGTCGGTGCGGTGGTCAAAGTACACCGCTTCCCAGGTGTTGAGGTGCACCGGGCGCGGGCGCATGCGGCCACCGGGCCAGGGCAGGCGGCTGCGCACGGTGGCGTGAAAGTTGGCGGCAAGGCCGTTCAGGCCCTGCACCGAGCAGCTGGCAAACAGGGTGGGCGTTTGCAGGCTTTCGCCTGCGCCCAAGCGCACTTCGCCGGGGGCCAGCCATTCGCCCATTTGCCATTGGTATTGCCCGTCGTGCAGCCACTCGATGGCTTGGCGGTGGTTGCCCGACCAAGCCAGGTGCGCGCCATACACCGTGCCGGCGTGTTCGTGCGCGCCGGGCGTGGTGACCACGGCACCGGGAAAACTGTCGTGCGAGGTGCGGCCGCGCCGGTTCTCGCGCTGCCAGGTGCTGCGCGAGAGGGCGTCCACCTGCAACTGGAATTCGTTGGCCCATTGGCCGGTGTAAGAGCGCACTGCTTGGGCATTGCCCGGCAGCGGCACCGTGCCTGCGGCCAGCCACTGCACGTCCAGCACATCGGGCCCGTCGTTCACCAGGGTGGTGCTGAGTTGCAGCACATCGTGCGCGTCTAGCGCCATGTGCAGCGTGAGGCGCAGTTGCGCCACGCTGTCGGTAAGAACGATGGCAATGCGCTTGCCGGTGAGCAGGGTTTCCACCTCGCAGTGGGTGAATTGTTGGGCAAATTGCTGGCCGCTGCGGTGGGCCAGCAAGGCGCTTTGCATGTACCAGCCCACGCCAAAAGTGGGGGTCACGGTCAGCGGCTGGTCGAACTCCATGCTGCTGGGCGGGATGGCCCGGCCGTCGCGCAGCGGAGCCAGGGGCACGCAGTGGTCCGGCAGGCGGGGGCCCCAGTAGCGCCACAGTGGCGCCTCACCCGGGCGCACCTCCAGCACCACGCTGGTGTGGGTGCCATGCAGGGTGGTGAAGGTGGCAGAAGCCTCGGGTGCGTGGGTGGACATGGCGGACACTCAGTGCGCGTAAATGCGCTGGCCGTCTTTGTGGAACAGCAGGGCTTTGCCGGCGTCAAACCGGGCTTCCAGGGCCTGGCCAGAGCGCAGGCTGCGGCCGTGTTTGCTTTCAATCACCACCATGGCGTCGCCGCTGGAGCGGGCGTACATAAAGGTTTCGCCGCCCAAGTGCTCCAGCATGTCGATGGTGACGGGCAAGACCGCGTCGCCGTCGTCTTGAAAGTGCTCAGGGCGCACGCCCACTGACACCTCGGTACCCACGGCCGGCACTGTGCCGGCAAAGGGCATGTTCACAACTGTGTTGTCAAAACCCTTGAGGGTGACTTCGCAATAGTTGGTGCCATTGAAGCGCGGCTGGCCGGTTACGGTGCCTTCCAGAAAGTTCATGCGCGGTGAGCCGATGAAGCCGGCCACAAAGGTGTTGGCCGGGTTGTCATACAGCTCCAGCGGCGCGCCCACTTGCTCGACCACACCGGCGCGCAGCACCACGATTTTGTCGGCGAGGGTCATGGCCTCTACCTGGTCGTGTGTCACATAAATGATGGTGCTGCCCAGCTCGCGGTGCAGGCGCGCAATCTCGATGCGCATGTGTACGCGCAGCTCGGCGTCGAGGTTGGAGAGCGGCTCGTCAAACAAAAACACCTGCGGGTCGCGCACGATGGCGCGGCCAATGGCCACACGCTGGCGTTGCCCGCCCGACAGAGCCTTGGGCTTGCGGTCCATCAGCGGCTCCAGGCCCAGAATCTTGGCCGCAGCGTCTACCTTGGTAGCCACTTCGGCCTTGGGAACACCGGCGTGCTTGAGTGCGAAGCCCATGTTTTCGCGCACGGTCATGTGGGGGTAGAGCGCGTAGCTCTGGAACACCATGGCAATGCCGCGCTTGGACGGGTCCACATGGTTCATGATCTGGTCGCCGATGCGCAGCTCGCCGCTGGTGATGTCTTCCAGGCCCGAGATGGCGCGCAACAGCGTGGACTTGCCGCAGCCCGAAGGACCCACGAACACCACGAACTCGCCGTGTTTGATGTCGAGGTCCACGCCCCGGATGATGTCGATCTCGCCGAATGATTTGCGGACCTGGGTGAGTTTGACGTCTGCCATGTTCTATTCCTCGTCGACTCGGTAATTACGCAGCTTGCAGTGTTACGCGCTGCTCGCCCATGCGGCGGGTAGATACGCATAGGGTGATGTCGCCCACCGCGCCGGTGGTTTCCAGCCAGAAGCCGGTGGTGCCGCCCTTGAGGGTGAGCAAATCCGGGCCCAGTAGCTTGGCTGCGCCCGTCACTTCGACATGTACCACGTCGTCCATAAACGGCAGCAGGCGGCCCGCTTGGTCCAGCGCACGCACGATGACGCGGGTGGCGTCTTTCTCATGGGCGTGCAATTGCGTGTCGTCCACTTCCACTTGCAGGGTGGTGGGCACCGGGTTGCCCGAGAGCTTGACGGTGGACACCGCCTTGCCGTTGATATAGCCCGTCACCGTGGCATCGCGCCACAGCATGCCCCAGGCACCGAGGTCGTTCATGTTGACATGGCGGCTGTCAAAAATGACCGGGGCGTGCGGCAGGTGGGGGTACAGCGCGCGGTCAGGCTCGGCGCGCTTGGGCGCAAAGTCGCCCACTTGCAGTTCCACGTAATCGCAGTTGGTGAGCACGATCAGGGGCAGCACTTCGCAGCGGTCTTTCTCGCCACGGGCCCAGTAGGTCACGGGTTGCAGCACGACTTGCTCAGCAGGGCTGCATTGGCTGGTGTAGCCCCACGCGGCGAACTTGGGCTCGCGGAAGATGTCCATCACGCCGTGGTGGCAGATGCGGTCGCCCGCGCCGAAGTCTTTGTGGGTGTTGTAGTCAAACATGCACCAGCCGATGGCGCCGCTGATGACTGGGTTTTCATACGCCTTGTTGAGCACGTCCAGATGCCGGCGCACATGTTCGGCTTGGCGGTCTTCCGGGTCGATGCGCTTGGTGGGGTACATGTGGCCGTTGAACTCGGTCACCAGGTACGGCACCTCGTGGGCCAAGCCGGTCACTTGGCGGGGCTGGCGCAGCGGAGTGGGGGCAATGCCCTTCATCCACTCCGGGGGGGCCACGTGGCA
>DGQR01000250.1:10115-21613 GCA_002390825.1 Rhodoferax sp. UBA4409
CGCTCGACCATGCGGCGCACGTTCTCCACCGACTCGTCTTGCCAAGCGTGGCCGCCGATGTGCTGCCAGCCCGGAATCTCTTCAAACACCAGCAGGCCGATCTCGTCACACCGGTCCAGAAAGTAGGTGGACTGCGGGTAGTGCGAGGTGCGAACCAGGTTGCACTTGAGCACGTCTTTCATGACGTCGGCATCTTTGGCCTGGGCGCGCTGGCCCATGGCGTAGCCCACGTAGGGGTAGCTCTGGTGGCGGTTGAGGCCGCGGATTTTGAGCGGCTTGCCGTTAAGGAAGAAACCTTCGGTGGTGAAGCGCGCAGTGCGAAAGCCGAAGCGGGTGCTGTGCTGGTCGCTGCCGGCGCTGGTGTTCAGCGTGACGCGGGCCACATAGAGCACAGGGCTGTCCAGCTCCCACAGCGCCAGACCGGCCAGTGACTCAAACGAAGCGCTGAACTCCGCGCCCGCCACGTCCACGGTTTGCTGGTGCAGCACGGCGCCATCCACAGTGCACAGCTCCACCAGCGCGGTGCCGGTGAAGGCCGCTTGCGTGGGGTTGGCGAGAAAGCCTTTGACGGTGACGCCCTTGGCGTCGCTCGTTTCGTTGGCGGTTTCGACTTTGAGGTTGGCAATGGACACTGCGTCGTTCACTTGCAGCCACACATCGCGGTAGATGCCGGCGTAGGTCAGGTAGTCGATCTGGCCGCCGAAAGGGGGAATCTCGGGGTTCTCGCTGCCGTCCACCTTCACGGTGATGAGGTTGTCGCCCTCTTTCAGCAAGCCAGTCAGGCGGGCAGTGAACGGGGTGTAGCCGTCTTTGTGCGCAGCCACTTGCTGGCCGTTGACCCAAACCACGCTGTTGGCCATGGCGCCGTCAAAGCGCAGGGCCACTTCACGGCCGGCAAATGCGGGTTGCCATGCCAAGGTGTACTGGTAGGCAAATTCCTTTTGGAATGCGCGCTCGTCAAAGTAGGTCATGTCCAGGTCGACGGCGTTGTGCGGCAGGCGAACGGCCTCACCGGCAGCGGCCTTGGCGATGAGCTCAGACGAAAAAGAGGTGTGAAAGGTCCAGCCCGAGACGAGCTTGGTAACGGTACGCATGTGAAAAACCTTATTTGACGGAGCCCAGCATGCCCTGTACGAACTGCCGTTGCATTGCGAAAAAGACGACCAGGGTGGGCAAGGTGGCCAGCATGGCCGCCAGCATGATCACGCCGAAGTCAGGAAAGTAGGCCGAGCCCAGCGAGGACAACACCAAAGTGATGGTTTTGAGCTCGGGGGACTGCAGCACGATGAGAGGCCAGAGGAAGTTGTTCCACGCCGCCATGAACACGATGATGAAGGCCGCCGCGTAGGTGGAGCGCATGACCGGCACATACACAAACAGGAAGATCTGCCACTCTTTGAGGCCGTCCAGACGCGCGGCTTCGCGCAGCTCGGGCGGGAAGGCTTTGGTGCTTTGGCGGAAGTAAAAGATGATGTAAGCCGAGGCCAGCGCCGGCAGGATGACGGCGAGGTGCGTGTCCAGCAAGTCAAACTGCGCCATCAGGATGAACAGCGGAATCATCAGCGCGGCAAAGGGCACCATCAGCGTGAGCAGCATGCCGTTGTACAGGCGTTCGCGGGCTTTGGAGCTGAACACTTCAAAGCCGTAGCCCGCCATGGACGAGATCAGCAGCGTGAAGAAGCCGCCGATGATGGCGATCTTTCCGGAGTTCCAGAAGACCTGAGCCACGTCAAAGCTCTTGTTGAGTTTTTCGAAGTTCTCCAGCAGCGCGCTGCCGAAGGTGAACTTGCCCTTGGTCACATCCACCGACGCGTTGGTGGAGCTGATGACCATCCAGGCGAAGGGGAACAAGGAGACAAAGGCCATCACCCCCAGAAAGAGGTAGACGCCGGCCATGCGGAATTTTTCAGACCAGTTGTTCATGTCAGTTGCGCTCCCGGGCGGCATAGAACTGGATGGCGGCCAGCGCGGCGACCAGCAGCACGATGACATAAGACACCGTGGCGGCGTAGCCGAAGTTGGGCACAAACTTGAACGACAGGTTGTAGATGTACATGGACAACGTGAGCGTGTTATCAGAGAACACGGTGCCCACGGTGGTGATGTTCATGGGTTCATCAAACAACTGCAGGGTGCCGATGGTGGAGGTCACGGTAGTGAACAAAATCACCGGCTTGAGATTCGGGATGGTGATGGAGACAAACCGGCGGTAGGCCGAGATGCCATCAATGCGCGCAGCCTCGTAGATCGACTTGTCGATGTTCTGCATGGCCGCGAGATAGAAGATCATGTTGTAGCCGGTCCAGCGCCAGGTGATGGCGATGATGATGACCACCTTAGACCAGAACGGGTCGTTGAGCCAGGGAATGGGCTCTCCGATGAGGCCTAGCCACGCCAGCGCGTGGTTGACCAAGCCGTCATATGAAAACATGCTCTTGAACACCACCGAGTACGCCACCAGCGAGGTCACGCAGGGCAGAAACACTGCCGTGCGCAACAGTCCGCGAAAGCGCAGGTTCGGCATGTTGAGGCAGCTGGCCATGACCAGCGCCAGCAACAGCATGATAGGTACCTGAATCACCAGAAAAATGCTGGTGTTCTGCAGTGCCTTCAGGAAGACAGGGTCACTGGCCAGACGCACGATGTTGCCCACGCCTACGAACTCCACCACCGTTCCCTGTCCGGCATGTAGAGACATCCACAGCGAGCGGACGATCGGGTAAGCCATGAAGACCCCGATCAGCCCGAGTGCGATGGAAACAAATAGCCAACCGTTGACGTCGTAAAAACGCCGGTAGCTGGTCGTAGGCTTGGACGCCATGGTGCTCCTTGGGTGCAGTGTTGCCGTGACTTACTTGATTTGCGAGGCGAGCTGGTTGTGGATGTTTTCCAGCGCTTTCTCAACCGGCAGGCCTTGGGCCAGACCCGGCAGTTGGGCTGCCACAGCAGCGTCACCTTCGGCGGTGTAGATGCCGTAGTTCACGCTTGGCACCTTGCTCATCCAGTCGCTGTATTTCTGCCAGACCTTGTCGCCACCGAAGAAGGGGTCGGCTTCAGAGTAAGCCTTGCCATTGCGTGAGGCCAACAAGGAGCCCACCGCGCCGCGGGATTGCAGAATGGTCTGGTAGAAGTCCACATCCTTGGCGTATATCTGGTTCAGGAAGTCGGCAGCCGCCGCTTTTTCTTTGCCAGCGGCCAGCACATACCAGCTGGATCCGCCCAGGTTGGACGCGTTGGTGGCGCCTGCCACGTTCAGACGGGGTGTGGCAGCCACAGCCCATTTGCCGGACTGGCTGGCTTCCGCCTTCACAGAGCCGGTGATCCACACGCCGGTGATCACAGAGGCCACGTCACCCTTGTTCAGTGCGCCGACCCACTCGCCCCAGCCGGAGGTGGGCTTGTAGACGCCGGTCTTCATGAACTTGACCTGGGTTTCCAACGCGGCCTTCAGGGCGGGGTTGTTCTTGATGTCGAGCTTGCCGTCTTTGTCAAAGTACCAGCGGCCTGCGGACTGCATCATGATGCGGATGCTGGCGATGTCTTGTGGGTCCATGGCGAACATCTTCTTGCCGGTCTTGGTTTCGACTTGCTTGCCGATTTCCAGGTAACGGTCCCAGGTGATGTTCTGCATGTCCTTGTCGGTGAAGCCGGCCTGCTTGATCAGGTCGCTGCGGTAGTACATGCCGGTGGTGCCGGTGTCAAAAGGCAGGCCGTAGACCTTGCCACCCATGGTCATCAGGTTGACCTTGTAGTTGGCAAACGCCTTGTGGTCTACCTTGCCGGACAGGGATTCAAACGCGCCGGGGAAAGAGCGCAGGTACTTGGGGGCGTTGTAGTCTTCGACCAGCACGATGTCGGGCAGGTTCTTGGTCACGCCGGAGGCCAGGGTGGTTTGCAGTTTTTGCTCCACATCAGCTTTGGCCATGTCCACGATCTTGAAGGTCACGCCGGGGTTCTTGGCGGTGTAACGCTTGGCCGCCTCTTGCATGATGGCGATGTTGAAGTTCGGGTCCCATGCCCAGATGGTGACTTCGCCGGCGTTGGCGGCGTGGCTGGCCATCAGGCCGGTGGTGCCCAGGGCCAGGCCCATCATGGCGGCGGCGGTGCTGCGGATCGTGAAGCGTTTGGCGAAATTCATAGTCTGTCTTCCTGTTGATATGGGGTCAGGCGCGTGGTGCACGGGGTGCACCGTAGCACGCGTTTCTGTTGTCTCCAGAGTCCTGAGCCTGCCTTTTGAAAGGGGCGGGCCTGGCTCTGCCTTTGTGAATGAAACCAGAGTGTGTGGCGTTGAGTCCTTGTACCGGCTGGCGTCCTTTCGTAAATTTAAGCGGTTAAATTTTTGACTGAAACACATGCCGATATTCGCACCGCCACCGGTCCGGCAGGGCTTGCAGACCCGCCGAGGAGACATCCGTTAAATAGAAATTTAAGCGGTTAAATCCGACAATTTTTGTAGTATACCTATGGGTATTGCAGAAAAAACGCTGGACTAGGGTATGTCCTAGGATTCAAAAAAACGTATCGAATGATGCCAATTCACATGAAAACCTTGCCTTTATGGCCACATTGAGCGAAGTCGCCCGTCTGGCCGGGGTCACCACGGCCACCGTGTCCAATGTGCTGCGCAACACCCAGAAGGTGAAGCCCGCCACTGTGCAAAAAGTGCAAGACGCAATTGCCGCGACCGGTTACCGCCCCAACCTGATGGCGCGTGCATTGGCCGAGGGCAAGTCGTCGATGGTGGCGCTGGTGCTGCCCGACATCAACAACCCCTTCTACCCCGAGTTCGTGCGGGTGGCCGAGCGGGTGGCGCGCAACCGCAACTACTTTTTGATGGTGTGCAACACCGACGAACGGCCCGACATCGGCCGCGCCTATCTGCACCAGATCGCCGGCACTTTGGCTGACGGCGTGCTGGTGCTGCACACCGGTATCAGTGCGGATGACATCAACGAGCTCAAAACCCGCCGCTCGCCCATCGTGCTGGCGTCGGAAGAGCATGTGGATCTGGCCGACCGGATTCCGCACGTGGTGGTGAACTTTCACCGCGCGGGTGAAATTGCAGGCCAGCACCTATTGGCGTTGGGTCACACGCGCATTGGCGCCATCGTCGGTTGCGGCCTCGAGGGTATGCAGCTCGGGCGCCTGAATGGGTTCAAGGGTGCACTGGCTTCTGCCGGCATCACCGTGGACGATGCGCTGGTGCGCAATGTCAGCGATACCGTGGCCGGGGGACATGAGGCCACCGACTCACTGCTGGAGCAGCACCCCGACCTGACCGCCATTTTTTGCACCAACGACCTGATGGCCTATGGCGCCAGCCAAGCGCTGGCTGACCGCAACATCCGGATTCCGCAAGACATCTCGCTGATCGGCATTACCGACATCCAACTCGCACGCGACATGCGCCCCGCCCTCACCACGGTGGCGCTGGGCATCGAGCAGGTGGCGACCATGTCGATAAACCTGTTGCTGGACCTGATTGAAAACCCGCAGCACGAACCGACCATCATGCATGTGCCTGACCCGGTGCTGGTGGTGCGCGCTTCGACCGGGCCGGTACGCAGCGCGCCTTGAAGCTAAGCGCTGGCCAGTCGCTGCTGAGCTGCCGCTAGCACGGCGTCCAGCAGCATCTGCACATCTTCCTGCCGGGTGCGGTGGTTCACCAGTGCCACGCGGATGGCCAGCACCCCACCGATGCGCGTGGTGGATGGCACCGCGACGCCAGACTCCTGCACATCGGCCACGATGTCGGCGTTCAGCGCGTCCAGGTCCACCCCCTGGGCCTTCACCCGAAAACACACCACATTCAGCGTCACGGGTGCCAGCCGCTCTAACTGCGGCTCAGCGTCAACACAGCGGGCCAGGTGTTGCGCCAGGCTGCAGTTGTGGGCCACTACCCGCCCCAGTTTGGCTGCGCCATAGGTTTTGAGCGTCATCCAGACTTTGAGTGCACGGAACCCGCGCGACAGGTCGGGCCCGAAGTCGGTGGGCCACGGCTGGTTGCCCGCCATACCGCGCACGCTGCGTTGCAGATAGGCCGGTTGGCTGGCAAAGGTGGCAGCGTGCAGCGCGGCATCGCGCACCACAATGCAGCCCGCGTCGTAAGGCACTTGCGCCCATTTATGAAAATCAAAGGCCACCGAGTCCGCCTCGCTCAGGCCTTGCACCAGCGGGCGCTGCGCGGGCGAAAGCATGGCCAGCGCACCGTAGGCGGCGTCTACATGAAACCACAGGCCTTGTGTGCGCGCCAGTGCCGCTAGGGCCGACAAGTCGTCTACCGCGCCGGTATCTACCGTGCCCGCGCAGCCCACCACCATAAAGGGGTGAAGGCCAGCGGCCGTGTCTTGCGCAATGGCGGCTTGCAGGGCGTGCAGGTCGATGCGGTGCTGTGCGTCCACACCGATCAGGCGCAGCGCATCGCTGCCCAAGCCGGCCATGTCCATGGCGCGGGCCACACAGTTGTGGGCTTCGACCGAGGTGTAGGCCACCAGCCGACGGCCTTGCAGTCCGGTCCGCCGCACCTCGGTGCCTAGCGCCCGCGTGCGCGCCACCAGCACGGCAATCAGATTGGCCATGGAGGTGCCGATAACCAGCACACCACTGGCATCCTGCGGGAAACCCAGCATCTCAGCCGCCCAGCGGATCACTTGGCGCTCCACCTCAATCGGTGCATGGTCGCGCCCGCCCAGGTTGGGGTTGGTAGCGGCGGCCAGCAATTCGGCCAACATGCCCACCGGGTTGCCCCCGCCCTGCACCCAGCCCATGAAACGAGGGTGGCTGTTGCCGCTGCCGTAGGGCTGCACCAGAGTTTGAAAGTCTTGGTACACCGCATCCAGGTCGCCGGGCTCAGTAGGCAAAGCACCGCTGCGCAATGCCAGGCGCGCCGCTGGTGGCATGGGCTGCCACACGGGTGCTTCGCGCAGGCCGGCCAACATGTCGATCATGTCGTCGAGCATCCGGTGGCCGATCTGCCGCACCGAATTCCAGTCGGTCGGGTCCAGGCTATCGGCAGAGGCTTGGAATGGGGCGCGAGTTGGATCCGTCACGAGCTCAGAGCACCGCGGCGGTGAAGGCAATTTCCAGCAGGTAATCCGGGCTGGCCATCTCGGCGCTGACACATACGCGGGCCGGTGCGCAGCCTTCGGGCAACCAGGCTTGCCACGCGGCATTAAAGGCGGCGCGGTCAGCCATGTGCTTGAGGTATATGGTGGCAATTAGCAAGCGGCTTTTGTTACTGCCGGCCAGCGCTAGCGTGCGCTCAGCTTGGGCAAACACCGCCTGCGATTGGCTGGTGATGTCGGTGCCGCTCTCAGGCACTTCTACAAAATATGCGGTGCCGTTATGCACCACTGCGTCCGACCATTGGGCGGCGGGGTTGATGCGTTGGATCGGGGAGCTGTTCATGGTGTGTATCTGCGCTGGTGAAATTGGGTGCGGCGGATACTACTGCACCCTACTTCCTGACAGCAGTCTTCCGGGCCACCGGTTTGGTACTTTTTGTCGCTTTGGCCGGCTTTGGCGCTTTAGGGGCCTGCGGCAGCGTCAAGGCATCGAGCTGCAGCAGGGTGTCCAGGTGGCTCATGAAGTGGTGCAGGTAGGCTGGTGACAGGTCTTGCATCAGGCCCAGGGTGCGCAGCACCAGCCGGTGCGAGTTGAGCGGGCCCGCATTGGCGGGGCCTTGAGTGAGGGCGTGTCCGACCTGGTCTTGCACTTTCATGCGGCCCCAGGCTTGCTTGAACTGCTGAACGCTCTTCATCTCCGGCACGCTGCGTGCGGGTGTTGGGGCCGCGCCGTGTGGTGTGTCCGCTTGCGGCATACGAAGCTGCGTGTTGAGCGCTTTCAAGCTGTTCAGGCCCGCTCGCCGCAAGGGCGCACGGCCAGGCGCGGCAGGGCTCGATAGTCGGGCCGGGGCTATCGCGCAGCGGCGCTCAAAATCTGCCAGCGCGTTGCCCAAGGCGGCACACAGGTGGTGTTGCACTGCGCCTGATTGCATGGGCAGCCGTTGTGCCAGTGTCTCGAGGTAGCGAAAGCGCACCGGGTCGAGTGCCTGCCGGCCGGCAGAGCGCAACGCGTCCAGGGTGGCAAGCAGCTGATCTGCTGGGGCTGCCGCCTTAGTCATGTGCGGGCGCTCCCTTGGGAACGGGCGCCATTTCGACCCGGCGGTTAAGCGCCCGGCCACTGTCGTTTTGGTTAGAGGCCACCGGCTGCTCGGCACCAAAGGCGGCGGCAAACACGCGGGATGCGGGCATGCCCTCTTCAATCAATGCGCGGGTCACAGTGAGTGAGCGCTGGGCAGAGAGCTCGAGGTTGTCCGCAAACCGCCGGTTGCTGCCGGAGACCGGCTGGTCGTCAGTAAAGCCGCTGACCATCAGCATTTCGTTGCGCTCACCCAGGTACACCTGCAGCGGCGGCACCAGGCTTTTGAGGAGCTGGCGCCCATCGGGGCGCAGCTGGTCGGAGCTGACGGCAAACAGCACACTGCCGCTGATGCCAATGCGGCCGTTATTGAGGGTGACCCGCCCCGATTGCAGCGGTATGGCCAATGCTTTTTCGAGGGCCATGCGGCGCTGCTCTTCCTGCTGGCGCTTTTTGACTTCGGCTTCCAAGTTCGCCACCAGGTCCATCTGCACCACCAGCACGCCCACCAGAATCAGCACAAACGCGCCGAGCAGCCCTGCCATCAGGTCGCCAAAGACGGCCCATACCGGTGCGGTCTCCAGACCGCCTTCGTCGGCGATGTCGGTATCGCCGCTCATGCCTGGCCTTGGGCGGTGGTTGCGGGTTGGTTGCGCAGTTTGCGCAGGTCTTCGACCACGGATTTTTGCGCGCTCAGGCTCAGGTCAATGACCTCGCGGGCCTGGGTCACGTAGTAGGCCAGTTGCTCGTCGCTGCGCTCGACCGATTGGCTCACAGCGGCTTCAATGCCTTGAAGGCTGCGCACCAGGGCGTCGTTGCTGCCCACAAACAGTTCCACCGCATGTTGGAAGCTGCTGCTCAAACTGGTGAGCTCCACGGCGCTACCTTGCACATGGGCGGCAAGCTGCTCGGCCTTGTCGCCTTGCAGCGCCAGGGTTTGGGCAAACTGCGCTTGCACCTGGGCCAGTGTGCTGCCGGCGGTGGCGACCAAGGTGTCGATTGCGGCGCGCTGCCCTTGTGTGGTGGCTTCTGCAGATTGCAGCAGCCCGCCGAGTCGCTCCATGAGCTGATGGCGCTCTTGCAGGGTCTGGGTGTCGCGCTCGTCGAGGCGCGTCATTTCAGTGCGCAAGCGGGTGGTGAGTTCACTGAGTCGGGCACTGGCGGCCTCGCCGCGGGCGGCTTCTTCGGTGCGCAGTGCGGCCAACTCGGTCCGCCACAGGGCGGCGAGCGCGTCCATGCGGCTTTGTTGTTGCGCGGCCCATGCGGCTTCGCTCTGGTGGTGGGCGTCGAACAGCGCTTCCGACCGGGCCAGCACTTGCGTAACCCCGCCCAAAGCGGCGGCCGCCTGCTCGGTGGTGCGGGTGGTGATGGTGGCAGCACTGGTCTCGAGTGCGGCGCACACGGCTTGTTGCTGGGCGAGGGCTTGCGCCCCTGCGGTTTGCCATTCGGTTTGCAGGGTTTGGGTGCTTTTACCCAGTGCTTGCGCCCAGTCCGAGGTCAGGGCCTGTGTGCTTTCGCGGAAGCCGGCCAGCATGTCTTGCAATTGGGTGTGCAGGGTGTTGCTGGTGCGGTCGTGCTGGGCGCGGGACTCTGCGGCCAGCTGCTGCATGGCGGTTTCCACCACCGGCACGATGGTTTCGCCGGCATGTCGGGCGCCGGCCAACAAGCTGTCTTGCAAGGATTGGCCTACTGCCGCAGCCAGGGTGGTGTACGCGCGGTGGACGTCTTCGTGGAAGGCGTGCTGGCGGCTTTCGAGTTGGGTGCTGAGCGTGTCGTGGCGCTGCTCAATCTGGGTCATCAGGCGTTGCAGTTGCTCGGCCACCGCGGGTAAGGCCTGTGACTGTTGTTGCAGGGCCAACAGGCTGGCCTCACGCTGGTGGGCCAGCGAGAAAGGTCGCAACACGCCGGCGATGCGCTGGTCCAGCAAGCGACCGGTGTGCAAGCGATCGCGCCGGCTGAGCGCCGACACCAACCCGAGCATGGCCGAACTGGCCACACCAGCCACCGAGGTGCCGAAAGACAGGCCCAGGCCTTTAATAGGGGCCGCCAGTGCAGAGCGGATGGCTTGCAGGTCGGTAGAGCCTTCGAGCGCGAACACCGCGCCCTTGAAGGTCAGCACCATGCCGAGAAAGGTGCCCAGCATGCCGAGCATGACCAGCAGGCCGACCAGATACGGCGTGAGTGCCGGGCCGGGCAGCGCCACGCGCTCGCCCTCCACCCGCAGGCGCACGCTGTGCTGCAGTGGGGCTGGCACTTGTTCAAGCCACGGCGCCAGCGTGTCCAACGCGGGCGGAACATTCGAGAGTGCCTCATGCAGCCCCCGGGTGCCGGCGCGGTAGTGGTGGAGTTCGCGCAGGCCTGCTGCGTAAACGGCGGCGATCACCAAGGTCATGACCAGTGCCAAGGGGCTGGTGCTCACAAAACCCGCAGCGATCCAGACCAGCGCCAGGGCACCGAGGGCCGAGGCGGCAGGGATGAAAAACCGGTTTAAATCTTTGTTCATATCGTCTCAAGCACCAGTGCGCCAAGCCTCTACCAGGCCGGTGACCGGTTCCAATCTAAAGTGCAGTTCTGCCACCAGGGCAGCTTGAAAATCCTGCTCAAAATCTGCCATCGGCAGGCTCTCGTCCTGGCGGTAGCGGTGAAAGCGCCGCTCCAACAAGACCGCCAGGGTCGCGAGCAACGCCTGGGTGCGGGGCATGAGCATGGTCTCCAGCGTGGCATCGAGTTGTGCCAACTGACGCAGCCGGGGGCTGGTTTGTGACAGCACTTGCCGGCAGTGTTGGCGCAGAGGGTCAATGCGCAGCTCAAAGCGCCGCTGGATATCCAGGTAGCGTTGCCGGTAGCTGCCGTAATCCTCTTCCACCAGCGCCTCGGTCACGGCTTGCGGCATCGGGACCGAGCGCAGGCTAGAGCGTTGCGGGGCTGGTATCAGGCGGACAAAGCGGGTCAGGTCGTCTTGTAGCTGTTGCAGCAGTTGGGCGATTTCTACCGCCTGCTTTTTGCCGGTCTCCGGTGCAGCCATTCCCGCGTTGCGTATCTCGGGCAGCGCCGTACTGAGTGCGATCGCATCCAAGGGGCCCAGCCATGCGCTCCAGTGCTCTGCCCAGTCTTGCCGCGGGGCGCGGGTATCAACCGCGGCCCATGTTTCCAGCAGGCCGACGAGCCCCGAGGGGCTGGAACGGCCCTGCATCAAACGTCGATATTGCCTGCGCGCAGTGCGTTGGTTTCAATAAAGTCGCGGCGCGGCTCCACTTCGTCGCCCATCAGCATGGTGAACACGCGATCGGCTTCGATGGCGTCGTCGATCTGCACGCGCAGCAGGCGGCGCACGGTCGGGTCCATGGTGGTTTCCCACA
>DGQR01000174.1 GCA_002390825.1 Rhodoferax sp. UBA4409
GCTGCTATACTCCACCACCAGATCAAACGTCGTAGAAATGCAAGTTTCTACGACGTTTTATTTTTCAAGTCATCCCTGTTCCTCAATAGCTCAGTCGGTAGAGCGCCGGACTGTTAATCCGTAGGTCCCTGGTTCGAGCCCAGGTTGAGGAGCCAAATTAACCCGCAAGGGTCTTTAAAAACCCCGCTGCGATCGCAGTGGGGTTTTTTCTTTTCCGGCAAGAAACGTGCTGCATGAAAGACCATTACGCCAGTCTCGGATTGAACAGTGCAGCCACACTGGCTGACATCAAAAAAGCCTTCCGTCAAAAGGCTGCGCAGTATCACCCCGACCGCAATCCAGATCCCAACGCGGGCGCTTATTTCCGTGAAGTCCAAGAAGCCTACGATGTGCTCTCGGACACCGACAAGCGTCAGGCCTATGACGACAATCGCAGGCGAGGCTTGCTCGACAACCCCTTGGACACCGCACGCGACATCTGGTCCACGTATTTCTCCCGCATTCTTTGAAAAGGCAAACAGCATGAGCCTCTCCCCCTTCTTTCATCACCTGCGCAGCGCCTACCAAGCCGAACTGGACGACCTGACCTCGGACTCCGAAGGCAGCAACATCCTGGCCAAAAAACTGGCAGAGCGCCGCAAAGAACTGAAGTTTTTGCTGAGCATGCTGGAGTTGAGCCCGGAGATGGTGGCAGTTGTGTTCCATCAGGGCTTCCGTTTCAAGCGCACCGCTGTGATGGAAGAGTTGGTGCGCCAGGAATCGGAAGACCTGCCGGAATGGGACTCGCTAGCTGACGTGGTCGAGCTCGCCCCCTGGGCCCACACCCTGGCCCAGCAAGTACTACAACAACCGGCGGGTGCCTGGTTTATGAGCGTGGCGGCCGCACTGGAATACCTGCTGAACAAGCCGGATGCGCGATTCGCTGCAGCAGACGAATCTGATGATGAAGAGGATGACCGCGACGACATCGAGCGTGAACCCGAAGGAATGGACGAAGACGAACGCCAAAGCCGTGTGAACGAAGAAGAAGGCGCTGCCTGGATGGTCGAGCAAGGCTTCGACCACAAAGAATAAATCCCGAGCCCGCATCAAGAGGACGCCCCTGTGAGCCAATTAGCCCTGATTGAAAAAACCCAAGCCCTGATCGCTGCCGGCGATATCGTGGGGGCTGAGTCCGTGTTGACGGAGCTTGCCGACTCTGAGGGCGACGGCGCCCTGATGGTGGTGCTGGAGCAGCTGCCTGCCAAAGACATTCTGGCGGTGATCCGCGAGTACGACGACTCCAAAGAATCCATCGTTAATTTGCTGATCACACCGCAGCAGTTTGCGCATGCGGTGGTGATCGAAAAGCAATACAAAGACCTGACGCGCACCCATTTGCGCGGCATGATGAACTCGGTGATCTTCCGGGACGACGCGGTCGATGCGATTGAGTTTTTGACGGCCATTGGTGATCTGGAAGGTGGCAGCGAAGCGCTGGCCGACTACTTCACCGAAAAGTGGAGCCGCGTGGAGGCGTTTGCCCGCAGTGGCACGTTTGACACTGTCGAAGATGACGGTGAAATCATGTCGGAGCAGGCGTTGTACCAATCCGCCTACGTGCGACCCCGCGTCGATCTGGATGAGGTGGCGGACCAGGACTGGATGCAAATGGCCTGGCTGCTACGCCATGAGCTCCCCGACCTTTTCATCGAAATGCTGATTGTGTTGCGAGCCAAAGCCCGTGCGTTTGACCTGGGCCTTGATGAAGAAGAAGTGGCCGAAGAGGAAGACGACGGCAAAGTCGAAACCGGTGACACCGACCGCGGCAAAGCCACACCTGCTGCCCGCGAAGACGACGAAGAGTCCGCCATTTAATCCATTTGCTCCAGCGCCATGTCCGTTGCACCCCAATCCGTATCCCTGTTTGATAGCCGTCCTTTCTTTGAAAAGGCGCTCACGCACGGCATAGAACACGGCCTGATCGGGCACGACAAACTCGATGCCATCCGGGCCGATGCGCCCAAGGGCATGGTGCAGATCGCGCGCTATTTCGGGACCGAGTACTTGCGGCCCGAATTGGAGCTTGCTAGGGACCGCATCGTCAACCTGGTCAGTCTCCATCTGGCCCACAGCACGGAGGGTGACCTCCACCGTGCGGCCGAGCTGTTGCGGGACCACAGCTTTCTCTCTCGCTCCAAAGCGGGCTCAGACATGCTCAAAGCCCTGATCACCATGCCGCAGACGACCCACTTCGGGATGAACGAGCGCAGCGGCTTTCGCGATGAGCACATTCCCCTGCTGGCCAAATGGAGCCTCAAAACCCTGACCGAATACCAGATGGAGTTGGCCAGCCGGAGCCGGGCTGCCGCGGTGGTGGATGCAGCCATTTGGATGGCTGGGCACATGGGTATGGACGTCGAAGAACTCGAAGAGGCTGGTAAAGACGCAGAAGCCGTCATCCGCACCGCCCTGTTGGCCCGCGCCTGCAAGCGCAGCAGCCTGCCCGATTGGGTCACTTTCGAAAAGATGATTCTGGCCTTGCGCAAGCGCTATCTGGCCAAACCCGGCAAGTTGCCGCTGACCGTGCCCGCCGATCTACCTGCCGAGTGGACGGAACTGGTGGAGTCCATACGCGAATCGGTCTGGGCAGACTCCGCCAAATGGCTGGAATCCGACCTGTCTGTGCGCAAGCTGTTTGACCAGACACCGGCATTCATGGGCCGGTATTTTTGGCTCGAAGACGCCATCCACGAGGTGGATCAATTCGACAAGAATGTTTCCAAGGCCTGGGCCAAGGCCACCGGTGGCAATGATGACGAAAGCTCCTTGCTCACCCTGTTCTTGTGCATGGCCGCTGGAAGCCCGGCCAAAACGGTACTCACCGAAAAGGGGGCCTCGACCTTGGTGAAGAAGATCCGGAAATCTGGATTGCAGCCCACCCTGCCCTTGCAGTTCATCGAAGCCAACGCGCCTGCCGAGCACCTGGACGACTACGCAAACCTGTGGAACAACTTCATCGAAGAGTCGAGCGCCACCCTGGCGAGTGACCACGACTACACCTTCAACGATGCGTTAGCCTTGTTGCGCCGCGAGTGCAACGTCCGCGGCTGAGGTCGAGCCCGCTCACATCTGAATGGTAGTTTGCGTCTGGATACCGAGGCCATCGATACCGGCACAAACCGTTTGCCCGGCGCGCAAATAGACGGGCGGCTTTTGCCCCATCCCCACCCCAGGGGGCGTGCCAGTCGAGATCACATCACCGGGCTGCAAGCTCATAAAGCGGCTCAGATACGCAATCAAAAAACGAACCCCGTACACCATGGTGGCGGTACTGCCGTTTTGAAAGCGCTTGCCATCCACATCCAGCCACATGGAGAGCGCTTGCGGGTCTGGCACCTCGTCAGTCGTTACCAACCACGGGCCGAGTGGGCCGAACGAATCACACCCCTTCCCCTTGTCCCAGGTGCCGCCTCGTTCCAATTGATACTCGCGCTCGGAGACATCGTTGACCACGCAGTACCCGGCAACGTGAGACAGGGCATCAGACTCGTCGATATGGCGCCCCCCTTTTCCGATCACGACGCCTAACTCCACCTCCCAATCGGTTTTGCGCGACCCAGGAGGGATCTGCAGCGGGTCATTGGGCCCTGTGATGGCGCTAGTCCATTTGCTAAACACCACCGGCTCCGGTGGCACTTGCATTCCACTTTCGGCGGCATGGTCTGAATAATTGAGACCAATGCATATGAACTTGCCCACCCCACTCACACAAGCCCCCAACCGGAAATCCTTTTGGGGCACGCCCGGCACCGTGGGTAGCTGTTCCACCTCCAGCAGCGCCAAACGCGCAAGAGTCTCAGGCGCAAGGGCCAAGCCGCCGACATCAGTCAGGTGCTCTGACAAGCACCGCACACGCCCTGCCGCATCCAGCAAGCCCGGTTTTTCCTGCCCGGGTGCACCATAACGAACAAGCTTCATGAAATTCCTTGGTTAACACATCACACAATCGGGGTATTCTGCCCCGCTCTTGCCAAAATTTCGGACTCGGGCTTTGCACCTTGTAGTACTCACTCGATAAGGGGTAAAGTGAGGGACACTCAATCCCTTTCAGGCGAGACCATGAGCCCCCAACTCAACAGCAAACCATCTACACACAGCAGCCAGGCAGCTGAGAGCAAATTCCAGCTCCTGCTGTTCCGACTCGGGGACTCGACCGGCAGCGACCGCAGCGAGCTATTCGGCATCAATGTGTTCAAGGTGCGCGAAATCGTGGTGGCGCCTGAAATCACCAGCATCGTGAATGCCCCCCAACACGCCCTCGGCCTGGCCAATGTGCGCGGGCAGTTGATTCCGGTGATCAACCTGCCTGCACTCGCGGGCTGTGTGCCGAAAACCGATTCCAAAATCGTGCTGGTGACCGAGTTTGCCCGCACGACTCAGGCGTTTTTGGTGGACGAAGTGGTCGAAATCATCCAGCTCGACTGGAAGCACCTAATCGCCTCTGACAACAATAGCTCGGGCTTGCTCTCAGGCGTTGCCCGTATCGATGGCGATGCCACAGACTCCCGCTTGGCACAGGTGCTCGATGTGGAGCAAATCATCCGCAACGTGTTCCCCAACAGCCAAACAGAGTCCTCAAGCAACATCCAGAAAATCAAGCTACCCGAAGGCTCCACCATCCTGTTTGCCGACGACTCCGCCATCGCTCGCATGCTGGTGGAGGAAAGCCTCAAGTCCATGGGGGTCTCTTATGTGGCCGTCAAAAACGGCAAAGAAGCGTGGGACCGTCTGGCCCAGATTCACAGCGATGCGGTCGCCCACGGCAAGCGGGCCAGCGACAAAGTCGCGTTGGTGCTGACGGATCTGGAAATGCCCGAAATGGACGGTTTTACCCTTACCCGCAGCATCAAAAACGACAACCGCTTCGCGGGCATACCGGTCATTGTGTATTCATCCCTGACCGGCAGTGCCAGCGAGGGCCATGCCACCGGCGTGGGCGCTGACGCCTATGTCGCCAAGTTTGAGCCCCACGAGCTGGCCGACGCCATCAGCACCACCTTGAGCCGGGGCTGAAGGCCGGGCCGCAAGCGCAGCAGGGGCTAGCGCAAGTGCTTGTAAAGCCGGGCCTTGAACAGCTCGGCGATCGAGGTCTGCCGTGAACCGGGCACCAACTCAAACGGCTCTCCGGCACGCAGCTGCCCGGGCTCATCTACCGCCAGATAAAAGCCGCAATGGCCACTAAGCGCCATGGCTTTGACAGCGCCTGCAAAGCCCATTGCCGCATTGAACTTGAAACAGGGTTCACGCGGCTGCACCACCCGCAGCGCGCAATCGGCAAAGCGCAACACATCGCCCACCCACACCTCGTTTTCCAAGAGGCCTGCCAGCGTCAGGTTCTCGCCCATGGAGCCAAAGGGCAAGCTGTCATCGAAACCGCTGGCACCGGCCGCCCGGCGCGCTTCTTGCCAAAAACCGTAGTGCTCCGAGGGGTAGGCATACACCGCCTTGTCCAGCCCGCCATGCACTGAGGGATCCGCCTGCTCATCTCCCAGCAAACCCAGCGGCGTCACCGGGGTGGGCCCGTCAACCGGGGTTTTGTGAATCGCCGTCAGGATGCTGCGGCCCTGGATCTGCACCTTGCGGGCGAGCCCCACCTGAACACTGAGCAGCTGTCGCGACATGACCGGGCCCTTTAGAGTTGTTGGTAAACCGTGTGGCCGCTGCGGCTGGAGTACTTGGTTTTGGCGTCCATTTGCTCCACCTGCACCGCCGCATGCCGGCCGGCATACACCTGCTGGCGGAGCCAGTCGAACTCGGTGTGCAGCGCGGCATCGTCGCTCAGGCGGGTGGCCCACACACGCTGGTCTCCGTTCCAGCGATAGCCGCGGGCCTTGAGCAGGTCTTTCGCCTCAAAAGGGGCGTTGGTCGCGCTCAATCGATAGCTGGGGTTGCCGGCGGCATAGAGCAGGTGTGCAAGACCCGTCTGGGTGGTGTCTGCACCTGCCTTTGGCAACGGGGCAGCCAGCACAGCTAATAGCGCATGGCAATCCATCTCCGCGCGGTGGGCGTCGTAAAACAGGCCCAGCTCTGCAGCAAGGCTCTCCAGCTTGGCGGACCCGCGCCCTTGGGCTTTCCAATCAATGTCGGCAAAGGAGCATGCCCACGCCAGCCCGGCAAACGCCGGTAGCCGCGCCTCCACAAACGGGCGGTCAAAACCTGCGTTATGGGCAATCACCACATCCACGCCCTGCAGCATCTCGGCAATGCGGGCCTCGTCTAGTGCCTGGCCTTGCACTTGGGCATCCTCAATGCCGGTAATGGCAAATATCTCGGGCGGAATCGGTTTGCCCGGGTCTTCCAAGCCGTCATACACCTGCACCGGCCCGACCGGCAGCCCGGTTTCGGTATCGACTGAAACCCGCAGCAGCGCGAGTTCGATGATTTTTTCTTTGGCCTGGTCCAGTCCGGTGGTTTCTGTATCCAGCACCAGGATGGTTTTCACGCCGCTGTGCACCTCGCCGGGCCACTGCAGACTAGGCTTGAGACGGCGCTGCACCTTGTAATCGGCATGGGCCTCGAGGGCGCGGGCCATGGCCTCGGCGTCCATCAAGGGGGCCTGGGTGGCGGGCACTGCTTTGGGCGTTTTGGCGGCCGAAGCCTTGGGGCCGCGACTGGCGCGTTTGGGTGGATCGAGGTCCAACGTGGGCAGATCAGCCAAAAAAGCGAAGCCGAGTTGGGGGTTAAAAGCTTGGGTCACGGTGCGCCTGAGAAAAACGGGAATCCCGTTGCCGGGAGAGGCCGACATTATTGCCCCTATCATCCCCCGCACCCTCTTGAAGACCCTCTGAATCTCGCTATGCAAATCACTATTCTTGTCGGCACCGTCAATGGCAACGCCCAAAGCGTGGCCGAGGCGCTCCAGTTTTGTGCCGACGATATCGGCGCCACCATCGATGTCCTGCCGATGGACGGCCTCGACATCACCGTATTCGACACGCCTGGCACCTTCATCATCTGCACCTCCACCACGGGCGCCGGTGACGTGCCGGGCAATGCGGTGGGATTGCTCAACAGCCTGGATGTACAAGCCAAATACCTCGGGCACGTGCGCTACGGCTTGGTTGCGCTGGGCGACAGCAGCTATGGCGACAGCTTTTTGGGTGGCGGCAAACAATTCGACGCCAAGTTGCAAGACCTGGGTGCCCGCAAAATGGGCGACATCTGTGTGCTCGACGCCATGGAAACCATGACCCCTGAAGACGATGCTGTGGCCTGGCTCCAGGGCTGGGCGGTCGAGTGGGCGACACTTAAGTAACAAATATGCCGCTAGCGCTGGCAGAATAAGCGCCTCTAGCTTCTTTATTGATAGCAAACCATGCCCCTCCAAGCCGCACCCCCTGCACAACGCCTGCGCCCTCTCAAGGGCACCCGCATCCTGAGCCTTGCGCTCAATCTGCCCGGCCCTGCGGCGCTGATGCGCTGTCGCGACATGGGTGCGACCTGCATCAAGCTCGAGCCGCCCGCACCGGCAGGCTCAAGGGCAGGCGCTTCCGGCGATCCGATGGGGCTTTACAACCGCAAGGCTTATGACGTCATGCACCAGGGCATGCGGGTGGTTGCCGCGGACTTGAAGACCGAAGCCGGTCAGCGCGCCCTGCACAAAGAGCTGGCCAAAGCGGATGTGCTGCTCACCTCCTTCCGCCCCAGCGCCCTCAAAAAGCTGGGCCTGGAGTGGAAAACCCTGCGCAAACAATACCCCGGGCTATCAATGGTCGCCATCGTCGGGGCACCGGGTGCCCGCGCAGAAGAGCCCGGGCACGACCTCACCTACCTGGCTGAAAACGACCTCGTCACCGGCCTGGAAATGCCCCCCACCCTATATGCAGACATGGGCGGCTCACTGATGACCAGCGAGGCCGTGCTGCAAACCCGCATCCTCAGCCAAGCCAAAGGGAAAGGGGTCTTCCTTGAAATCGCGCTGTCTGATGCTGCGGGCTACCTCGCGCTGCCGCGCAGCTGGGGCTTGACCCAAACGGGTGCCGCCGTGGGTGGTGGCCATGCCGGATACCGGGTCTACCCCTGCAAAGACGGAAGAGTCGCCATGGCGGCTTTGGAGCCCCATTTTTCGGACCGCTTGGGCGCGGCGGCCGGTCTGCGACAATCGCACCCCTTGGCGATGATGACCCCAGAGGCCCACGCCACTGTGGCCGCCTTTGTGGCCGGACAAACCCGCGAGCAGCTAGACCTGCTTGCACACACCCAAGATATACCGCTGTTCACGCTGGCTTGAGCCTCTCGGGCCGGCGCAGCCCACTTTGCCAGACCTGATGACTGTTGCCCGCCTACCCGCCCTTGCCTCGTTCCGGCTGATTGATATTTTGAAAGTGATTGCAGCCCAATGCATCGTGCTGCACCACTTTTCGGCCTATGGCCCGCTGTCAGAAGCAGCCTCTAGCGCCTTGCCCGAGGTATTTGAGTGGCTGTACGACAACGCCCGCATCGCGGTGCAAGTGTTTCTGGTGATTGCCGGCTATCTGGCCGCCCGCAGCTTCGCCCTCACCAAGCGGCCGGCCAGTAGCGTGTTCAGCGCGATCTGGCAGCGCTACCAGCGTCTCGCCCTTCCCTTTGTCGCTGCCTTGCTGCTCACGGTGGTCTGCGCGGCCATCGCCCGGCCTTACCTGTCGGCCGATGTGGTGCCGGCTGCGCCTACCCTGCCCCAACTGCTCGCCCATGCCAGCCTGTTGCACAGCGTGTTGGATGTCGAGTCTCTGTCTGCCGGTGTCTGGTATGTGGCCATCGACTTTCAGCTCTACGCCACCCTGGCCCTGGTGCTGTGGCTGGGCGGCGGCAAGCGCTGGCTGAGCCTCGCGCTGGTTGCCTTGCTGTGTGCCGCATCCCTCACCTGGTTCAATGCCGATGCGGATTGGGATATCTGGTCGGTGTACTTTTTCGGGGCCTACGGCTTGGGCGCCTTGGCCTGGTGGGCAGGTTTGCGCGCACGGCACGGCTGGTATGCGGTGGCGCTGTACGCCACGGCCCTCAGCGTCGGGTTGGCGTCACTGGCCATTAATTTTCGCGAGCGTATTGCCCTGGCCATCAGTGTGTCGGCCTTGCTGGCCAGCTTCGGCACTTGGCAACTGCGTCTGCCGCGCTGGCTTGACGCGGCAGTGAGCCTGCTCAGCCGCACGTCGTATGCACTCTTTTTGGTCCACTACGGCGTACTCTTGCTGGCCAATGCCACTTGGGCTGAAATCGGCTCCGACGATGGTGATGCCGCCCTCTTGTTCATGGCCGCCAGCTGGTTGGTGGCGCTGGGTACCAGCCATTTGTTTCATACCCAGGTGGAACAACGCATCGCCCTCTGGCGCAGTGCGCCTGGCAGCGGCGTAGCGCCTCAGAGCGCCAAGTAAAATCTATCCCTTCAACATCTAGAAAGACTCGCTATGGGCGCGCAATGGAAAGCAAAGGGCAAGGCCCTGGTGGCCGATGCCAAAGGCCGGCTGTTTACCAAACTGGTGAAAGAAATTACGGTAGCCGCCCGCGGCGGCCCCGACCCGGCTGCCAACGCCAAACTGCGCCTGGTGGTCGAACAGGCCCGCAAGGTCTCGATGCCCAAAGAAACGCTGGAGCGCGCCATCAAAAAAGGTGCCGGCCTGACAGGCGAGGTCATCAACTACGAACACGTCATCTACGAAGGCTTTGCGCCACACCAGGTAGCGGTGATGGTGGAGTGCCTGACCGACAACGTGAAACGCACTGCCCCTGAAATGCGCGTGCTGTTCCGCAAAGGTCAGCTGGGCACCAGCGGCTCGGTGGCATGGGACTTCAACCACCTAGGCATGATCGAAGCCGCACCCACTGCGGCCGACTCGGATGCTGAAGTGGCCGCGATTGAGGCCGGCGCACAAGACTTTGAAGCCGGTGATGAAGAAGGCAACACCGTGTTCTACACCGACCCGGCTGACTTGGACCTAGTGGCCCGCGCCCTGCCCAACTTCGGCTTCAACGTGCTGTCGATGAAGCTGGGCTACAAGGCCAAAAATCCTGTCGACCCCACCAGCCTGAGCGCCGAAGCGCTGGAAGAAGTGGAAGCCTTCCTGGCCGCCATCGACGAAAACGACGACGTGCAAAACGTCTACGTGGCGCTGGCGGGTTGAAGCAGCTAACTGCCGCCACCCTGGCGGCACTCTGGGCGGCAGGGCTGGGTTGGGGCATCTTCCAACACCGCCTGCCGCCCTTGGTTTTGGGGCTTGCTCTTGCGCTAAATGTCGCGACCTTTGTCGCTTACTGGTTGGACAAACGCGCTGCCCGCGCCCGCCAATGGCGCATTCAAGAAAAAACTCTGCATTTGCTGGCCCTTGCCGGCGGCTGGCCCGCTGCAAGACTCGCGCAGCAAGTGTTGCGACACAAAACCGTCAAGCCCGGTTTTCAGTGGATGTATTGGCTGACGGTGTGGGCGCACCTCGCTGCACTGGTCGCCTACGTGTTCTGGGACCGGATCAAACTGCTCCTAAATTCATAGCTGCCCGCGCAGATTCCACGGGCGCCAGAGACAAATTTGACCTAAATTACTTCGAGACATCCTTACCTGGACACTTTTGCTTATCTTCCGACCAGCCGGAAACTCTAAATGCGACTCGCAGTTGTGGGCCGCTATTCACGATCGTTGCACTCCTACCAGCTTCTTCTTCGTGGCAGTACAAGGTGGTTGCTTGGGTTCCATCAAGTCGATCTTCCGCCCTTAGATAGCGCAACTTCCGAAGAGCCTCCTCCGCCTGGCTAGCTATCTTCCCCGCTTCAACACCTTCAGAATCAACCGCCAATGAAACAGCCGAGTCTTTGGCTAACTCGCTCGTGGCAGAGCGCACAGGTACTAGCAGCAAAGTCTGGAACTGAGTCAAATCTTGCTTAATTGCAGGCATACGCTGCGAGACGCTGTCGGCACAAGCGACAACTAACGAAAACAAGGGAACAAGAAGAATCCTGCTGTACAAGGAAGGCATCATCTTTTTACTCCTGACTTTACTTTCCAAGAATAGTCAGAGCTACCCCCGGCGTTCCAAAAGCCAGAGACCATAACCACCCAATGCGATGCCACAAAGGCACGCCATCAGTTGCACTTTTGAAACGCGGAAACATGGGCTTGGTATTGCGTAAAGACCCACACCTTGGCCTCAGCTAAGTCCGTAAGACGGCCCATCCGATCCAGCAACAAACTGCAAGTAAAAGCACAAGGCTTCCTTTACTGCAAAGCGTTTTGCCCTGATCGTCATATTGCCTAGGCGACAGTGACCAAAGCAGGCCAGCGCTAAGAAAGCGGTCAGAGCTACTGACGTCAGTACGCGCGAGATGCGTCGAGGCGTTGAGCCCAAGCACCCAGTAGATGACCCCACATAGGGTGCCCAGCACTGCAAGAACGATTGAAATGTTCATTTACTCAAGTCTCCAAGATCAAAAGATGGCGTTAGAGGCACTGTGTAGTGGGGACCTAGACGCAAGCAGAACGAGCCATCGGACTTGATCGACGGACCGAAAAACAGACCTCCGCGCTTAGTCAGATTCGAACTTCCACCAGAAGGCACTGGGATACCTGGCGGTTGCGCTCCAGATCCAGAGCGAGAGCAAACATTCGGCGGAGTTGGCGGTGGTGCATCACAAATCTCGATGCCTCCACCAAGACTGAGTTCGGCACTTATCTGCGGGGAGCCACCTCCGCCCGTGATGCAAACAAAACCGATGCAGCCAAAAGCCGACACAGTCGGCGACGGTTTGCGGTGAGCTGCACCACTCCCGCTGCCTCCCATTAGTCCCATTGGATCAACAAAGTTCAGCGGATCCCCCTCCACATATCCAAATCGATTCCATCCCCCCGCCAACCCAATCGGGTCCGGCTGGTCATACCTGCCCTGCTGCGGCCTGTAGGAACGGAAGTAGTTATAGCTCAGCTTCGCTTCCTCATCCCAATACTGCCCCGGGAACCTCAGGTTCACCGCAAAGCTCGGATTGGTTGCAGTGAGCAGTTTGGGTTGATTGGTGATCGCTGCTCTGGGATTAGTCGTGGCTTTGAGAACGCCCGTGGGTTTGTTCTCTCCGAAGGCGCTGTACGCCCTTTGCCAGACGACCTTGTTGGTGTCGTCGGTGATGCTTCTGGGTGTACCCAGGTGGTCGGTGTGGACTGCGTAGAAGCGGTTGTTCTTGTACAGGCCTATGAGTTGGGCTGTTCCGGTTTCGGTAGCCTGTCCTGAGCCTGTCGA
>DGQR01000138.1:0-226 GCA_002390825.1 Rhodoferax sp. UBA4409
TGGAACATGTTGTTACCCATTACGCCCTGCACCATGGGCGCCTGCATATCCATCAGCGCTTGCATGTTTTTCTCAAGGTAGCCACCCATCATGCCCTGCATGGCATGACCATAAAAGCGAATGATGTTGGACAACACGGGCGCGGTGAACATTGGAGACCCATTGGCCTCTTCTTCCAAAATAATCTGCAGCAAGATGCTTCGCGTCAGGTCTTCACCCGATTTCG
>DGQR01000138.1:279-4926 GCA_002390825.1 Rhodoferax sp. UBA4409
TCCAGGATGATCTGCAACAGGATGCTGCGGGTGATGTCCTCACCCGATTTCGCATCCACCACCGAAAACACTTCGCTGTCCATCACCAGCTGCTTGATTTCCGCCAGCGTGATGTAAGTCGACGTGTCGGTGTCGTACAAACGCCGGTTGGGGTATTTTTTGATGACCCGCTGGGAAGCCTTGGAGTCTTTACTGGAAGTTTTTTGCATGTCGATCGCTCTGCACCGGGTGTGTGAGCCAAGTAAGTGTTGCAGTGCAGCACATTCTAGAGAGAGACCGCTTGGCACCGACCTAGGAATACCCTAGATGAAGCCTGAAAGGAAAAATGTGGTAGGCGCAATTGGACTCGAACCAACGACCCCCACCATGTCAAGGTGGTGCTCTAACCAGCTGAGCTATGCGCCTACATTTATCCGAGAGGCCGAAGTATAGCAGCATAAAAATGCGCTTCTTTTGAAAAGCCCGAAAAAAGTTCAAATAGATCAAAAGAGCGCTGCGCCATAATTGACGTTTACGTAAACGTCAATCCATCCCCATTACAAGGAGCACTCCATGGAAATCGCAGGAAAAGTCTTTATCGTGACCGGCGGCGCATCTGGCCTCGGCGAGGGCACTGCCCGCATGCTGACAGCCAAAGGCGGCAAAGTCGTCATAGCAGACATGCAGGCAGAAAAAGGCGAGGCCATTGCCCGGGAACTGGGCGGCGCATTCGTCAAGTGCGACGTCAGTAACGAAGCTGATGGGCAAGCCGTCGTGACCCAAGCAGTCTCCATGGGCAAGCTGATGGGCTTGGTGAACTGCGCGGGTATTGCTCCTGCCGAGAAGACAGTGGGCAAAAACGGCGCGCATGCACTCGCATCTTTCAGCAAAACGATCACCGTCAATTTGATCGGCAGCTTCAACATGATCCGCCTCGCCGCCGAGGCCATGAGCAAAAACGAACCTGAAGCAACCGGCGAGCGCGGCGTCATGATTTCTACCGCCTCCGTGGCCGCCTATGACGGACAGATCGGTCAAGCAGCCTACAGTGCCTCCAAAGGCGGCGTGGTGGGTATGACACTGCCCATTGCACGCGACCTCGCCCGCAACGGCATCCGGAACATGACTATTGCCCCCGGGATTTTCGGCACTCCGATGTTGTTCAGCATGCCTCAGGATGTGCAAGACGCGCTAGCGGCAGGTGTTCCATTCCCCTCGCGCTTGGGCACTCCGCAGGATTACGCCAAATTAGCCGTTCATATTTTTGAAAACGACATGCTCAACGGCGAGGTGATCCGCTTGGATGGCGCGATCCGACTCGCTCCTAAGTAAAGCCAGCCCATCACTCAAACAGGTGCGACGTCCAAGGGACGCCGCACCTTAGCGATGCGCACGTACCGAAGCCACCAGACCTAACAAGAAAATGCCACTGGCCCACCACTGCAGAGGGTGCGGCCAGTCACCGTGCACGAGAAATGCGTAAAAGAGTGCGAAAAGCG
This sequence comes from Rhodoferax sp. UBA4409, assembly GCA_002390825.1. Lineage (GTDB taxonomy): Bacteria > Pseudomonadota > Gammaproteobacteria > Burkholderiales > Burkholderiaceae_C > Allorhodoferax. The sequence goes on from DGQR01000138.1 coordinate 1,758, forward strand.
TTTCTGACACGATGAGTTGACCGCACAAGCTCGCGCTCAAGCGACGACTCGAAAAGTTCCAAAGCATGGTTGCTACCCATGCGGAGCCAACTCCTGTTGCTATACAAACCATAGCTGCTCGCGCAATATCCGTGTGGGGCAGAAGCAATTCCAGCGGGGTACCCATCAGCCCCCAGAGGGCCACGGCAGCGACGCCTGAGCTCACCCCCATCCAACTGGTCCAATCAGCGAGCTGGACCCCGGTATGCCGCTTTAACCAAGCGGAGTTGAGGATCGCGAAAACGACCCAACTCGCCATCGCCAGCAAACCGTACAACACGCCGCGCCAAAACACCCAGCCATGTGGCCGGGCATCGGTGCCGCTTGCGCTATCTGCCGCCATCATCAGAGCGACGCCGATGAGTGTGAGCAACAAACCCGGAATCAGGCTCCGCCACCGCAAACCAACCGGCTTGCCCAGCAACATCACCCACACCGGAACCGTGCCAATGATCATGGTCGGCACTGCCACGCCTGCATCACGGATGGCATACACCAACAACAAGTAATAGCCGGAGAAGCCGAGTGCACTGAGCAAGGCCGCGGCCCCGGCTTGGCGCCACGTCGGCATCCGCGAGCGGCCCCGGAGATAGCCCACGCTGACGATCAAGAGCGAAACCAGCCCGAAAACCGCAAACCTGCCCGCTGCGAGATCAACAGGCAACAACCCGGGCGCCAGAGCTGGCGCTACAAAGACCAAACCCCACAAGGCGCCAGCCGCCAGGCCGGCCATCACCCCGCTCAGCAAAACTTCACCAAAACCGGCAACCCAAAACCGCTTGTCAAACGCCGCTCAAATTCCAAAACCATCGTCAGCCGCGATGACTGCTCCATTGATAAAGTGACTCTGATCAGAGCACAAGGTCACCAAAATGGCATCCAGATCTGCCGGGCGACCGATCCGCTTGCGTGGCAACATCTGCACCAGTTTTTGCCCCGCATCGGTATGCCAATGTTCGTGATTGATCTCGGTATCGATATAGCCCGGGCACAATGCGTTGACGTTGATACCGAACTTGCCCCACTCCAGCGCTTGCGCTTTGGTCATTTGGATCACGGCAGCCTTGCTCATGCAATAGGCCCCGATTTGGGGCAACACCCGCAGGCCTGCCATCGAGGCAATGTTGATGATGCGTCCGCCGGTGTAACTGCCGGGTGCCGCACCTTTGGCGCGCGCAATCATCCGCTTGCCGACCTCTTGCGCCACAAAAAACGACCCTTTGACGTTGGTATCAAAGATAAAGTCGTAATCCTCAGGGCTGACGTCCTGCAGTCGCTGCGTGGTGCTCACTCCTGAGTTGTTGATCAGGATGTCGATAGAGCCCACCTCGGTCTCGGCGTGGGCTACCGCCGACTTGATGGAGTCGTGGTCTGTCACATCCAGTTCAATGACATGAGCATCGCCGCCCTGCCCCTCGATTTCGGCACGCAAGTCCTTGAGCTTGTCAATGCGGCGGCTGGCCAGCACCACCGCGGCACCAGCGGCCGACAAGGTGCGGGCAAACTGCGCCCCCAGCCCGCCAGATGCACCGGTGATGAATGCAATTCGCCCGGAAAGATCGATGCTATAAGCCATTTAGAGTGCCTCCACAAATTAAAAAAGAACGGTCGTTCTTTTTTATAAAATCAGCGAATAAAATCTGGTGCCGCTCGCGTGCGCTCTGGCGCGCGAACGCTGACAAGAAGACCACCCATTATTAAGCGAGACACCCCATGACAAACCAGGAAATACTGGCTCAATTCGGCCCCCGTGAATCCATGGAATACGACGTGGTCGTCGTTGGCGGCGGCCCCGGCGGCTTGGCAACGGCGATCCGCCTCAAGCAACTGGCCGCGGAGAAAGGCACCGACGTATCGGTGGTCGTGCTCGAAAAAGGCTCTGAGCCCGGCGCGCATATCCTGTCCGGCGCCATCATGGACCCCAAAGCGCTGACCGAACTGATTCCCGACTGGAAGGCACTGGGTGCCCCACTGAACCAGCCAGTGACCGACGACGCCTACATTTTCCTGAGTGAAAAATCCGGCTTCCGTGTGCCCAACATGGTGCTGCCGCCTTTCGCGCACAACGACGGCAACTACATCATCAGCCTGGGCGCTGTCACCAAATGGTTGGCCGAGCAAGCAGAGAGCTTGGGCGTAGAAATTTTCCCCGGCTTCACCGCCGCTGAAGTGCTCTACAACGACGACGGCTCAGTCAAAGGTGTGGCCACCGGCAACATGGGTGTGGGCAAAGACGGCGAACCGATGGAAAGCTTCCAGCTGGGCATGGAGCTGCTGGGCAAATACACCGTGTTTGCAGAAGGTGCGCGCGGACACTTGGGCAAACAGGTCATTGCCAAGTACAAGCTCGACGACGGTCGCGACCCGCAGAGCTTCGGCATCGGCATCAAAGAGCTGTGGGAAATTGACCCCAGCCGCCACAAGCCCGGCTTTGTGATGCACACCGCCGGCTGGCCTATGGAATCTGACACCTACGGTGGCGCCTTTTTGTACCACCTCGAAGGCAACAAAGTGGCTCTGGGCTTTGTCACCGGCTTGGGCTACAGCAACCCCTACCTCAGCCCGTTTGAAGAGTTCCAGCGCTGGAAGACACACCCGAACGTGCGCTACTACTTCGAAAACGAGAAAGGTGAAATCACGGCCAAGCGCTTAGGCTACGGCGCGCGCGCAATCAATGCCAGCGGAATCAACGCCCTGCCCAAAACCGTATTCCCCGGCGGCTGCCTGATTGGGTGCAACGCGGGTTACCTGAACGTGGGCCGTATCAAAGGCAGCCACGCCGCTATCAAAACCGGCATGCTAGCCGCTGAGGCCGCTTTTGATGCCGTGGTGGGCGGCCGCCAGCACGACGAGCTGAGCGCCTACCCCGAAGCCTTTGAGAAGAGCTGGCTGCACACCGAGCTGAACAAAGACCGCAACTTCAAGAACTGGTTCAAGTACGGCCTCACCACCGCCACGCTGATGAACGGTTTCGAGCAATTCGTACTGCGCGGACACATCCCCTGGACCCTGCGCCGCGACAAGCCCGACCACGCTTACCTCAAACCCGCGGCCGAGTGCAAGCCCATCGTCTACCCCAAACCGGATGGCAAGCTCACCTTCGACCGCTTGAGCAGCGTGTTCATCAGCA
>DGQR01000133.1 GCA_002390825.1 Rhodoferax sp. UBA4409
CTGCGACCCCGAGTACGGCGGCCAAGGCCTGCCCTACGTGGTGAACGGCATGTTCTACGAAATGCTCAACAGTGCCAACCAAGCCTGGACCATGTACCCCGGCCTGACCCACGGTGCGTATGCCGCGCTGGAAACACACGGCACCCCTGAGCAAAAAGCGACCTACCTGCCCAAGATGACCAGCGGCGAATGGACCGGCACCATGTGCCTGACCGAACCTCACTGCGGTACAGACCTGGGCCTGATGCGCACCAAGGCTGAGCCACAGGCAGACGGCACCTACAAAATCACCGGCAACAAGATTTTCATCAGCGCCGGTGAACACGACATGACCGACAACATCATTCACTTGGTGTTGGCCCGCTTGCCCGATGCGCCTCCCGGCATCAAAGGCATCAGCCTGTTCATCGTGCCCAAGTTCCATGTGAATGCTGACGGATCCTTGGGTGAGCGCAACGGCATTTACTGTGGCGGCCTCGAGCACAAAATGGGCATTCATGGCAACGCTACCTGCCAGATGGTGCTGGAAGATGCCGTGGGCACCATGGTGGGCCAGGCCAACAAGGGCATGCAAGGCATGTTCGTGATGATGAATGCCGCTCGCCTGGGCGTGGGTAACCAGTCTTTGGGCCTCACCGAAGTTGCATTCCAGAACGCATTGGCCTACGCCAAAGACCGCATTCAAATGCGCAGCCTCTCTGGCACCAAGGCCAAAGACAAGCCTGCTGACCCCATCATCGTGCACCCTGATGTGCGCAAGATGCTAATGACTGCCCGTGCCTACGCAGACGGCGGCCGCGCCTTGCAGGTCTACTGCTCGATGTTGCTGGAAAAAGAGCACAACCACCCCGATGAAAAGGTGCGCAAAGACGCTGGCGAAATGCTGGCTTTGCTGACCCCGATTGCCAAAGCCTTCCTGACCGACAACGGCCACATCGCCACCAACGCCTGCATGCAAGTCTTTGGCGGCCACGGTTTCATCAAGGAATGGGGCATGGAGCAGTTCGTGCGCGACAACCGCATCAACATGATCTATGAAGGCACCAACACCATCCAGTCTCTGGATTTGTTGGGCCGCAAGGTCTTGGGCAACAACGGCGCCACCCTCAAGAAGTTCGGCAAGCTGGTCGGCGCGCTGGTGGCCGAAGAAGGCGTGAACGAAAAGATGGCTGAATTCATCACTCCGATCGCCATCCTGGGCGAACAGATGACCAAGTTCACCACCGAAGTCGGCTTCAAGGGTTTCCAGAATCCTGACGAAGTAGGCGCAGCTGCCGTGGACTATTTGCGTGTGGCAGGTCACTTGGTGTTCGGCTACTTCTTTGCCCGTATGGCCCAAGTGGCCCTGCGCGAAATTGCGGCCGGTAGCACCGATCCGTTCTACACCGCCAAGCTGCAGACCGCACGGTTCTATTTCGCCAAGCTGTTCCCCGAAACCGCGACCCTGATGCGCACTGCCCGCACTGGCTCCAAAGTTTTGATGGACACCAACGCCGCTCTGGCTTAAAAAATCACTGCGTTTGCCCCATCCACTTTTTAAACGACAGGAGACTTTCATGATTCGCACATCGCTCGTAATTGCTCTCGGCCTGACTGCCACTGCCGCTATGGCCCAAATGAGCCCCGTGGGCTTGTGGCGCCAAGTGGACGATAAAACCGGCCAGGCCAAGTCGGAGATCCGCATCGTCGAGGAAGGCGGTGTCGTCACCGCCCGCATCGAGAAGCGGCTCGACCCTGCGGCAAAGCCCGAAGACAAGTGCGACGAGTGCAAAGATGACCGTAAAGGCAAGCCCATCGTGGGGCTTGAAATCATCCGTGGCGTGAAGAAGGTGGAAGGCAAAGAGGTCTGGGACGGCGGCAAGATTCTCGACCCCGCAGAGGGCAAGGAATACAACGCCCGCCTCACCCCCATCGAAGGTGGCAAGAAGCTCGAGATGCGCGGTTCTATCGCCTTCTTCGGCCGCACGCAGACCTGGACCCGCATCCAGTAAACCAATTCAGGAAAACCTATGTCCCGTTTCCAAGTCCGTAAAGTCGCCGTGCTCGGCGCAGGCGTGATGGGCGCGCAAATCGCAGCCCACCTCGTCAACGTCAAAGTACCCGTGGTGCTGTTTGATCTGCCGGCCAAAGAAGGCCCCAAGAATGGCATCGTCACCCGTGCCATTGAGAACCTCAAGAAGCTCAAGCCCGCCCCACTGGGCGTGGTGGATGACGCTGGCTTGATCGGCCAAGCCAACTACGAAGAGCACCTCGAGCAGCTGCGCGACTGCGACCTCATCATTGAGGCCATCGCAGAGCGCATGGACTGGAAGCTGGACCTTTACAAAAAGATCGCGCCTTTCATTGGCCCCAACACGATTGTTGCGTCCAACACCTCCGGCCTTTCGATCACCAAGCTGTCTGAAGCGCTGTCGGAAGAAATCAAGCCCCGCTTCTGCGGTATTCACTTCTTCAATCCACCCCGCTATATGGCCCTGGTGGAGTTGATCAACACCCCCACCACCGAAGCCCACTACCTCGATGCCCTCGAAGGCTTTGTGACCAGCACCCTGGGTAAGGGCGTGGTGCGTGCCAAGGACTCCCCCAACTTCATCGCCAACCGCGTCGGTATCGCCGGCATGTTGGCCACCATGAAGGAAGTGGAAAACTTCGGCCTGACCTACGACGTGGTCGATGACCTGACCGGCAAAAAGCTGGGTCGCGCATCCTCCGGCACGTTCCGCACTGCGGACGTGGTCGGCCTGGACACCATGGCCCACGTGATCAAGACGCTGCAGGACACGCTCAGCATCGACACCGACCCCTTCTACGAGAGCTTTGCCACTCCCGCCGTGCTCAAGACCCTGCTGGAAATGGGCAACCTGGGCCAGAAGGCCAAAGCCGGTTTCTTCAAGAAGGTCGGGCGCGATGTGCTGCGTTTCGACGGCGAAAGCCAGGAGTACGTGCCCGGTGGCGAAAAGGCCGACGAGGTCTACGCCCGCATGCTCAAGAAGCCAGCTGCCGAGCGCCTGAAGCTCCTGCGCAATGCCGAAGGCAAGCAGGGTCAGTTCCTGTGGGCCATCCTGCGCAACAGCTTCCACTACGCCGCCATTCACCTGGCATCGATCGCCGACAACGCCCGCGATGTGGACTTCTGCATGCGCTGGGGCTTCGGCATGAAGCAAGGTCCATTCGAGCTCTGGCAAGAAGCCGGTTGGCTCGAAGTGGCGAAGATGGTCCAGGAAGATATCGACGCCGGCAAGGCCCTGTGCAAAGCGCCGCTGCCCGAGTGGGTGTTCAAAGGCCCCGTGGCTGACGCCGGTGGTGTACACACCGCTGCAGGTTCCTGGAACCCCACCACAGGCACCTTTGTACCGGTGCGCAAGCTGCCCGTGTACGAGCGTCAGCACTTCCCTGAAAGCGTATTGGGCTCCAACGCGCCCAAGGCTGAGACCGCAGGCAAGACCATCTTTGAAGACGAGTCCATCCGTCTGTGGACGCTCGACGAGAAAGTGCTGATCGCCAGCATCAAAACCAAGATGCACGCCATCGGTGGCGGTGTGATCGAAGGCCTGCTGCAAGCGCAGGAACTGGCCGAGAAAGAATACCAAGGCTTGGTGATCTGGTCGCCGGACGAAATGTTCTCTGCCGGTGCCGACCTGCAAGGCATGATGCCCGCCTTCATGATCGGTGGCGCCAAAGCCATCGAAGGCGCAGAAGCCGAGCTGCAAAACGCCATGCTCAAACTGCGTTACTCCAACGTGCCCGTCATTTCCGCCATCCGCGGTTTGGCGCTGGGCGGTGGCTGCGAGCTGGCCGTCTACTCCAGCAAGCGCGTGGCGGCGATGGAAAGCTACATTGGTCTGGTGGAAGTCGGCGTGGGCTTGGTGCCCGGTGCCGGCGGCTTGACCTACATCGCACGCCGTGCGGCAGAAAACATGGCCATGTCCACCTCCAAGGACGTGCTGCCTTTCCTGACCGAAGGTTTCACTGCAGCGGCCATGGCCAAGGTAGGCACCAGCGCGCTCGAAAGCCGCAAGCTGGGTTACCTGCTGGACAGCGATGTGGTGGTGGCCCATAAAGACGAGCTCTTGTTCGTGGCCATTAACGAGGCCAAGGCTTTGTACACCTCCGGCTACCGTGCACCGCACAAGCGCAGCTTCCCTGTGGCTGGTCGCAGTGGCATTGCCACCATCCGCGCCCAGCTGGTCAACATGCGCGACGGTGGCTTCATCAGCGCGCACGATTTCCATATCGGCTTGCTGATTGCAGAGGTGGTGTGTGGTGGCCAAGTGGATGCCGGCACCTTGGTGACGGAGGAATACCTCATGGCCATGGAACGCAAGGCCTTCTGCAGCCTGCTGACCCACCCCAAGACGCAAGAACGCATCATGGGCATGATGTCCACCGGCAAGCCGGTGCGTAACTGATCGCTGGCATGAGCATTTCCGCTGCCCATGCATCGACCGCCCGGCCCAACCGGCTGGCGCGTTCGGTTGCCAAGCTGGACCGCGTGCCTGCGGCCCTGCGCCCTTGGCTGCGCAACAAGGTTATGGGCCATGCAGTGCCGTTCACCGGTACTGCAGGTCTGGACTTCGCGCACATGGCGCCTGAGCGTGTGGAGATTGCCGTGGCCAATGTGCGCCGCGTGCAAAACCACATTCAGGGCGTGCATGCAGCTGCCATGGCACTGCTGGCCGAAACGGCCACCGGCATGGTGGTGGGCATGAATGTGCGGGACGACTGCCTGCCCCTGGCCAAGACCATGCGCATCGACTTCAAACGACGTGCCCAGGGCGCCATGCGCGCAGTGGCCACCTTGTCGGATGCGCAGCGCCAGCTCATGCAGCAAAGCGACAAAGGCGAGGTCAGTGTGCCGGTGCTGGTCAGCGACGAATCGGGCGAACAGCCCATTCAATGTGAATTCATCTGGGCGTGGATACCCACCCCGAAAAAATAAAGGAGTTTCCTCATGAAACAAGTCCAAGACGCTTACATCGTTGCCGCCACGCGCACGCCTATCGGGCGTTCCGGCCGCGGCTATTTCCGCAATACCCGCCCCGACGAGTTGCTGGTGTCTGCCCTGCGCAGCGCCATGTTGCAAGTCCCCACCCTGGACCCCAAGGCGATTGAAGACGCCATCATTGGCTGCTCTTTCCCCGAAGGCGAGCAGGGCATGAACATGGCCCGCGTGGCCGTGGGTCTGGCGTTTGACCACCCCGTGGGTGGTATCACTGTCAACCGCTTCTGCGCGTCCGGCATTTCTGCCATTCAGATGGCGGCAGACCGCATCCGCGTCGGCGAAGCCGATGTGCTGATCGCCGGTGGTGCCGAGTCCATGAGCATGGTGCCCATGGGTGGCGGCAAGCCCTCGTTCAACCCCGAAGTGTTTGCCCGCGACGAAAACGTCGGCATC
>DGQR01000144.1 GCA_002390825.1 Rhodoferax sp. UBA4409
AACAAGGGCGGCCGCTACAAGAGCGACAACTTCTGGATGATGGCCGACACCGGCCCCTGCGGCCCTTGCTCCGAAATCTTCTACGACCACGGTGCCCACATCCCTGGCGGCCCTCCCGGCAGCCCGGATGAAGACGGCGACCGCTTCATCGAAATCTGGAACAACGTGTTCATGCAGTTCAACATGGACGAGACCGGTGCCGTGACCCCGCTGCCCGCGCCCTGCGTGGACACCGGCATGGGTCTGGAGCGCCTGGCCGCCATCCTCCAACACGTGCACAGCAACTACGAAATCGACCTGTTCGATGCACTGATCAAAGCAGCTTCCCGCGAAACTGGCTGCACCGACTTGAGCAACAAGTCTTTGCGCGTGATTGCCGACCACATCCGCGCCACTGCGTTCTTGGTAAGTGACGGCGTGATTCCGAGCAACGAAGGCCGTGGTTATGTGCAGCGCCGCATCGTGCGCCGCGCCATCCGCCACGGCTACAAGCTGGGCCAGAAGACTCCGTTCTTCCACAAGCTGGTCAAGGACTTGGTGCAGGTCATGGGCGCTGCCTACCCCCACATGGCGTCGCAAGAAGCCCGCATCACCGAAGTGCTGCGCGTGGAAGAAGAGCGCTTTTTTGAAACGCTGGCCACTGGCATGCAAATCCTGGACGAAGCCCTGGCGGGCGGCGTCAAAGTGCTGCCCGGTGAAGTGGCCTTCAAGCTGCACGACACCTATGGTTTCCCGCTCGATTTGTCGGCCGACGTGTGCCGCGAAAACGGTGTGGAAGTCGACAGCGCCGGTTTTACCGCCGCCATGGAGGCGCAAAAGGCCAAGGGCCGCGCAGCCGGCAAGTTCAAGATGGACAAGGCGCTGGAGTACACCGGCGCCGGCAACACCTTCGTGGGCTATGAGCACCTGACCCAAGCTGCAAAAATCGTAGCGCTCTACGCAGACGGCACGCCGGTTAGCGAGCTAAAGGCGGGGCAAGACGGCGTGTTGGTGCTGGATACTACCCCGTTCTACGCCGAGAGCGGCGGCCAGGTGGGCGACGAAGGCGCAGTGTTCTCCGATGCCGGCCTGTTTGAAGTGGGCGATACCCAGAAGATCAAGGCCGATGTGTTCGGCCACCACGGCACGCTCAAAACCGGCGTTTTGCGCGTCGGCGATGCCGTGACCGCCCATGTCGACGCCGCCAAGCGCGCCGCCACGGTGCGCAACCACAGCGCCACCCACTTGATGCACAAAGCTCTGCGCGAAGTGCTGGGCGAGCATGTGCAGCAAAAGGGCTCGCTGGTGAATGCCGAGCGCACCCGTTTTGACTTCGCGCACAACGCGCCAGTCACTGACGAACAGATCCGCCAGATTGAAGCTATCGTGAACGCGGAAGTGCTGGCCAACGCTGCTGCCCAAGCGCGCGTCATGGACATCGAGTCGGCCCAGAAAACTGGCGCCATGATGCTGTTCGGCGAAAAATACGGCGAAACCGTGCGGGTGCTGGACATTGGCTCCAGCCGCGAACTCTGCGGTGGCACGCACGTCCACGCCACCGGGGATATCGGCCTGTTCAAGGTGGTGGGCGAGAGCGGCGTGGCCGCAGGTGTTCGCCGTATCGAAGCGGTGACCGGCACCAACGCGCTGAACTACTTGCAGGACCTGGAAGACACCGTGAGCGCTGCCGCTGCGACGCTCAAAACGCCGGTGGCTGAGTTGGGCAACCGTTTGGGCCAGATGGTGGACCAGGTCAAGGCGCTGGAAAAAGAAATCGCCGCCCTCAAGGGCAAGCTGGCTTCCGCTCAGGGCGACGAGCTGGTGAGCAGCGCGGTAGAGGTGAACGGTGTCAAAGTACTGGCCGCCAAGCTCGAAGGCGCTGACGCCAAGACCTTGCGCGACACCATGGACAAGCTCAAGGACAAGCTCAAGACCGCGGTCATCGTGCTCGGCGCGGTGGATGGCGACAAGGTGCAGATCGCAGCCGGCGTGACCAACGACACCACAGGCAAAGTCAAGGCCGGTGAACTGGCGAACTTTGTGGCTGGCCAAGTGGGCGGCAAGGGTGGCGGCAAGGCCGACATGGCCATGGCTGGTGGTACCGAGCCTGCCAAGCTGGCTGGTGCACTGGCCAGTGTGCAAGCCTGGGTGAGTGCCAAGCTCTAACGACTTTGAACTAATACGGTTTAATCCGCTATCAAAATGAGAGCTGCTCGCGCACACTTTATGGGCGCTAGCAGCTTTTTTTTATGAAAATGCCGACGCGTCGTCGTCAACTGCTCATTCTGGGGGCGGGTGTCTGTGTCTCACCGGCGTGGGCGGCCGGTGCGCCGGGTACAGGCCCCGGGTTCGATGTGCAAGCCTGGCCCGCAAAAAGTGGTGTGCCAGCCATCCCCTCGGCTGATCAGACAGTGCAGCCGTGGAGCCTGCCGTCACTGCGCGGCAAAGCCGTGTTGCTGAATTTCTGGGCCAGTTGGTGTGAGCCATGCCGCGCCGAAATGCCGGCTTTGCAAGCACTTGCGGCGCGTGAACAGGCGCAGCTCGCAGTATTGACGATCAATCTCAAAGAGAGCCCTGAGGCGATTGCACGCTTCGTGCAAATCAGCGGCTTGAGCTTGCCCGTGTTGCGCGACCCACAAGGCGATACGGCCCGCGCCTGGGGCGTGCGCATCTATCCGTCAACCGTGCTGATCGACCGTGATGGCGTTCCGCGTGCCACGGTGCGTGGAGCCCTGGATTGGGCAGGTGCAGAGGGCGAGGCGCTCTGGCGCCCCTTGCTTCAGCCAGCGCGCAAACGCTGAACCAAAGCCTGCACTTCAGCGTCCTTCACCGCGGCAGCATCGACGCTGGCACTCGAGCTGATGAGTCTGCGCAAGGTCTCGAGGTGGGGCGTCACGGTTCCGAAAAAGCGGGCGCTCTGTCCCTGGGCCACCAAAAGCGTCGGGAAATTTTCGACCTCGATCGGGTCGACCAGGTCGGACTGGTCTTCGACATCCACCCATACAAACCGGGCCCCGGCAAACTCGGACTGCAGGGCGGTGAACAGCGGTTGGTATTCAGTACAAGTGCCGCACCACTGGGCGCACAGGCAAACGACCAGCAGGTCGGGGGTAGGTAGATCGGTGGGAAATGACATGCGCTGGCTAATGACTCAAATCAATATCGATATAACAGGCTGCAGGGGTATGAAGTTTTACAATATAGGGTTTCGCCCTAGGCCATTGTGGCCGAACCGGTGTTCCCCATTCCGACCCTGAAGCAAGGCCCCCATGAGTGCATTTCTGGAAGAAACAGTTTTAAGCGTACACCACTGGACAGACCGCCTGTTCAGCTTTACCACCACGCGTGACCCTGCGCTGCGCTTCTCGAATGGCCATTTCACCATGATCGGGCTGATGCAAGACAACGGCAAACCACTGCTGCGCGCGTACTCCATCGTGAGTGCCAACTATGAAGAGCACCTCGAGTTTTTGAGCATCAAGGTGCAAGACGGCCCGCTGACCTCCAAGCTCCAGCACATCAAGGTCGGCGACAAGATTGTGATCGGCCGCAAGCCCACCGGTACTTTGTTGATCGATTACCTCTTGCCCGGCAAAAACCTGTACCTGCTGGGCAGCGGTACCGGACTGGCCCCATTTTTGAGCGTGGCCCGTGACCCTGAGACCTACGAAAAGTTTGAAAAAGTGATCGTGGTGCACGGTGTGCGCGAAGTCAAAGAGCTGGCCTATTACGACTACTTCAAGAACGAGCTGCCCAAGCACGAGTTCTTGGGTGAAATGGTCAGCAAGCAAATGCTCTACTACCCCACGGTGACCCGTGAGGCATTCGAGCATCAAGGCCGCATCACCACGCTGATCGAATCCAACCAGTTGCCGGCCGACCTGGGCTTGCCACCGCTGGACCCCGCAACAGACCGCATCATGATCTGCGGCAGCCCCGGCTTGAACAAGGATATGCGCGAGATTCTGGATGCCAAAGGCTTCAAGGAAGGCAACACCACCACCCCGGGCGACTATGTGGTGGAGCGCGCGTTCGTCGAACAATAAACACCGGTGGCTCAAAGAGCCCTGCTGTAGCAAAAAAGGCCTGCTTGCAGGCCTTTTTTTATGCCTGCCGGGTGTGGCTGGCGCGGTGCCGTTGCACAGCCGGTGATCGCAAAGCCAGGTGTTTGGTGGTGCGGCCTGCCATGCGCTTGCGCCACATTCGGAAAGAGCTGGCTTTCATGCGCTTGCGCATCAGGTCTACCACCGCTGACTCATTCAGACCGAACTGCGCTTCAATCGCCTCGAACGCGGTGCGGTCCTCCCACGCCATTTCCACGATGCGTGAAATGTCGGACTCGCTTAAAGGCACCTGGAGTCGACTCATACCGCCAGGCTCCCTGCCAGCAGGCTAAGAGCCGCAGCCAAGGTCAAGTGGAGGCGCATCGGTAGCCAGGGTGACAAGCCATAGGCAGGGTAGCTGCGGCGGTCTACTGCCAAACACATGCCCAACAACAGAGCCAGTGTGACCAGGCCCTGCGCTGCAGGCAGCAGCAGGGCTACCCATGCCACCAAGCTAGGGAATACCCCCCACACAAACGGGCCCGGTTGAGGCGTCAGCACTCCGCGCATGGCCAATCCCCAATGGATGGCACCCATGAAACTCGCGATGGTGGCGCCGTAGGCTAGCAAGGCTGACGCGGCGTGGCCGCGGTAGGCGGTGGGCGCCAGCCATGTCGCAGCGGCGAGCGCCACAAATGGCAATGCACCGGCATAGCCCAAGCGGGCAGCCCACCGTGGCAAGGGCAGGGCGGTAGAGGGGGTTGCCGCTGTCATGGTCCGCCGTCCTCAGTGTCTGGGTCGATCTTGTTGCTGACAGGGGTTGCCAGTTCTGGTGACCCGGGGCGGCACATGGCGGTGCCATTCCATTGCTGGCCGCACCAGCAGAGGCCTTCGTCGTTGATGATGCAGGTGCCGGTTCCGCAGCAGCGTTCGTCGTCGTTGTCCATGGTCGGGTCCTGAATAGCCGTAAGTACAAAAGTTGCTTGCCACTGTGGCAGCATTCGGTGCCCTGTATTTTGTGGGAATCGGCGCCCCCCCGTGTCCTTGGGGGCCATTGTTTGTTGTCTGAAAGCGAGTCGAGAATGTCCGCCCTGAATGTTTTGGGCACTGCCCTGCAAGCCTGCTCGTTTGACCCGCTGACCGGGTTCTTCCGCGATGGCTGCTGCAATACGGATGCACACGACCATGGCACCCATGTGGTGTGTGCCAAGGTCACTGCAGACTTTTTGGCCTATTCGCTGCAGCGCGGCAATGACCTGAGCACGCCGCGCCCGGAATACCGCTTCGTGGGGCTGCGCCCCGGTGACCGCTGGTGCTTGTGCGTGAACCGCTGGCTGGAAGCGCTCCAGGCCGGAGTAGCGCCACCCGTGCACCTCGAGGCGACCCACGCCAAAGCGCTGGAGCGGGTCAGTCTGGAGCAACTCCGGGAATACGCCTTGTAAAACTGTTCGCTGCAGCCCAGATGCGGGCCGCGCACCCGTGCATACTGCCCCCATGAAAAACCTATTGCTTACTTGGTATGGTGCTGCAATCCTGGCCATGGGAACTGCCATGGCCCACGCCCAACCAACGGCCTTGCAGCCGATTGCGTCGCTCGATGTGCCCCGCTACATGGGCACTTGGTACGAGATTGCCAAGTACCCCAACAGCTTTCAAAAAAAGTGCGTGCGCAATACCCGCGCCGACTATCAGGCCCAGCCGGACGGCTCTGTGCAGGTGCTGAACCGATGTATCACGGCGGATGGCCAGACGACCGAGGCTTTGGGGGCCGCCCGCCAAGTGGGCCCTGCCAACTCACCGAAGCTGCAAGTGCGCTTTGCGCCGGCGTGGTTGTCTTTCCTGCCCATGGTCTGGGGTGACTACTGGGTGATTGATCTGGATCCGCAATACCAGCTGGTGGCCGTGAGCGAGCCCAAGCGCGAATACTTGTGGGTGCTGTCCCGTAGCCCCAAGGTAGAGTCAGCGGCATACCAGGCCTTGCTGACCCGGTTGGGTCAGCAAGGGTTTGATCTGAAACGTTTGGAACTGAGCCCCCAGGAGTGAGCATGATCGACGGACTGATTGCCGGCCACCTCGTAGGCCTGGCAGAGACCCGTGAGGGAAAAAACGGTACCCGCTTTGCACTGGCCAAGGTCAAAGCCACTTCAGGCGACGGCGAGAGCCTGATCGTCAACGTGATTGCGTTTGCCACCGAGGCCAGCGCCGCCCTGATGGCCCTGGACGATGGCGATGCCATTGCCCTGGCCGGTGCGCTCACCCCCAAGGTATGGACCGACAAGCAAGGCAACACCCGCCCTGCGCTCGATATGGTGGCCACGCAGGTGCTGACGGCCTATCACGCAGCACGGAAACAGCAAACGTTGGCAGAACTGGGGAACGACGCGCGGTAATACCCGCAGTAACCGATGGATGCGGATCATTTGAGGCGTATGCGCTGACTCTTGCGGGTTCGCTCCATGAAGTCTTCGGGCTTGGTTTTCACCCAGGCCACAAACAAGGCCACGTCGGGGTGCGTCAGTAAGGCCTCTACCGAGTTGAACTGCCGAGCCAACTCAGTCTCCGTCAAAAGGGCGTGGATCTGTCGATGGCAAATCCGGTGCAGGTATTCCGTGTGCCTGCCCCCTTTGGACTTGGGGACCAGATGGTGTGCATCGCGCTGACCGGGTGGAATTTTGCGTTCACACAGCGGGCATATCAGGTCCGCGGGCAATACCCGAACATGCTCTTCCTGGAGAAGGCGCCTGATACGGCCCATGGGGTCTCTGGTGTCTGTGAATCCAAACTCAAACCAGCATGGCGCTCTGGGTCGCCTGCTGGGCGTTGCTGGGCTTTTGGGCAGGCCGTTCGGTGCAGGGGTATTTCAGATGGTTTTCCCGGTGCCGTCGGTAGAACAGCAAGCCTTCTTTGAGGCTGGCCACCGTGGCTTGTTG
This sequence comes from Rhodoferax sp. UBA4409, assembly GCA_002390825.1. GTDB lineage: Bacteria > Pseudomonadota > Gammaproteobacteria > Burkholderiales > Burkholderiaceae_C > Allorhodoferax. The sequence continues at coordinate 6,953 of DGQR01000144.1, forward strand.
CTCCATCATCTTGTCCCACAAATTCCAGTCTTCCTGCGGGTGTTCACCGTCCTCGAACCTTCTTTGGTAACCAATGCGCTGGCCAAACGCGGTGCGATACAGCATGGAGCCATGGTGTTGTGCCTGGCGATCCCAATACAAATCGCCCCAATGTGGGGTCGTCTGACCGGGCACCCGGGTCAGGATTTCGTGTTTGAGCTCGCCGGTCACCACGATGTCATAGGTCACGATATCGGTCGTGGCGTTGGAGAGCAGTTCAATCGCATCCGAGCGAAGCCAGTTATCAGCGCCTAAGAACAACACGTACTCTGTGGTCACGCGTGACAGCATGTCCTGGAAGTTGTCGACCGTGCCTAGGTTGGCCGGCCGCAACACATATTCGACACTGGGGTAGAGCGCAGGGAGATGGTCGCAGTCCATCGCGCCATCATCGACAAACAAAACCCGCGCCGGAGCGCGGGTTTGGGATAACAGTGACTCAATGCAGTGCGCTGCAAGGTGGCCGTACCTGAAGGAGGCGATAACAACAGTAATCATGATTCGCGCGAGTAGAGCACATGGCTATGCAATAACGGTGACAAAGGTCAATTCGGGAGCGTGCTAGGGAGCGGGGCTTTGCGATGCCCCTCTGCTGAGGTGCACCATGCCATTTAAGATTCCCCGATGACTGACAAAGACCGCGATTCCCTCGCGCGAGCCCGCGCTCAATGGCGCTGGCGAGGCGCAGACCGACCACCGTTTGCCGACATTCCTTCACAGGGGCAAACCTCGGTATGGGATTTCCCTCGCCCACCGGAGCTGGTGCGTGAAGCCCGCGAGGTTCTGGTGGTTTGGGGTGGTCTGGAGGTCGCTCGAACCCGCGCCGCATGGGCCGTCAGAGAGACCGCCCACCCACCGACTTTTTACCTGCCACTGGCGGATGTTCAGCAGTCGTTGTTGCGTCCGGCGGGCGGTGGCTCATTCTGCGAGTGGAAGGGGCCAGCGCAGTATTGGGATCTGGTCAAAGGTGCGCGCCGCCTGGAGCGGGTAGCGTGGAGCTACCCGCAGCCCCTGGAGGGGGCTGAGCCCTTGGCTGAGTGCATCGCTTTTTACGCGCACGACCTCATGTGCACCGTGGGTGGCGCCAAGGTGTTGGCGCAGCCGGGTGGTTTTTATGGCGGGTGGATCACGCCAGAGTTAACCGGGCCCTTCAAAGGTGAACCCGGCAGCAACGGTTGGTAAGTGTTGAGTGGGCGTGAAGCGCCTTCCCGGTTTGGGCTCCCTAGCCCAGCGCCCGCGTTCCCAGCTTGTACGCCGGTAATCCGGCCAGCATCCGCTTGCCGTAGCTGGTTTGGGTGAGCCGCTTGTCGTAGCAGATGACTTGTGCGCGGTCTTCCTCGGTGCGGATGGCGCGGCCGGTCCATTGCAGCAGCTTCACCCCGGTGGCGGGGATGACCAGTTCGTTGAACGGGTCACGGCCCACGCTGCGTAGCCATTCAGCCCGGGCTTCGTCCACCGGGTCGCTGGGCGGTGCAAAGGGCAGCTTGGCAATGAACACGGTTTCGCACAAAGCACCGGGCAAATCCAAGCCTTCGCCAAAGCTCTGCAGGCCGAACAGCACCGAGGGCAACCCGCTCTCCACCCGTTCGGCGTGGGCGGCCAGCAGGCGGGTGCGGGATTGGGTGCCTTGCACCAGCACCATGTCCATCATGTGGCCGGGCACAGCCTCAGACGCGGTGCGCATCTGGGCCCGGCTGGTGAAGAGCACCAGCGCGCCGCGCTTGACTTGTTCCATGTCTTCCATCAGCGCGCGCACCACCTCGGCGGTGTAGGCATCTGCGTGCTTCGGGTCGGCCTGGGTGTGCACCACCGTGAGGCTGCCCTGCTTGGCGTAGTTGAAGGGGCTGGCCACTTCCAGCGCAGTCACATACGGCTTGTTGGCAAGACCCGCTTCTTTCAAAAAGTAGTCAAAGCTGCCGCAGCTGGTGAGCGAGGCGCTGGTGACGATCGCGCCCCGCACCTGGCTCCACAAAAACTGGCGTAACAAATCGCCGGGTACGATGGGGCAGGCGTGCGCGGTCATGGTCAGGTAGCCGTTGGCGCTCTCCGCCTGCAACCACTTGGCCAAGGGCTGGTCGCCATGCTCCAGTAGCAAATTGGCGGTGCTCACCAGGCTGCCCAAGCGCGGCGCAATGCCGCCCAACTGGGCATAGAGCTGCGCGCACAGCACGGCCTGGCTAGGGTCGTCCTTGGCGATGGCTTTGACGTCCACGCCCAGTGCTTCCAGCGCCTTGGACAGGCCGGTGGCCTGCGACTGAATCTGGCGCACCGGCTCGTGCAATGCCTCTGGCAGCACGCCATTGGCAAAACGCAAGGTGCCGTCTTTGCCGCCGCCGTGGGCGTCCTGGCCGGTGTGGGCCCACACCAAGTCCATGGCCATGCGGGCTACTGAGGTGAGGGCGCCCTTGAGCTGGCTGGTCACCGTCTGCACGTCTTCGCCCAAGTGCAGGGCCAGTTTGCCGGCCACCTCGGTCATGGTTTTGGGCAGCTTGTCGAGCCAGCGCAGGTTGGACAGGTCCATGCTGTTCGAGAACTGGTCGAGCGCTACCGCCGGCAGGTGGTGGCCTTCGTCAAACACCACCAGGCAGTTGTCCAGGTCGGGCAGGGTCTTCATACCCAAAGACGCCAATACCAAGTCGTGGTTGGCCACGATGACATTGGCTTCCGCCAGCTTGGTGCGCGCGTTGTAGTAGCTGCACTCTTTGTAGCGCGGGCAGTGGCGTGCGGTGCAGGTGTGCCGCTCGGCGGCCACGGCCGACCAGTCGCGTGGGTCGGGGGTGTCGGCCAGGTTGTCGCGGTCGCCATCCCAGCTGGCCACCGCCAGCTTGTGGGCCATGCCTTCAAACAGGGCTTGGCGACGTTCTTCAATCGCCTCTTGCGACAGGGCGCTGACCTTGGGTTGCGGCAGGTCGTCGTCAAACAAATCGTCCTCACTCGCGCCGCTGCCCACCAGTCGTTCCAGCTTGACCTTGCACACATAGCGCCCGCGGCCCTTGGCCAGGGCGTAGGCAAAAGGCTGGTCCATGCTGCGGGCCAGGGCCGGCAGGTCCTTGGTCATCAGCTGCTCTTGCAAGGCCACGGTGGCGGTGCTGATGATGACGCGGGTTTTGCGCTCCAGCGCCATGGCAATTGCGGTGCTGGCATAGGCCGCGCTCTTGCCCACGCCGGTACCGGCCTGGATCACGGCGATAGCTTTGGTGGGGTTGGGGTGCTCGCCGATGTCGGCTTGCGCCAGCGTGGCGGCCACGGTTTCGGCCATCTGGTGCTGGCCGGGGCGGCTCCTGAATCCGCTGGTGCTGCCCACTACTTGCTCAAATGCGCGCAGGGCGTACAGGGCCAGGGCGGCGCTGGCAGGGGGCAGGGAAGAGAAATCGGAGCTCAAGGGGATAGAGGCGTGGGGCCGTTGCGGCAGAGGAGGGCTGAATATACAGGCAGCAGGGGATAATCGCCCGCTTGCCGCTGCACAGCCACCGCTGCTGTGCAAAGAATGCGGCCCGATCATCCACCGGGAGAATTCAACATGTCCGATCAATGCACCCTTGCCGCCGACAAACAGCCCCAGGCTGCACGCCGCCAATTTATGAAGAATTCGGCGGTAGCCCTCGCCACCGCTGCGCTGCCTGCTATCGATTTTGCACAAGCGGCTGCGGCGACCGAGCGCCAATTCAGCCCCAAGCCCGCTGCATGGCGCACCTTTGAGGTGACTACCCGCGTCGATATTGCCAAGCCCCAAGGCGCTACCCGTTTGTGGTTGCCCGTGCCCTCTATCAATAGCGAGTGGCAGCAGTCCCTGGAGAGCAGCTACTCCAGCAACGGCAGCGCCCGTATGGAAGACGACAACGCCACCGGCGCCCGCATGCTGTTTGTGGACTTTGCCGCCGACCAGGCCAAGCCCTTCGTGGAGCTGACCAGCCGCATCCGCACCCGCAGCCGCGCCCAAGACTGGGGCCAAAAAACCGCCGTGGCAGAAGATGCCGCCACCCTGAAGTACTGGACCCAGCCCACCGATTTGTTGCCGCTGGACGGCATCGTGCGCACCACCGCGCAAGAAGCCACCCGCGGCGCCAAAACCGATGTGGAAAAGGTGCAAAAGATTTACGACTGGATCGTCACCAACACCTACCGCGAACCCAAGGTGCGAGGCTGCGGTGAAGGCGATATTAAAACCATGCTGGAAACCAACAACCTGGGCGGCAAGTGCGCTGATTTGAACGCTTTGTTCGTAGGCCTGTGCCGCGCTGCTGGCGTGCCCGCACGTGATGTGTATGGCCTGCGCCTGGCGCCCAGTGCGTTCGGCTACCGCGAGTTGGGTGGCAACTCTGCCAGCCTCAAGGGTGCGCAGCACTGCCGTGCCGAGGTCTACCTCAAAGGCTACGGCTGGGTGGGCATGGACCCCGCCGACGTGGCCAAGGTCATG
>DGQR01000094.1 GCA_002390825.1 Rhodoferax sp. UBA4409
GGGCTTTTTTGCCTGGTACCGCGGGCTGGCGCTGGGCGGCACGCTCAAGGTCAGCCAAGTGCAACTGCTGCAACCGTTTTTGAGCATTCTGGCGGCCATCCCCCTCTTGGGCGAGTCGCTGGACCTGATGACGGTGGGCTTTGCACTGGCCGTGGTGGCAACCGTGTTCATCGGCAAGCGGTTTGCCTCCAGCCCCGTGCCCCCGCCTGCACCCCGGGCCAGCCCTACCGACCTGCCAAGGGCCACGCCATGAACACCGAAACCCTCTTCGCCGCCGGCCTGTTTGCCGTGGTCAGCTCGGTCACACCCGGGCCTAACAACACCATGCTCATGGCCTCGGGCGTGAACTTCGGGTTCCGGCGCTCCCAGCGCCACCTCTGGGGCGTGAACCTGGGCTTTACCTTCATGCTGCTGTGTGTGGGCCTAGGGCTGCACTCGGTGCTGGACCGGTTTCCGCAGTTTTACGATGTGCTGCGCTACCTGGGTTCGGCCTACATGCTCTGGATTGCCTGGAAGCTGGCCAGCGCACGGCCGGCGCCCACTGGCGGCGCTACCGCAACAGAGCCCGGTAACCCGGCCATCTTGCGCCCCATGGGTTTTTGGGCTGCAGCGGCCTTTCAATGGATCAACCCCAAAGCCTGGGTCATGGCGGTGACCTGCATGAGCACCTACCTCTCGCCCAACGCCGGCCTGGCCCAAGTGGCGCTGCTGGCGGGCCTGTTTATGGTGATGGGGGCGCCGTGCTCCGCGTTTTGGGTAGGCTTCGGGCAGGCCATGCGCGGCCTGCTGCAAGACCCACTGCGCCTGCGCATTTTCAACATCACCATGGCGCTGGCCCTTGTGGCCTCGCTCTACCCTATGCTCAAGGGCTGACTCCGAATTTTTTTCAAGAGACGATAAGCATGACGAACCCTAGCCACCAAGCACCCCACTGGACCCTGGCCGAACGTGCCGCCAAGATGAACCCCTCGGTGATCCGCGAGATCCTCAAAGTGACCGAGAAACCCGGCATCATCAGCTTTGCCGGCGGCCTGCCCAGCAGCAAAACCTTCCCGGTGGCCGAGTTTGAAGCCGCCTGCGCCAAGGTGCTCAAAGACGACCCCGCAGGCGCCCTGCAGTACGCAGCCAGCGAGGGCTACGGCCCCCTGCGCGAACTGGTGGCCGCCCAGCTCAAAGCCCAAAGCGCCGCTGCCGGCGTGACCTGGAATGTAGACCCCGCGCAAGTGCTCATCACCACCGGCTCGCAGCAGGGCCTGGACCTGGTCGCCAAAATCTTGATCGACAAAGACAGCAAGGTGCTGGTCGAGTCCCCCACCTACCTGGGCGCGGTGATGGCATTCACTCCCATGGAGCCCAATGTGGTGAGCGTGGCCAGCGACGCCGAAGGCATCGACATTGCTGACCTGGCCGCCAAGTCTGCCGACGCCCGCTTTTTGTATGTGCTGCCCAACTTCCAGAACCCCACCGGCCGCAGCATGACCGAGGCGCGCCGTGCGGCACTCAGCGCTGAAGCCGCCCGCAGCGGTCTGCCCATCATGGAAGACAACCCGTATGGCGACCTGTGGTTCGACCAGGCGCCTCCTGCGCCCCTGACCGCGCGCAACCCCGAAGGCGGCATTTACCTCGGCTCGTTCTCCAAGGTGCTGGCGCCCGGCCTGCGCATGGGCTTTATCGTGGCACCCAAGGCGGTGTACCCCAAGCTCTTGCAAGCCAAGCAAGCGGCCGACCTGCACAGCCCCGGCTTTAACCAGCGTCTGATTTTTGAGGTGATGCAAAACGGCTTCCTGGACCGCCATGTGCCCACTATCCGCAGCCTCTACAAAGCCCAGCGCGACGCCATGCTGGAAGCGCTGGCCAAACACTTCCCCGAGTCGCAAGGCCCGGACTCTGCCAATGCCGACAGCACCTTCACCTGGAACACTCCGGCCGGTGGCATGTTCTTGTGGGCGCGCCTGCCTGCCGGCATGAACGCCGTGGACCTGCTGCCCCACGCGGTGGACAAGGGCGTGGCCTTTGTGCCCGGCGCGCCGTTCTACGCCGGCAACGCCGATGCCCGCGCCATGCGCCTGAGCTTTGTGACCCCCAGCGTGGAAGAAATCCATCGCGGTGTGGCCGCGCTGGCAGAAGCCATCCACGCCCAAAGGAGCTGAACATGACGGTCCATATCTGGGGGCGCCTGAGTTCGCTCAACGTACGCAAAGTGGTGTGGGCCGCGCAAGAAACCGGCGTCACCTTTACCCGCAGCGATGCGGGCATGGCCTTCGGGGTGGTCAAAACCCCCGAATACCTGGCCATGAACCCCAATGCGCTGGTGCCCACGCTGCAGGACGGCGACTTTGTTCTCTGGGAGAGCAACGCCATCGTGCGCTACATCTTTGCCAAGTACGGCAATGACCAGCTCTACCCCCAGGACCTGGCACAACGCTTTGACGCCGAGCGCTGGATGGACTGGCAGCAAACCACCCTGAACCGCGAGAGCGGTGGCGCGTTTCTGCAATGGTTCCGCACGCCGGCGGACAAGCGCGACCCGGCGGTGATTGCCCGCTCCACCGCCGCCACCGAGCCGGCCATGGCCCAGCTCAACGAGCATTTGGCCACCCGCACCTGGATGTGCGGCGAGCACTTCAGCATGGCGGATATTCCCGTGGCCTGCGATGTGCACCGCTGGTTCGCCTTGCCCCAACCACGGCCTGATTGGCCGCACCTGGAGCGCTGGTTTGCGGCCATCCTGGCGCGCCCGGCCACGCGCGGTGTGCTCGACCTCCCTATTTCATAACGCTCAATCCTAGAAAGGTTCCTCGTGCCCCAGCTTCGCCCCTTCGCCCAAGTCGATGTGTTCACTGCCCAGCCGTATCTGGGTAACCCGCTCGCCGTCGTGCTCGACGGCAGCGGCCTGAACGATGCGCAGATGCAGGGCTTTGCACGATGGACGAACTTGAGCGAAACCACCTTTTTGCTGCCGCCCACCCCCGAGGCAGCGGCACAGGGCGCGGACTACCGGGTGCGCATCTTCACCCCCGGCGGCGAGCTGCCCTTTGCCGGCCACCCTACGCTGGGCAGCTGCCACGCTTGGCTGGAAGCCGGTGGCACACCCCGAGCCAAAGACCGCATCGTGCAAGAGTGCGCCAAAGGCCTGGTGCAGATCTGCCGCGATGGCAGCCGCCTGGCGTTTGCGGCCCCCTCGTTCCAGCGCAAAAACCCCAGCCCCGGCTTGCTGGCGCAGGTGGCCCATGCGCTGGGCCTGACGGCCAAGCAAATCATCTCGGCCCAGCACCTGAGCAACGGTACCGACTGGCTGGGCGTGCTGGTGGACGACATGCAATCCGTGCTGCAACTGCAGCCTGACCACCCGGCCCTCAAGAATTTAGGGGTGAAAGTGGGTGTGGCCGCCGTGGATAGTGCGCGAGCAGCTCCTGATTCGATAGAAGAAAAGCTGGAAGTGCGTGCATTTGCCGCACTCAACGGCATCAACGAAGACCCGGTCACCGGCAGCCTGAACGCCAGCCTGGCCCAGTGGCTGATTGCGGACGAATACATGCCCGCCAGCTACGTGGTGCACCAGGGCACCTGCATCCAGCGCGAAGGCCGCATCCACATCCGCCAGGACGCCAGCGGCCAGGTTTGGGTGGGCGGTGACTCGGTCACCTGCATACGCGGCAGCGCCACCCTCTAAAACCCCCATTTCCGTTTCTGGAGCTTCCATGCGCCAACGCCTTTTCAAGCAGGTCGACGTGTTCACCGCCCAGCCCTATCTCGGCAACCCTCTGGCCGTGGTGCTGGACGGCAGCGACCTCAGCACCGAGGAGATGCAGTCCTTCGCCCGCTGGACCAACCTGAGCGAGACCACCTTTTTGCTGCCCCCCAGCCCCGCTGCCGCGGCGCAAGGTGCGGACTACCGGGTGCGCATCTTCACCCCCGGCGACGAGCTGCCCTTTGCCGGCCACCCCACGCTGGGCAGCTGCCACGCCTGGCTGCAGGCGGGCGGCTCGCCCAAGGCGGCTGGCACCATCGTGCAAGAGTGCGCCAAGGGTCTGGTCCAACTCAAGCGCGACGGCACCCGCCTCGCCTTTGCTGCACCCAGCCTGCAGCGCAGCACGCCCGACGCCGCGCTGATCGCCCGGGTGGCCGCGGCGCTGGGCCTGCAGGCGCAGCAGATTCTGGCGGCGCAGTGGCTCAACAACGGTCCCACCTGGCTGGGCCTGCTGCTCGACAGCATGGACACCGTGCTCAGCCTGCAGCCCGATGCCGCGGCACTCAAAGGTTTGGTGCCAGGTGTGGGTGTAGCCGGCATGGACAGTGCGCCAGTAGCTCCTGATTTGATAGTGCGCAGCAACCGCGAGGCGCGCGCCTTCATCCACCCGGACGGTGCCCGCGACGCTGGCGCCAGCACCGCGGATGACGACACGCCCTCGGTAGAGGTGCGCTTTTTCGCGCCCGACATCGGCGTGCTGGAAGACCCGGTCACCGGCAGCTTCAACGCCAGCCTGGCCCAGTGGCTGATTGCCGACGGCATCGCCCCCGCCCGCTACGTGGCCGCCCAAGGCACCTGCATTGGCCGTGCCGGCCGCGTCTTTATTGAGCAAGACGCGCAGGGCCAAGTGTGGGTGGGTGGCGACTCGGTCACTTGTATTGAAGGAAAGGTCACACTGTGACTACGTCGCTGGATGCTTGGCTGCACGCCCCCATGGCCGCGCAACTCGCGCTGGCGTGGACTACCTATTTGATCGGTACCGCCAGCCCTGGCCCCAGCAACATGGCCATCATGGGTATGGCCATGAACGCCGGGCGCCGCCCCGCGCTGTGGCTGACGCTGGGCATTTTGAGCGGCTCGTGGTTCTGGGGCGTACTGGCGGCACTGGGCATTTCGCAGCTGCTAGCCAGCTTCGGCGCCGGGCTGATCGCCATGAAAGTGCTGTGCGGTTTGTACCTGCTGTGGCTGGCCTTCAAGTCAGGCCGCTCGGCATTCCTGCCCCACGCATCTGCGGCATCGGGCACACCGCAGACGGTGGATGCGCGCAGCCTCTATTTGCGTGGTTTGGCCATGCACCTTACCAACCCCAAAGCCGTTTTGAGCTGGCTGGCTACGGTCACGGTGGGCATTCCTGCCGGCGCCTCGCCGCACCTGGCTTGGGTGGTGGTGGGCGGCTGCATGGTCATGGGGGTGGGCATCTTCGGCGGCTACGCGCTGGCGTTTTCTACCCCCGCCGCACGCCGCGTCTATGCCCGTGCCCGCCGCGGGCTGGAAGGCCTGCTGGCCGCCGTGTTCGGCATGGCCGGGCTGCAGCTGCTGCGCACCAGCACCCACGCACATTGAATCTCACACTGCTTCAGGACCCACCATGACTGCCAACGCCCTGCTCCCCACCCTGCAAGACATCGAAGCTGCGGCCCAGGTGGTGTACCGCGAATTCGGCCCCACGCCGCAGTACCTCTGGGGCCAGCTCTCCAGCCTGCTGGGCGCGACCTGCTGGGTCAAGCACGAGAACCACACGCCAGTGGGCGCTTTCAAGATCCGCGGCGGCCTGACCTACTTTGACCAGCTGGCCCAGCGCGGCGCCATGCCCGCCGAAGTGGTGGGCGCCACCCGCGGCAACCACGGCCAGAGCGTGGGCTGGGCTGCACGGGCGCACGGCGTGCCCTGCACCATCGTAGTCCCGCACGGCAACTCGGTGGAAAAGAACGCCGCCATGCGCGCACTGGGCGTCACCCTCATCGAGCATGGCACCGACTTTCAAGAGAGCCGCGAGTTCGCCATCCAACTGGCCCAAGACCGTGGCGCCCACATGGTGCCCAGCTTCCATCCTGACCTGCTGCGCGGCGTGGCCACCTACTGGTGGGAACTGCTCAAGGCGGCGCCGGAGTTGGATGTGATCTACGTGCCCATCGGCCAGGGCTCCGGCGCCTGCAGCGCGGTCGCCGCCAAGCGCGCCCTGGGCCACCGGGCCCGCATCGTGGGTGTGGTGAGTGCACACGCCACCACCTATGCCGATTCATTCGCAGCCGGCAAAGTGGTGGAGGCGCCCGTGACTACCCAACTGGCCGACGGCATGGCCTGCCGCGTGGCCGACCCCGAGGCGCTGGAGATATTGATGGGCGCCATCGACCATCTGGTGCAAGTGACCGACGCCGAAGTCGCCCAAGCCATGCGCGACATCTTCGCTTGCACCCACAACGTGGCCGAGGGCGCGGGAGCTGCCAGCTTCGCTGCAGCCATGCAAGAGCGGACTAGCCTGCAAGGGCAGACGGTGGGGATTACCTTGTGCGGGGGGAACGTGGACTCGGCGGTATTTGCCGGTGTGCTGCGAAATTGATAGCTGCTTGCGCAGTATCTATGAGCGCCAGAGGCGCTTTTTTTGCACAAGATCTTATATTTAGCGCCGTAATTTTTTGATCAAGCGGGCCTGCGCAAGCTGCGTGGGCTAGTCCGCTTACCGAGCACGTTGGTTATCGGAGGGGGCCTACACTCGATCCCATTTGCGATGGATGCAGATGAGAAATACATACAAAGCAAAAGCGAAAATGAATGTCAACGTCCATAATTTAAGACCTATGAGACATAGAGGGACTGTCGCATGAACCCCGAGAACAAAAAAGGCTATCTGAAACCCCCAGTCAATCCTCACCATGAGCCCTATGTAGATGGACTAAACAGCATGCTCGAGTCGCTGCAAGAACATGACGACCGGAGTATGGTTTTGAACATGGCGGCATTTGCAGAAGACACCCTTGAGCTACTTTTGCTCGCTTACTTACGTGAAGCAAAGCAAGCGAAAGAACTTGTTAATGGATTTAACGCTCCGCTAGGGACTTTTTCCTCCAGGATAAAGGCGGCCTACGTGCTTGGATTACTTCAGAAAGATAGCTATGAAACGCTCGAGATACTGAGAAAGATTCGGAACAAATTTGCTCATAACTGGGAGGGCGTTTCTCTAGATAGAGAAGACATAGAAGGTCTCATTGCCCAGCTTTCACGTTCCCGGATAGAAACCCTTGCAGAGGCCCAGTCGGAAGACTACAACGCCACAGCGCGCGCGAGACTGAATCATAAAATCTCTGATGTTTTGATAGACATACGATTGCTGGCTAAAGCGTTGACAAAGAGCGGCACTAGAGCTCCTATCGTCGCGATCGAGGCTACGCCGGTGCAAGTAAAACTAGTGCTGGTTGATCCCTTTACAGGTGAGGCGTGATAGGACTGTTCGGCGAATTTGAAACCGACATTACGTATCGGACGTAGTTGGTGCTCGAGCCGCATACACGGACACCTAAGTCCTCGAGCAACCGAAGCACCAAAAGGCCACCCGGGCCGTGCGTCTCGCCGCTGGCGCCCGGTCACACAGAACATTAGGCACCGCAATCACGAACATGATCACATCACACTACGTCTCTGATACCAAGATCCCGCAATTCGACCTGATCGTGTCAACCGCTATCGACTTCGAAATAGACGGCGGTGGCAACAAAATGATCGTCGGCATAGAGAACGGGGAGGGGGTCGTCTACCGAGTCTTAGAGACAACGGGCATGGGTGCGTACATGCATACAGTGAACGCGATTCTCGGATTAGGTTTTGAAGACAAGCTCGCTG
>DGQR01000129.1 GCA_002390825.1 Rhodoferax sp. UBA4409
GTACAGGGTGTAGCTGGGGTGGGCAGAATCCAGCCAGACACACGGAACTTGGGTTTCCAAGTGGGCTTGGCGCAACTCAGCCCACAAGTGATCCCGCCCGGCAACCAGCTGCATTGGGGCCAGCTTGCGGTCCACCATCAGTACCGCGGCTGGCTTGTGGCTGGAGGTGGCAATCGCCTCATCAAGTAGGGGCTTGTACTCCACCACTTTGCCGCCGCGTGAGCCGGCGTCTGCACTCACGATCACCACCGGTGAAGCGTCTTCAATGCGTGAAGCGAGCGAGCCTGCAGCAAAGCCGCCAAACACCACCGTGTGGATCGCACCAATCCGGGCACACGCCAACATGGCAAACGATGCCTCGGCAATCATGGGCATGTAGATCAGAACCCGGTCCCCCTGCTTGACGCCCAAGGCTTGCAATGCGGCGGCCATGCGCTGCACTTCCGCATGCAGTTGCGCAAACGAGTACACCTGCTCGGTATTAGTTTCGGTAGAGACGGCAATCAACGCAGGCTGGTCCGGGCGGGTTATCAGGTGCCGGTCGACCGCGTTGTGGCAAAGATTGGTGGTTCCGCCGACAAACCATTTGGCGAAAGGGGGCCGGCTGTAGTCGCACACTTGGGTGGGCTGGGTGCGCCAGTCGATCATCCCGGCTTGTTCAGACCAAAAGCCATCGCGGTCATCGATGGAACGGCGGTAAAAGTCGGCGTAGCCTGTCATTGTTTGTCTCCAGTCGGGTCCATAAAACTGAATTCATAATTATGGATAAGCAACTTGCGGCAAGCTGACTCCGGTTCCGCCCAAGCCCCGCCAGTCGTGTGGCCATAAAAAAAGGCGGCCCACGCTGGTGGGTCCGCCTTTGCCGGGCATCAAGAGCGCTGTGCTGCGCCCGTTACTTGATCAGCGCTTGCGCCTCTTTGAATACCGGGTGCTCCGCCGTGCGAATCCATTCAAAGACCACCATCTCGGTGGTTACCAGTTCAGCACCGGCACCGGCCAGCCGGTCAAAGGCGGCGTCACGATTACGCTCGGTGCGTGAGCTGCAGGCATCGGTCACCACCCACACTTCAAACTCGTCTTCCAGCAGATCGAGCGCGGTTTGCATCAAACACACATGGGCTTCACAACCGGCAATCACAATGGCACCGCGCTCAGATGCCGGCGGCTTCTGCAAATGCTTGGGCAAGCTGCGGGCGTTGCCCTGCACCGGCTTGGCCGGTGGGCGCAACCATTCGCCCAAGCCTTCTTCAATCGCGCTGAACTGCATTTTGTTCAGCACCTTGGCGCGCGCTTCGGCCAGCGCGGCCGCCAAATCCGGCACCGTATGACCCAGGCCGCCCGGGTTTTGCTCTGTACAAAAAGCAGGCACTTCCATCAAAGCCGCCAGCTTGGCCAAACGCACCGCATTGCCCAGCACCAATTCAGATTCAAACATGGCGGGCATCAAACGCGCCTGGTAGTCCACCAGCACCAACTGGCTTGTGTCGACATCCATCAACATAGCGAAATCCTTCTCAAAAAACGTAGCGCGAGCATAACCTCCCGAGCGCTCAGGGCCTCCGGGTTGTCCCGCCCTACACAGAATATCCAAGCGAATCAATGCGTTAGAGGTGAAATCAAATGTATCTGACCGCTTGACACACTGGCCCTCCCCCACTAGAGTGCGCCGATGCGTTTTTTCCTTGCCTGTGCCCTGATGCTCACTTTGAGCGTCGCCCACGCCCAACAATCCCCTGCCCCCAGCGATGACATGTCCCGCTTGTTGGCGGAGCGCGGCTTGCTGTCCCGGATTGGTGATGTCGGCAACAAAGTTGGTAACCGCGCTACCGAACTGGTGATGAACTCGATGGCGTTTCTGGGTGTGCCCTACAAACGCGGCGGCACCGAGGCCGACATCGGTTTTGATTGCAGCGGCTTTGTGCGCGCCATCTACCAGCAAACTGCCGGACTGCTGCTGCCACGCCAGGCCTCTGAACAAGCTGCGGCCACTCAAAAAATTGATAAACACGAGTTGCAACCCGGCGATTTGGTGTTCTTCAACACCATGCGCCGTACCTTCAGCCACGTCGGCATCTATGTCGGCAACGGCAAATTCATCCACGCTCCCAAGCCAGGCGCCGAAGTGCGGGTGGAAGACATGGGTATCAGCTATTGGGCCAAGCGCTTTGACGGCGCACGTCGGGTCAACACCGAACAGCAGCCCTGAAACGCTGGCAGCTGGACACGCGTGGCACCTGCCGCGCAACCAGCCCAGCCCTGAAACACCAAGTCGCCACATCGGCGCACCTTGGCCGGGTTCACCATGAACCTCGATCTATTTGGCGACTCGTCGCCCACCCCTGCACCGCTCCACATGCTTTGCTCAGGCGCTTACGCCTTGGCCGGCATGGCCGTTGCGGACGCTCCTGCGCTCTGGGCGGAGATACAACGCATCACCCAGATCAGCCCGTGGCGGCACCTCAGCACGCCGGGCGGGCTTCGTATGTCGGTAGCCATGAGCAATTGCGGACCTTGGGGATGGGTGAGCGATGCAGTGGGCTATCGATACCAGCGGCTTGACCCGCTCACTGGCGCTCCTTGGCCGGCCATGCCGCCAACCTTCAAAACCCTGGCAAACCGCATGGCAGCGCTTGCCGGCTACCCCGGTTTTGAGGCAGATGCGTGTTTGATCAACCGCTATGCGCCCGGTGCCCGCATGACCCTGCACCAGGACAAAAACGAGGTGGATTACGGGGCGCCCATCGTGTCGGTGTCGCTGGGTCTTCCGGCCGTGTTCGAGTTGGGCGGGCTGGAGCGGGGGGAGCCGGTGCAAACCGTGCTGTTGCACCACGGCGATGTGCTGGTCTGGGGTGGCCCTGCCCGGCTGCGCTACCACGGAGTGCGCGCTGTGCCGCAAGGCAACCACCCCGTGACGGGCGCTTGCCGCATCAACCTGACGTTTCGCCAAGCGGCCTAGGGTCAACCCCCATCGGGTTTGGAGTAGCGGCTCAAAACTGCACTCCAGCGACAGCGGGCCCCTGCACTTGCCCCCACAATGCCTGCTGCCAAAGCGCAGCGCCACACAATAAGCGCACGCGCCCCACTCTATTGCCAGGAGCCACCGCATGAGCCAAGCCAATCAAGACGCCGACCCGCAACTGATGCAAACCACCTTCGAGGCTCAGCGGGCCACAGCGCTGGCCTGGCGCCAGTCCACCGCGGCCGAGCGCATTGAACGCCTGGAGCGGCTGCGCACCAGCCTGCTGGCGCACAAAGAGGCGCTCTACGAAGCCTTTGCCGCCGACTTTCACAAACCCCGCTTTGAAGTGGACGGCACCGAAATCGTGCCCAGCCTGGACGAAATTCGCCACAACATCAAATGCCTGAAAGGCTGGATGCGCCCTACCCGCATTCGCGCCACCGAACTCACCATGGGCAACAGCGCCCATGTGCAGTACCAGCCCCGCGGCCGTTGCCTGATCATCGCGCCCTGGAACTACCCCCTGTACCTGATGCTCAGCCCGCTTGTGTCCGCCTTGGCGGCAGGCAACACCGCCATCCTCAAGCCGTCGGAGATGGCGCCGCGCGTGGCCCAGGTGCTGGCCAGCATCGTGGCCAAGGCCTTCCCGGCGCAGGAAGTGGCCTTGTTTGAAGGGGCACTGGCCACCTCGCAGGCCCTGCTGGCCATGCCGTTTGACCACATATTCTTCACCGGCTCGCCCGCCGTGGGCAAGGTGGTCATGGCCGCTGCGGCGAAACACCTGACCAGCGTGACCCTGGAACTGGGCGGCAAGTCCCCCACCATCGTGGACGAGACCGCCGACCTGCAAAAGGCAGCTGAAACCATCATGTGGGGCAAGTTTGTCAACGCCGGCCAGACCTGCGTGGCGCCAGACTACCTGTATGTGCACGCCTCGGTGCGCGATGCATTTGTGGCTGCTTGCCAGGCCGTCATTAAGGCCCGCTATGGCGACAGCGCCCAGAGCCAGCGCAGCAACGCGGACTTCACCCACATCATCAACCAGCGCCACACCCAGCGCATTGAAGGCCTGCTCAAAGACGCTACGTCGCGCGGCGCACGGGTGCTGAGTGGCGGCGAGGTGGACACCGCCGGCAACTACATCGCCCCTACGTTGGTCGACAACGTGCCCATGGACTCCACCCTGATGCAGGAGGAAATCTTCGGCCCGGTGCTGCCTATCATTCCCTATACCGACCTGCAACAGGTCATCACCTCTATCAACGCCGACCAGAAGCCGCTGGCCCTGTATATCTGGAGCAGCAACCAGAGCAACATCGACACCGTACTCACCAACACCAGCTCCGGCGGCGCCTGCGTGAACCACTGCGTGCTGCATGTGGCCCACGGCAACCTGCCTTTCGGCGGGGTCAACAACTCCGGCATCGGCAGCTCGCATGGCATTTACGGCTTCAAGGCCTTCTCGCACGAGCGTGCGGTGCTCAAAGGCGGCTGGCTGCCCAGCATCCGCATGTTCTTCCCGCCTTACACAGCAGGCCGCACCAAGCTGCTGAACATCTTGGTGAAGTGGGTCAGCCGCTAACGCTCTAGCTATGCGCCGGGGTGGTATCGTGCGGCGATGAAAACACAGATAGACCACCTCGTCGTTGCAGCCCACACCCTGGAGCAGGGTGTGCAATGGTGCGAAGCCATGCTCGGCATCACCCCGGAAGCCGGCGGCGAACACAGCCAGTTCGGCACCCACAACAAGCTCTTCAAGATCGCCACGCCTGCCCACCCGCTGGCGTATTTCGAGATCATTGCCATCAACCCCGGCGCCAAAGGCCCGGCCAACCCCAACGCCAAACGCTGGTTTGACCTGGACAACCCCGAGCTGCGTGCCGCAGTGGCCCAAGAACCGCGCTTGGTGCACTTCGTGGCCGGCACCGACGAGATGCTGCCCGCCCGCATCGCACTCAAGGGCCTGGGCATCGACCGCGGCCCGGCCATGCCCGCCAGCCGCCATTCGCGCAAAGGGGTGCTGCACTGGCAAATCACCGTGCGGGAAGACGGCTACCGCCTGTTTGAAGGCTGCCTGCCCACACTCATTCAATGGGGTAAACCGGACGACGCAGAACCTCTGCGCCTGCACCCGCGTAACAGCCTGCCGCGCAGCCGCGTCAGCCTGGACAGCATCGCGGTAAGCCACCCAAGTGCGGCCAAACTGCAAGCCGCTTATACGGCCATCGGTCTGGAAGGCGTGGCCATCTCGGAAGGCCCGGCCAACCTGAGCGCCACACTCAAGACGCCCAAGGGCCTGGTCACACTGCAAAGCATGGGCCTTTAACCTGCGGGTGTTGACGGAGATATGCTCTTCTTTTGATAGCTGCTCGCGCACATTCCACCAGCGCCAGCAGCCATTTTGACCATGAATCGCAAGCGCACACCGCCTCTGCCTGCCGACCCAAGCCCCCCAGAGCCCGACGCTGATGGCGCCGTCATCGGCCAGTTCCGCCCGCGCATCACGCTGATGACGCTGGGCCGGGGCGAAGGGCTGCTGGGCCTCAAGCCCCAGGGCAAGTTGGGGCCGCGTGGCGACAGCGTGACGCTGGCGCAGTTCGACTGGACCTACCGCACCCCGGCCGGCGACCGCTGGGAGACACCCGCCCCCAGCTCCATCCTCAACAGCCGCCCGGCGGAGTTTGAAGAGCTGTTCGACACCGGCGGCCCGCTGGTGCGCCTGCAGCGCAACCTGGTGGCCGAGGCCGACGCCATGGACGCCGTGTGGGACCTGGGCTTTGTGCCGCTGGCAGACGCCACCTTCCAGTGGCGCAGCCAGAAGCAGCGCCCGCATCTGGGCAGCGTGTGGACGCTGCCGCAGGAAGAGCATTTTGGCGACTTCTGGGCCGACCAGGTGCCCCAACTCCAAGCGCAGGACTGGACGGTGGTAGTGCAACCCGGCTTTGCGCACGAGAGCGTGCCTGTGGAGCGCTGGAAGCTCATCCTCAGTCCCGACACCGGCGAGGTGCTGGGCAAAGAGCTGGACAGCCCTTTGGTGAAACCCGCACGCGGCGTTGAAAAGCTGGCCCTGCCGGGGCGCGAAGGCGAATGGCTGCTCAGCCTGGGCATAGAGATTGACGGGGAGACGCTGGACCTTGCCCCCATGCTGGCCAACCTCATCAAGCGCGACCCGCGCTGGCTGATCCGCAGCCACCTTGACACCTTGGACAACCTGGCGACCGTGTCGCTGCGGGCGCCGGGCGGCAAGCGCATAGATGCCGAGGCCGGCCCGCTCAAAGCCATCGTCGGCGCCATGGTGGATTTGCTGACCGACCCGCAGCGCATGGCGCCCAAGGGCCCCATTCAGCTGGGCGCGTGGGAAGCCCGCCGCATCAACACCCTGCGCGCCAGTTTGCTGGACGCCTCGCGCATGGGCGCCCACCAAGGCTGGCAACTGGAAGGCGATGTGGGCCTGGCAGCGCTGGCAAAACGCCTGCACACCATAGGCCAGCCCCGGCCGGTGTCGGCGCCTGCCGGTTTGCAAGTCCAGCTGCGCGCTTACCAGATGGAAGGCTTGGCCTGGCTGCAATACCTGCGCGCGCAGCACCTGGGCGGCATCTTGGCCGACGACATGGGCTTGGGCAAAACCGCCCAGGCGCTGGCCCATGTGCTGCTTGAGAAGCAGGCCGGCCGGCTAGACCGCCCGGTGCTGGTGGTGCTGCCGACCTCGCTGCTGTTCAACTGGCAGGCCGAGGCCAAGCGCATGGCGCCGGACTTGCGGGTGCTGAACCTGCATGGCCCGGACCGAGCCGCGCTGTTTGAGGCCATGCCCGCGCACGACCTCGTGCTCACCACCTACCCGCTGCTGTGGCGCGACATCGATGCGCTGGCAGCGCAGCCGTTTCATCTGGTCATTCTGGATGAGGCGCAAATGGTCAAAAACGCGGCCAGCCGCAGCGCCCGCGCCCTGCGCCAGCTGCAAAGCCGCCACCGCCTGTGCCTGACCGGCACCCCGCTGGAAAACCACCTGGGCGAACTCTGGGCCCAGTTCGACTGGCTGATGCCCGGCTTTCTGGGCGACCAGCGCAGCTTTGCCGCCCGCTGGCGCAAGCCGATTGAAGAGAGCGGCGAAACGGTGCGCGCCGCCCTGCTCGCCCAGCGCGTGCGCCCCTTTATCCTGCGCCGCCGCAAGCAAGACGTGGCCACCGAGCTGCCGCCACGCACCGAAGTCATTCAGCGCGTGCAACTGCAGGGCCGCCAGCGCGAGCTATACGAAAGCGTGCGCGTGGCAGCCGACAAACAGGTGCGCCGCGTGCTGCAACGCCAGAACTTTGCCGGGGCACAGATCAGCATCCTCGATGCACTGCTCAAGCTGCGGCAGGTGTGTTGCGACCCGTTCCTGGTCAAGGGTAGTGAGATTGGGCCCGAGATGGAACGCGCCAAACTGCACGCGCTCACAGACCTTTTGGTACCGCTGGTCGATGAAGGCCGCCGCGTGCTGGTGTTCTCGCAGTTCACCGAGCTGCTGGAGCTGATTGCCGATGCACTCTCGGCACTGCGCCTGCCCTTTTTGAGCCTGACCGGCAACACCCGCCCCGCCCAGCGCGGCGAAGTCGTGAAGCGCTTTCAGAACTTGGAGGTGCCAGTTCTGCTGGTCAGCCTGAAAGCAGGAGGTGTGGGCCTGAACCTTACCGCTGCCGACACGGTCATACACATGGACCCATGGTGGAACCCGGCGGTGGAAGAACAAGCCACCGCCCGCGCCCACCGCATCGGCCAGGACCAGCCGGTGTTCGTCTACAAGCTGGTGGTCGAAGGCAGCATCGAAGAACGCATGCTGGAACTGCAGGCCCGCAAACTCGCCCTGTCTGAGAGCGTGCTCGGCCACGACGCCGAAGGCGCCGCCAAGTTTGACGAGGCCGATTTGCAAGCGCTGCTGGCGCCGCTGGGCGCGCTCATGGCGCAAGGCCAAACACCGGAAGAAGCTGCGCGGCGCTGGGGGCGGACCGGGAGCCGGGTGGATAGCGTCTAGGCGGCAGATTGGACCCTAGCGCTCATGGAATATGCGCGAGCAGCTACTGAAACCATAGCAACATATCGGTTCGCAAAGCCCCATAAGCTCTACCAGCGCTATCGCGCTCCCCGACGACACTGCCGTATAGTCCTACACATTCATCCCGGCCCCGCCATGTCTGATTCGCATTCCACCACTCAACCAGCCCTCAATAATTCCATCCCCCTGCAAGCCGAACCCGGCCACCTGATCCGGCGGGCGCACCAGTTGGCGGTGGGCACGTTTGCCAAGACGCATGGCAAGCAGATCACGCCGGTGCAGTACGCCGTGCTGCGGGCCTTGCAGGACACGCCGGGCATGGACCAGGTGACGCTGGCCGACCGGGTGGCGCTGGATACATCGACCACTGCCGACATTGCTGCGCGGCTGGATGCCAAGGGCTGGATCGTGCGGGAGCTGCTACCCCGACGCCAGCGCGCGCTGCGGCTGACGCCTGAGGGCGAGGCAGTGCTGGCCGAGATGCTGCCGCGCGTGGCGCCCATGTACGGGCAGTTGCTGGACGCGCTGGAGCCCGCCGAGCGCGAGGAGTTTTTGCGCCTGCTGCGCAAGTTTGTGCACCTGAATACGCCAGTTGCTGGAGACCAAACCGATATTCCGGACCAGCCATCCGACAACGCATAGCACAAGTTCCCCGACGCCAAACCCGACAAGTCATCGGATTCATCCCGTTTCAAGGGAAAACCCTCATCTCCAGCCCCTAGCTATGGACTTGACTTCGGTCTATGATTTACATCATTCAGCATACTGAATGAAGACATCCCATCCAAGGAGCCAAGCCATGTTTCCTCTCAACACCTGGTACGTTGCCGCCCGCAGCGAAGAGATCCCCTCCGACCGCCCCTTGGGCCGCCGCATTTGCAACATCCCCATGGCGCTGTTCCGCAACAGCGCGGGCGTGCCCGCCGCGGTAGAAGACTTCTGCCCGCACCGGGGCGCGCCGCTCTCGCTGGGCAAGGTGGAGGGCGACACCCTGGTCTGCGGCTACCACGGCCTGGCCATGGGCTGCGACGGCAAAACCGTGTCCATGCCCTGCCAGCGCGTACGCGGCTTTCCGGCCAACCGCAGCTTCCCGCTGCACGAGGAGCATGGTTTTGTGTGGGTCTGGCCCGGCGATGCCGCCAAGGCAGACGTGGCCAGCATCCCCAAGTTTGAATGGCTGGGCAACCCGCAGTTTGGCTATGGCGGCGGCTTGTATGAGATTGCCTGTGACTACCGCCTGATGATCGACAACTTGATGGACCTGACACACGAAACCTATGTGCACAGCACCAGCATCGGCCAGAAGGAAATTGACGAAGTGCCCTGCCAGACCCGCGTGGACGGCGACCATGTGATCACCGAGCGCTACATGGAAGGCATTGAGGCACCCCCTTTCTGGAAGATGGCGCTGCGCATGAACGGCCTGCCCGACGACCAGCTGGTGGACCGCTGGCAGATCTGCCACTTCACACCGCCCAGCCACATCATGATTGAGGTGGGTGTGGCGCTGCAGGGCCACGGCGGATACAAGGCGCCGGACGAATTCAAAGCCGCCAGCTGGGTGGTGGACTTCATCACCCCCGAGACAGATACGTCCATCCACTACTTCTGGGGCATGGCGCGCAAGTTCAAGCCGCAAGACACGGCGCTCACCGCCCAGATCCGCGAAGGCCAAGGCAAGATCTTTGCGGAAGACCAGGAAATGCTGGAGCGCCAGCAACAAAACCTGCTGGCTTACCCCGAGCGCAAGCTGTTGATGCTCAACATCGACACCGGCGGCGTGCAGTCCCGCAAGGTGATTGACCGCGTGGTGGCCGCAGAGCGCAACCCGGCTGCAGCGGAGGCGGCGGCATGAGCGGGCCCACCCAGACCCCAGTGAGCGCGCCTGCAACGTTACAGGTCAAGGTAGCGGCCAAGCGCACCGAAGCACAGGACATTTGCAGCCTGGAGCTGGTGGCCGCAGACGGTGGCGCCCTGCCCGCCTTTACCGCCGGGGCACACATTGACGTGCACCTGCCCAATGGACTGGTGCGCCAGTATTCGCTGAGCAACGCACCCAGCGAAACAAGCCGCTATGTAATCGGTGTGCTGCGCGATGCGGCGTCGCGCGGCGGCTCGGCTGCCGTGCACGACCTGGTGGCCGAGGGCAGCACACTCACCATCAGCGCCCCGCGCAACCTGTTCCCCCTGGACAGCGCGGCGCCCCACCACCTGCTGCTTGCCGGCGGCATCGGCATCACACCGATGCTGGCGATGGCGGAACACCTGGCGGCGACTGGCGGCTCTTTCACCCTGCACCACTGCAGCCGCACCCGTGCACGGACGGCGTTTTTAGAGCGGCTGGCTGCAGCGCCGTTTGCAGCTCACAGCCACCACCACTTTGACGATGGCGATGCGGCACAGAAACTGGACATTGCCGCCACCCTGCAAAGCGCCCCGGCAGGCACCCACTTGTATGTGTGCGGCCCGCAAGGCTTTATGGACGCGGTGCTCAGCGCAGGCCGCGCCGCCGGCTGGCCCGAAGAACGCTTGCACCGCGAGTACTTCGGCGCCGCCCCCACCGCCAAAGCAGACGACGGCAGCTTTGAGCTGGAGATTGCCAGCACCGGCAAGGTCATCAAAGTGCTGCCCGACCAGACGGCGCTGGAGGCGCTGCATGCAGGCGGTATCGATATCCCTATGTCGTGCGAGCAAGGCGTGTGCGGCACCTGCCTCACCCGCGTCAAAGCCGGCACGCCCGACCACCGCGACCAGTACCTGGAAGCGGACGAGCAGGCTGCGAACGACCAGTTCCTGCCCTGCTGCTCTAGGTCGAAGAGCGCGCGTTTGGTGCTGGATTTGTAGTCAAATCAGCCTCTGGCGCCCGTGCAATATGCGCGGGCAGCTCCTGAATCGATAGCAAAATAGCGCAGCCAGACAATCCTGCTACGCTGCTACCAACGTCAAGGAGCTGCCCATGAATCCCAACAAGCCCCCCCATTCGAGCCATTGCAGTAGCGCTATCTCTGTGCCCTCGCTGCTGCGACGCGCGGCCTCACCCATGGCGCTAGCACTGTTACTGGGCGCCTGTTCGGGCGGGCCGGATCGTGTACCGCCCAGGACACCCGTGTCTGCGGATGCCACCCAGGCACGTCCGTCTGCTGCAGCGCCCTACGCAACTTTGGCGACACGCTATCGCGTGGACCCGCAGCAATCCAGCTTGCGGATTTTGGTGTACCGGGGCGGCACCATGGCACGACTGGGGCACAACCATGTCATCAGCTCTGCCGATCTTCAGGGGCATGTATGGCGCGGAGCCACTGCAGAGAGCTCTGGGTTTGAGATAGAGGTACCAGTCAACACCCTGATCGTCGATGACAACGCTGCCCGGGCCGAAGAGGGAGAAGACTTTCCCCTCAACGTGAGTGAAGATGCCAAAGCGGGCACCAAGGCCAACATGCTGCGCACCACCCTGCTGGACGGTGAGCGCTACCCGGAGATCAGCATTCGTGCCACCCGCATCACCGGAAACACCGCCAGCCCGGATGTGGTGGCCAGCATGCGCATCAAAGACCAGACCCGCGAGATACGGCTGCCCGTCACCCTGACCGAGGCAGACGGCGCTTTGGTGGTACAGGGCAGTTTTGAGATCCGCCAGTCGGATTTCGGCATCACCCCCTTGAGCATCGCCATGGGGGCGCTGACGGTGCAGGACACGGTGAAGATCAAGTTCCGCCTCGTGGCCCGGGCCACCCCCGCATCGCCCTAAAGCTCTAGATTTGCAGTTTGTCCCGCAGGTCGTAATACCAGGCGCCCAGCGCGGTGAGCGGCACCCGGAACCAGCGCCCGCCCGGAAAGGGGTAATGCGGCAAATTGGCAAAGGCATCGAAGCGGTTGGCTTGGCCCTGGATCACCTCGCTCAACACACGCCCGATCAAGTGGGTGAAGGTAACCCCGTGCCCTGAGCAGCCTTGCGAGTAGTAGATGTTGGAGCTCAGGCGCCCCACTTCCGGCAGGCGCGACAGGGTCAGCAGGAAGTTGCCCGTCCAGCCATAGTCGATGCGCACGTCTTTGAGCTGGGGGAATGTTTTCAACAACTTGGGCCGGATGATGGACTCCACATGCTGCGGATCCCGCGCGCCGTAAATCACACCGCCGCCAAAGAGCAGACGCCGGTCGCCGGAGAGGCGGAAATAGTCCAGCAGAAAGTTGCTGTCTTCCACGCAGTAGTCAGTGGGCAGAATTTCAGGAAAGCGATCGCCCAAGGGTTCAGTGGCAATGACCTGCGTGCCGCAGGGCATGGACCGCGAAGCCAGCTGGGGCTCCAATCCACCGATATACGCATTACAGGCCACGATGACAAAACGCGCGTTGACTTGTCCCTGTGCGGTGTGCACCACCGCAGGGTCGCCACGCTCAATGCGCAGCACCGGCGAGCCCTCGTGCACTACACCGCCTAATGACTCAAACGCTGTTGCCTCGCCTTGTGCCAAGCGCAGTGGATGCATGTGTCCGGCACTGTGGTCGAGCAAGGTAGCGCGGTAGCGCCCGGTGCCGATGGCGGCCTCGCTTTCAGTCGCATCCAACAGACTCAGCTGCTTGTGGCCGTAGCGCTCCCAGAGTTGCTTGTGGTGCTCTAGCTGCTTGACCTGCTTGGCGGTGATGGCGGCAAACATGCCACCCGGTTTGAAGTGGCAGTCGATCTGGTACTTGTCGATGCGCTCGCGGATGATCTTGGCGCCCTCAAAGGCCATGCTGCCCAAGGCCTGCGCGGTGGTGGTGCCATAGCGCGCCTCAATCACATCCATGTCCCGCGAGTAGCTGTGCACCAATTGACCACCGTTGCGGCCGGATGCGCCCCAACCTACTTTGGCAGCCTCCAGCACCACCACTTTGAAGCCGGCCTCCGCCAGATGCAATGCAGACGACAAGCCGGTATAGCCGGCGCCGATGACGACGATGTCGGCTTCGACGCTCCCCACCAAGGGAGCGCGCTCCGGCTGGGGCAGCCCGCTGGCTGCGTAATAGGACGGGGCGTGCGCGGGCGGTGCCGCCGCATGGACAGACTGAGACATGGGCAAAACCTTTGCAGAACGTTAGGCGTCGATGCGCAACCAAGTCGTCTTGAGCTCGGTGTATTTGTCGAAGGCGTGCAGCGATTTGTCGCGGCCATTACCGGACTGCTTGAAGCCGCCGAAGGGCACGGTGATGTCGTCCTCGTCATATTGGTTGACATGAACCGTCCCGGCCTTGAGGCCGCGTGCCACGCGGTGGGCACGGTCGATCTGCCCGCTCCACACGCTGGCCTGGAGCCCATAGACACTGTCGTTGGCCAGCGCGAGGGCCTCGGCTTCAGTGGTAAAAGGAATCACCCCCAGCACAGGGCCGAAAATCTCTTCGCGTGCGATTTTCATGTCGTTGCGCACGCCCTCAAAAATGGTGGGCTCCACAAAATAGCCACCAGTCTCGGTGCGCACCCGGCGACCGCCGAACGCCAGGTTTGCGCCCTCGGCCTGCCCTTGGTGGATATAGCCCAGAACAGTGCTCATTTGCCCTGCATCTACCAAAGCGCCCATCTCAGTGGCCGCATCCAGCGGGTCGCCGGGCAGGTATTTGCGTGCCTCATCTTGCAGCGCAGCCATGAATTCGGGCACTACGTCTTGCTGCACCAGCAGGCGGGAGGGCGCGTTGCACGACTCCCCTTGGTTGTAAAACACCGAGCCTGCAGCTGCACGGGCCGCGGCAGCTACGTCTTTGGCGTCGTTGAACACCACAAAGGCAGACTTGCCACCTAATTCGTTGTACACCCGCTTGAGGTTGGACTCAGCGGCGCAGGCCAGCATCCGCCGGCCGATGCGGGTGGAGCCGGTAAACCCGATGGCATCTACATCCATGTGCAGCGCGAGAGCCTCACCTGCTTCGTGGCCAAAGCCTGGCACCACATTAAAAACGCCTTCAGGAATGCCGGCTTGCACCGCGAGCTCAGCCAATCGCAACGCGGTGTAGGGCGACTTTTCACTGGGCTTGAGTACCACGCTGTTACCCGACGCCAAGGCGGGACCCAGCTTCCAGGCCGCCATGATGAGGGGGTAATTCCAAGGCACGATGGCACCGATCACGCCCATCGCCTCGCGGGTGATCAAGGCCAGCGCGGTATCTGCCGTGGGGGCAATTTCGTCGTACAGCTTGTCGACGGCTTCGCCATACCAGGCCAGGCAATTGGCGGTGGCAGGCACATCCACTGCAAGGCTGTGCCCGATGGGCTTGCCCATATCCAGCGTTTCCAGAAGCGCCAACTCGTCACGCGCCGCCAACACCAACTCCGACCAGCGTTGCATGATGCGTTTACGCTCACGCGGGGGTTTACCGGCCCACCGGCGATCGGCAAATGCGCGCCGTGCCGCCGCGACGGCGGCATCCACATCGGCCTTTTGACCCCGGGCCACGGTGCCGAGGCGAAGTCCGTTCAAGGGGGAGTGCTTGTCGAAGGTCTGGCCATCTGCCGCAGCCACACGGGCGCCATTGATAAACAAGCGACCATCGGGTTGCAGTGCGGCGGCCCGGGCGTGCCAAGGCGAAGAAGTGTCAAGCTTTGTCATAGGGTGATGCCCAAGTGGGTTGTGCGCGGCCAGAGTAGAAAGTGGCCCCTACGATACCCCCAATGAGGCTGCGCCATAGGAGCCACTTTATGCACTCAAGCCAGACCACTTGGACACTGACCAACCCGTACGGGGTGGCAGCGCTAGCGGGCGGTGTGCCGGCGAAGGGTGAAGCGATCCACCACTTTCCAGCGCGCGGGCGGCGTGCCGGCAGCCTCTACCCAGACCGGACGGGCCTGGCCGGGCAGATCGCCGGGGTTCGCCCGGTTCAAGGCCCATTGCTTGGGCACTTCGTCACACCCGAAAAAGTAGCCCGTCAGGTCACCCCTGGCATCCAGGCGAAAACGCAGAAAGCCTTTGTAGTCTTCGCAGGCCAGCGGTGAAAAGGCGTTGTTCCACATCAGACCGAACCGCGCCATAGCCCAGAAGTACACCCCCGTAATCAGCCCGCCTGCGACCGTACCTAAAACTGCACAACCGAGCGCGGCCAAGAGATTCGATACGCCCGGTGCTGAACAGACGCCGGCGGCAGAACCTCGCCAGCCGAGGTCTGAAACAAATTGCGTGACCCACCATATAGCGCCCAGTTGGAGGGCTGCGTGGATTATTGGCGACCCCCATCGCGCGAGCTTGCCCGGCTCGTCTTTAGACAAGCTGAAGCACATCGCAACGATTGCCGCCCAAACGGCCAGCCGAGCACCTTCTGAACATGCGAGCCAAAAGGCAGCGGCATACGCCAGGCCGAGCACCAAAGGAAACATTAGATTGCCCTGCCCTACACCGCGCAGCAAGGGGCCGCCCCGCGGGTCGAGCCTGTTCCAGGCAAACTTGAACAAGGACCACCAAATCTGGCGGCCCAGGGCGAGCGAGACATCCGGTGCGGGATAGCGGCACTGGGCTGCGTAGGCTGAAACTTTGGCGGGCTCTGACGGAACGGTACCGATGCAGGTCGCCTGACCCAGTTCCGGACTGATGGCATTTTGGTCATGGAGCGCTTGCCGAACCTTGGGCTGCGACAAAGACACCGCGTGTGTGGGGTGCAAAAACGCGCCGCCGGCGCCACAGGTCACCAGCAGATCGGCCGCTGTGGGATCCGGGCTGGCAGATGCCTCCCGACAGTAATGATGCACGTCACCAGCGATACGCATACGGATGTGCAGACCTTTGGCCTCCAGAATGGCCTCCAGCCGCTGGTAGCGTTTGGGGTAGCCTTCGGGAGCACCATCGCCCAGTGGCCTCGTCCAATATGGTTCTGGGTAGATCAGGATCAACTGGTCACCCGGGGCCATCACATGGTTGGGATTGGGCGCCCCATTGATTTTGTCGCCCGCCAGCCGCCGGAAGGCCTCGTACTGGCCGCGGTCCAGGTCACCCGTCAAGGCAAAGTCAAACCCCAATACCCACCACCCTTGCGGTAGGCGTGTGGCGAAATACGAGCGCTTTTGTGGCGTGCGCAGTCCGAAAACCTCGCCATTGTCACGGTCGACAAAGTAGCGTTTGAAGGTGGAAAGGCTGTCAAACCAATCGTGGTTTTGCGCAATCGCATAGCTGCTACGGCCAGCGGTGTCTGAGCCCGGCGTGGCGCGAGCGCCCTCGAACATCTCCAGAAAACGATATTGATATTCATAGGCGCTGGCGCCCGGATAGCTGAGATCGCCACCCAAAAACAACACGCGGCCCCGGGGGCAGCGCTCGCCTTCACCATCGTCCATGGCTTCAGCCTGCACGGCTCGCGCAACGGTATAGGTTGCATTGCCGCCATCGCCGGTGTCCGACAAAAAGTCGAACCAGAACTCGCCATCCGGCCCGACCTCTGCGGTGTGATCTACCGCTTCGAACACACCGGTCCACAGCTCCCGGGGATCGGCATTGCGAATCACATCGGAGCTGGACACCAACTCACGCGCAGATTGCAGCAATACGGCGGGGTTGTACCAAGCGACAGGCCAGCGTTGGTGGGGCGGCTCACCCGCCCCGAAACGATATTGCGGCATAACAACTCCCTTTTTTGTTGTCTATTTCTACCCAATAAGTTTGCGCGCCCCTGCCATCACCAACAAAAAGGCCCGGCCACCTGGAGGTGCCGGGCCTGTTCAACACAAAACTATCTGCGTTGAACGCGCCAACCGGGGGGGGCTTACTCTTTTTGTTCAATCAGGCGGTTAATGCGCAGAGCCAACAGTGTGCAGATCGCTCCCGACAGCAGGTACAAAGATACCGCACCCAGACCGAACTTGGCAGAGAGCCCCAGCGCTACCAACGGTGCAAAGCCCGCGCCCAGCAACCACGCCAGGTCAGCCGACAAGGCTGCACCGGTGTAACGGTACTTGGGCGAAAAGTTGGATGTCACCGTGCCGGAAGCTTGGCCATAAGAGAGGCCCAACAACACGAAACTGGTCAGCAAAAAGAGGTTGTTACCCACTTCGCCGGCACCCAACAGCCACGGGGTTACGAAGCTGAAGAGACCGATCAACAGGGCCATGGTGCCCAAAAGGTTGCGGCGTCCGATACGGTCAGCCAACCAACCGGAAAACACGATAGCGCCGGCAGCCAACACTGCCCCGATGATTTGGATCTGCAGCACGTCGCCAATAGCCTGCTCGGAGTACATGGCAATCCACGACAAGGGGAATACCGTTGCCAAGTGGAACAGCGCAAAGCTGGCCAGCGCAGCAAATGCGCCCAGGACTACGTTGCCACCTTCATCGCGCAACACATGCCGCACGCTCACCGGCTGGAGCTCCAACTCTTGCAAGCGTTCGGCATACGACTGACCCACTACCAAGCGCAAGCGGGCAAACAGCGCCACGACGTTGATGGCAAACGCGACAAAAAACGGGTAGCGCCAGCCGTAGCTCAGGAACTCTGCCGGAGTCAGACTGCTATGCAGATAGGCAAACAAGCCGGCTGCCAAGATGAAACCTACGGGTGCGCCCAATTGGCCCACCATCGAGAACCAGCCTCTGCGCTCCTTGGGTGCGCTCATAGCCAACAGAGAGGGCAAACCGTCCCACGAGCCGCCCATGCCCAGCCCTTGGCCGATCCGCAAAATCACGATGGCGGCGATAGCGGTTAGGCCCGCGTCTGCATAGCTTGGCAAAAAGGCCATGCCGGCGGTGCTGGAACCCAGTAAAAAGAGCGCAATCGTGAGCTTGGTGCCCCGCCCCCAGCGTCGCTGGATGGCCATGGAGAGCGCTGTGCCGACCGGTCGCGCAACAAATGCCAGAGAAAAAATGGCAAAAGCCATCAATGTGCCATCTAGGCGCGCCATCTGCGGGAATAGCAATCCCGGGAAGACCAGCACACAGGCGATGCCGAATACAAAGAAGTCGAAATACTCAGATGCTCGCCCGATGATGACGCCTACCGCAATCTCACCCGGGGTGACATCTTCGTCGGTGTGTGCTCCTGAAAGCGATACCGAGCTCTCGAACCCGTGCCCGCTGGGGGCTGTGGATGCTGGTGTGTACATGATGCCGTCCTTAAGTCAACTTCTACAACCGTGTTTTACACCCGCGCGCGGCAGAAAACCTCGGCTTGCACTAATCTCCTCCTCAGGAAAACCCTGATTGCAACTTCAAAAGCGGATGGGTTGACCTTGGACAAAATGTCCAATGGACAAATTTGTTAACGAAATTACAGTCAGAAGCTGTCAATAAAGTGTTTAACAAGGGTGCCTCACCCAGGCATTAACAACATGTTCAAAATCAAAGCATTTAAAAGGTGCTCTGCGCTCGCGACCATTGCAATGGCCGCTGCGCTCTCGGGCTGCAGCAAGGCTGTAGTGCTGAACCCCGCTGGAGATATTGCAGCGCAGCAAGGCCAAATGGTGATCACAGCCACCTTGCTGATGTTGATCATCATCGTTCCGGTCATCTTTCTGACCTTGTTTTTTGCCTGGAAGTACCGCCAGAGCAATACCGAGGCGGAATACGAGCCCGATTGGCACCACTCCACGTCCTTGGAGCTCGTGATCTGGACAGTTCCCCTCTTGATCATCATCGCGCTGGGCGCCCTGACCTGGATCGGCACCCACAAACTCGACCCCTACCGCCCCTTGGACCGTATTGATGCACAGCGCGCCCTGCCGGCTGACGTCAAGCCAATGGAAGTGCAAGTGGTGGCGATGGACTGGAAATGGCTGTTCTTCTACCCCGAACAAGGCATTGCTACGGTGAATGAGCTCGCTGCACCTGTGGATCGGCCCATTCTGTTCAAGCTGACGTCCACATCGACCATGAACGCGTTTTATGTGCCGGATCTGGCGGGCATGATTTATGCCATGCCCGGCATGCAAACCGAACTGAACGCCGTGATCAACCGTCCTGGCGTGTTCAAAGGCATGTCTTCGCACTACAGCGGCGCCGGTTTTTCGGGCATGACTTTCAAATTTCACGGTTTGAGCAATGAAGACTTTGCGCAGTGGGTGAACAAAGCCAAAACCGAAGGCAAGGCGCTGGATCGCGCCACTTACCAAAACTTGGTCAAGCCCAGTGAACGTGATCCGGTGCAGCGCTTTGCCAGCGTCGAAGCCGGCCTGTACGACAAGGTGCTGAACCGTTGTGTCGAAGACGGAAAAATGTGCATGCACCACATGATGGCGATCGACGCCCGTGGTGGCCAAACCTACGTGAAAGCCATGGGACTGAGCATGCCGCAAGATGTTTGCACCGTGCAAAACGCGAACCAAGTGATCGCGGCGCTCGAGACACGCAACGCCAACCGCGCCGTCATCCAACAATAACTTTCGCTCCGGTGGCCTATGGTGGCCACGGGTGCATTGCTAAAGAGACTTTATATGTCCTCACAAACTTTGACTGATACCCACTGGGCGCTTGGCCGGCTGAGCTGGGACGCTGTGCCCATGACGCATGACCCCATTATTTTGGGAACGTTCATCATGGTCGTACTGGGTGGTTTGGGCGTGTTTGCCCTGATGACCAAGTTCCGCCTCTGGGGTCCTTTCTGGCGTGATTGGGTTTGCAGCATCGACCACAAAAAGATCGGCATCATGTACATGGTGCTCGGTTTGGTGATGCTGCTGCGCGGCTTTGCAGATGCCGTGATGATGCGCTTGCAACAGTCCATGGCCTTCGGCGACAACATGGGTTACCTGCCGCCGCATCACTATGACCAGATCTTCACGGCCCACGGTGTGATCATGATTTTCTTCGTGGCCATGCCATTAGTCACTGGGCTCATGAACTACCTGATTCCGCTGCAAATTGGCGCGCGGGACGTGTCATTCCCGTTCCTGAATAATTTCAGCTTCTGGATGACGACCGCCGGTGCCATTCTGGTGATGTTTTCGCTGTTCTTGGGTGAGTTCTCCACTTCCGGATGGCTGGCTCTTTCCAACTTGGGTGCACAAAGCCCGAGTACCGGTTTGGACTATTACATCTGGGCGCTACAGATTGCAGGGGTCGGGACCACGCTCTCTGGCATCAACTTGATCGTCACGATCATCAAAATGCGCGCCCCCGGCATGACCTTGATGCGCATGCCGGTGTTCACCTGGACAGCACTTTGCACCAACGCCTTGATCGTGGCGTCGTTCCCGGTCCTGACAGCGGCTTTGGTGCTCATGTCCCTGGACCGCTACGTAGGTACCAATTTTTTCACCAACGAGCTGGGCGGTAACCCCATGCTGTACGTGAACCTGATTTGGATCTGGGGCCACCCAGAGGTCTACATCCTGATCCTGCCGGCATTCGGCGTGTTCTCCGAAATCGTGGCTACATTCAGCAAAAAGCGCTTGTTCGGCTATACCTCTATGGTGTACGCAACGGTGTGTATCACGATCCTGTCTTACGTGGTGTGGCTGCACCACTTCTTCACCATGGGATCCGGCGCAAGCGTGAATACCTTCTTCGGTATCACGACCATGATCATCTCGATCCCCACGGGCGCGAAGATCTTTAACTGGCTGTTCACCATGTACAAGGGGCGGATCCGCTTCGAGTTGCCGATGATGTGGACGGTTGCCTTCATGATCACCTTTGCCCTGGGCGGCATGACTGGCGTGTTGTTGGCTGTGCCACCCGCTGACTTTGTGCTGCACAACAGCTTGTTCCTGATCGCACACTTCCACAATGTGATCATCGGCGGTGTGGTGTTCGGCATGTTCGCAGGCATCAACTACTGGTTCCCCAAGGCCTTTGGCTACAAACTCGACCACAAGTGGGGTGTCCGCTCCTTCTGGCTGTGGGTCGTCGGCTTCTGGGTGGCATTCACACCGCTCTATGTGCTGGGCCTGATGGGTGTTACACGCCGCGCCAACCACTTCGAAGACCAATCGCTGCAGATCTGGTTTGTGATTGCAGCGATCGGCGCGGCCATGATTGCCGGCGGTATCGCCTGCTTCCTTATCCAATTGCTGGTGAGCTACCTCAAGCGCGAAGAGCTGCGGGATTGGACCGGCGACCCATGGGGTGGCCGCACCCTGGAGTGGGCGACCTCATCCCCACCACCTGACTACAACTTTGCATTCACACCCGTGGTTCACGAAATTGACGCCTGGTGGGACATGAAAAAGCACGCCTACAAGCGCCCTTTGAAGGGCTTTGAGCCGATCCACATGCCGGCCAATACCGCTGCAGGCGTTGTGATCTCTGCTTTGTCTCTGGTATTCGGCTTCGCCTTGATTTGGCATATGTGGTTGCTCGCCGGTGCATCGTTTGCTGCGCTGCTCTTGGTATCCATCGCCCACACCTTCAACTACAAGCGTGACTTCTACATTCCGGCTGCGCAAGTGAATGCCTCCGAAGAAGCCCGCACACTTCAATTGGCCCGCCATGTCTAACATGAACAACTCCCACGGCGCCGCTGCCGGCGCGCTCTCGCCCCGCGAGTACCACTTGGCCCATGAGCCGCATCCTGAAAACGGAACGGCCCTCGGCTTCTGGCTGTACCTGATGAGCGACTGTCTCATCTTCGCAGCCCTGTTCGCGACTTACGGCGTCTTGGGCCGCAGCTATGCGGCTGGCCCTACCGGAGCGGAGCTGTTTGATCTGACGCTGGTAGCCATCAACACAGCGTTTCTGCTGCTGTCGTCCATCACCTTCGGATTTGCCATGCTGCGCAAGCAACTCGGCGATGTTAAAGGAACCCTGATTTGGCTGGCAGTGACGGGCCTTTTCGGCCTGTGCTTCCTGGCTCTGGAGTTGTACGAGTTTTATCACTTGATTCACCAAGGGGCTACACCGCAACGCAGCGCATTCTTGTCGGCCTTCTTCACCCTGGTGGGTACCCACGGCCTCCACGTGACGTTCGGTTTGGTATGGCTAGTCGTTCTGATGATCCAGATCAAGCAGCACGGCCTCACACCAGCCAACAACCGGCGCCTCATGTGTTTGTCCATGTTCTGGCACTTCTTGGACGTGATCTGGATCGGTGTCTTTACTTTCGTTTATTTGATGGGAGTGCTGTAAATGAGCGCACACAATTCTCATGCGTCGCACGGGCACGATGACCACGCGCACGGCGGCCACGATGCCAATGAACCCCACAGCACCTTTTCGGGCTACATGACGGGTTTCTTGCTTTCCATCATCCTGACGGCTATACCGTTCTGGTTGGTCATGGCCAAGGTCATCTCCGACCGCCCCACTGCTGTCATGGTGCTGGGTGGCTTTGCGGTCATTCAAATTCTGGTGCACATGTTCTACTTCTTGCACATGAACGGCAAGGTGGAGGGCGGTTGGACCTTGCTGTCCACCATCTTCACCGTGGTGTTCGTCGCCATCGCGATTGCGGGCACTCTGTGGGTCATGTTCCACATGAACACCAACATGATGCCGAGCCACACCGACATGCCAGCGATGGAGCAAGCAGCACCAGCCGCAGCGCCCAAGGCCGGCCTCTAAACCCAGCCTAGGTAACGCACCTTGAGTGATTCGCCGCTTCAACCGCAAGTCGGCGAGCACTCAAGGTGGCGGCTGGTCTTTGTGGCCGTACTTTGCCTCGTGCTTGTAGTGGGCTTGTTGCGGCTCGGAACCTGGCAACTTGAGCGCCGCACCTGGAAACTGGAGCTGATCGAGCGCGTAACCCAGCGCTTACAACAACCCCCTGTGGCCTTGCCAGACAGCCAGCAGTGGGATGGCCTGCAGCCTGCTGATTTTGAGTATCTTTTTGTCAAAACCACCGGCCAGTGGCTGACTGACAAAACGGTGCTCACGCAAGCTACCACCGCGCTGGGCTCCGGGTTTTGGGTCCTGACACCACTGGCGCTATCAGACGGGTCTAGCCTGCTGGTGAATCGGGGCTTCATCCCTGCCGCCCAACGCGCGCAATGGCAGCCACCTTCCGGTGCGAGCGGTGCACCTGTGGCGAATGTCAGCATTCAGGGCTTGCTGCGCAAATCAGAACCCGACGGTGGCTTTTTGCGGAAAAACGACCCTGCGTCACAACGCTGGTTTTCACGCGACGTTACCGCGATTGCCCAAGCGCAACAACTCAAAGGTCCTGCGCCATTTTTCCTGGATTCCGGCTTGCCGGATAACACCCTGAATAACAACCTTGAAGCCCGCCCCTCTTCCGCTGGCCCGTGGCCGCGGGAAGGGTTGACAGTAGTTCGCTTTAGCAACAGCCACTTGGTATACGCCGTCACCTGGTTCGGTCTTGCCGTGATGGTGCTGGTAGCTGGAGGGTTTGTGGTCCGTTATGAGCGGCGGTTGCGCCGTGGAGGCCACAATACCGCCCATGGATACCCGCGCTAATTCCCTCACCGCAGCGCCGACCGCGCCCTCACCGCGAAACGATGCCTACGCCGGCCTGCGAAACCTCCACCAGCTGATACAGCTGCGCTGGATTGCTGCGGCCGGACAGCTACTCACCATTCAAGCCACGCACTACAGCCTGGGCATGAAGATCCCGGTGGAACCCATGCTGGCCATCGTTGGCGCCATGGCGTTTTTCAACCTCGCTTGTTTACTGCGCTGGCACACCCGACAAGCAGTGCATGAGGTGGAGCTGTTCATCGGGCTGCTGGTCGATGTAGCGGCACTGACCGCCCAGCTCTATTTGAGCGGAGGCATCAGCAACCCATTCGTCTTTTTGTATCTGCTGCAAATCGCGGTGGGGGCGATGCTGCTCAGGGGTGGGTATATCGGCTCCATCGTCGCGATCGCGTCGGCCTGCGTCGCGTTTTTGGCAACCTCCAGCCTGCCTTTGCCACTTGCACCGAACTTGCAGGATGGATTGTCCAGCCCCTACGTGCTGGGCTTGCTGGTGTGCTTTCTGCTCAACGCGGTGCTTGTGGTGGTGTTTATCACCCGCATCAACACCAACCTGCGCCGCCGCGATGCGCGCCTGGCTGCAGCCCGGCAACGCGCCGCTGAGGAAGAGCACATTGTTCGTATGGGCTTGCTCGCCTCGGGCGCCGCCCATGAGTTGGGCACCCCTTTAGCCACCCTGGCCGTGATTCTGGGGGACTGGAAGCACATGCCCGCCGTCATGCGGGATACAAGCCTCAAAGAGGACATTGCCGAAATGGAGGCCCAGGTGCAACGATGCAAAAGCATTGTGAGCGGCATCTTGCTTTCTGCAGGCGAAACCCGCGGCGAGCACTCCAGCCAAACCACTGCACGCGAATTCCTGGATCACTTGGTGCGCGAGTGGCGGGCCACCCGCAATGTCGGGACCTTTGTGTACGACAACCTAATCAACGACGACGCGGCCATGGTCGCGGACACCACCTTTGAGCAAATGGTGTTTAACGTGCTGGACAACGCGCGCGATGCTTCGCCCCAATGGGTGCAACTCCATGCCAGCCGCGATGCAGATGTGCTGTGCATCACGATTACCGACCGCGGACCCGGCTTTGATGCCCAAGTGCTGTCCCAACTTGGGCAACCCTACCAATCCACCAAGGGCAAGCCAGGCGGCGGACTGGGGCTCTTTTTGTCCATGAATGTCGCTCGCACTCTCGGCGGCAGCTTGCGCGCCGAAAACCTGCAGTCCGGCGGTGCCCGCGTCACGATTACGCTGTCAATGAACGAACTCTCCATGCCCGAAACCGTACCTGAAGCAACCCATGGACACTGACCGCCTGCTCCTGATCGTTGAAGACGACGAAGCCTTTGCCCGCACCCTGACCCGCTCTTTTGAGCGACGCGGTTACCGGGTGCTGCGTGCGGATGGTCTTCAGGGCGTGGAGGTCTTGCTAGCTGCACACACCCCGGAGTTTGCTGTGGTCGACCTCAAGCTCAAAGGCGAGGCCAGCGGGCTCGCCTGTGTACGCGCGCTTCACGCCCACAGCGAGGCCATGCGCATTGTGGTGCTCACCGGATTTGCAAGCATCGCCACGGCCGTCGAGGCGATCAAACTGGGCGCAAGCCATTACCTGGCCAAACCTTCCAATACCGATGACATTGAGGCCGCCTTTGGTCTGGACGAAGGCAACACCGAGGTGGCCCTGACCAACCGGTCCAGCTCAATCAAGACCTTGGAATGGGAGCGCATCCACGAAGTGCTGGCCGAGAGTGATTTCAATATTTCCGAAGCAGCCCGGCGACTTGGCATGCACCGGCGGACACTCAGCCGGAAACTGGAAAAACACAGAGTTTGATTTTTTAACAATTTCAAACACAAATCACAAATAAACGTTATATTTGAGTCAACTGGTCGAAATACGAAGCCAGTGGCTCAGTGGCGGTTTGTGCAGCCAAAATATTTTTTTTGGCTTGCTCAACAAAAAACTGAATCCACCGCGCTGCGTATCGCGTATCCAGTGTGCCAGTCGGCACGAACTCGTCTAACACACCGGAGCACCGCATGAAATTCAAACGCAGCAGCATCGTCATGGCCTGCTTAATGGCCACAGTAGCAGGCAGCGCAATGGCCTCCAGCCATCGTGAAGCGCCTTTCATCACCACCAGCCCCAAAGTGGATGGCACGGACTTTTACATGTTCCGGAGCTATGAAGGTGTGGCAGCTAACGGGACCGGGGGGCGCTCTGACTACGTCACCCTGATTGCCAACTACCAGCCACTGCAGACACCGTATGGCGGCCCCAACTACTTCTCGATGGATCCGAACGCGCTGTACGAAATCCATATCGACAATAACGGTGATGCCAAAGAGGACTTGACCTTCCAGTTCAAGTTCAACAACAAACTCAACAATGTGGGCTTGGATATCGGCAGTGCCAAAAATGTCGCGATTCCCCTCATTCAGGCCGGCACAGTGGCGAACGTTAACGATGCCAACCTCAATTTGAACGAAACCTATACCGTCAACGTGGTGCGCGGTGACCGTCGCAAGGGCACTTCCTCGTCGATCGTGAAGGCCAGCGGTGGCAGCGCAACTTTCGAAAAACCAGTGGACTACATTGGTGAAAAAACACTGGGTGTTAAATCCAGCTACGAAACATACGCTAACAAGCACATCCACGAGATGACGATTCCAGGCTGCAACATGCCGGGCAAGGTCTTCGTCGGTCAGCGGCAGGAGGGCTTTGCGGTCAACCTT
Organism: Rhodoferax sp. UBA4409; assembly: GCA_002390825.1. GTDB lineage: Bacteria > Pseudomonadota > Gammaproteobacteria > Burkholderiales > Burkholderiaceae_C > Allorhodoferax. Next base: position 26,039 of record DGQR01000129.1, read on the forward strand.
GGCACCGTTTTTGACCTGGTGAATTCGACGACGGGCGTTTTGCTGAACCCCGCCAACAAAGATGCCGCAGGTATGGGTGGTAACCACATCATCCAAAAGTCAAACGTCACCAGCATCGCGATGGAAATCCATAAGAGCTGTTTGACTGCCGGCACAGACCCTGTCATCGGTGGCTGGACTACCGCCAGCATGCGCCAAGCCCGCTTGCTCAACGGCAAGCCTGCCTCTGGCCATCAGGCAAGCGAAAAGGCCGGTGGCGCTTGGGTGCAGGTATCCCGCTTGGGTAACCCGCTCGTAAACGAGCTGGTCATTGGTGTGAAAGACAAAGACAAGTTCAATGCCTCCAAACCACAAGACGACACCCAGTTTTTGACATATGTCACCAACCCCACACTGCCAGCGCTGTTGGGACTGGTGTTAGCGGGTAACGCGACGGCTGTGGCGCCGACCAATCTGCCCCGCACAGATTTGGCGACTGTCTTCTTGACCGGTATCAACGGCATCAACAAGCCGACCAATGCCACACCTTCCGAGATGCTGCGATTGGACACCAGCAAGGCGCCTGTGCCCTTTGCTGACCAAAACCGCTTGGGCGTGGCTGGAAATGCATTGGCGGGCGGCACTGACAACGCCGGCTTCCCGAACGGCCGTCGCCCCAAGGACGACGTGGTAGACATCGCTTTGGTCGCTGTCTTGGGCGGCTTGTGCGTAATCAATGGTGACTCTAATGCACTGGGCTTGAACGGGGTTCCCGGGGTGCCTAGCCTGACATCCCAGTGCAAGCCCTCCAGCGTGCCGCTCGGTGCTGACTCTGCCAAGATCCATGACGCTGTAGACCAAGCTACCGTGCCGTTCTTATCCGGCTTCCCTTACCTCAATACGCCAAACCCAGGCGCAGTGAACTAAGGAGTCAAAGCCATGCGTATCAACAAATGGACCCTACCCGCTGTGATGGCCCTCGGCTTGATGGGTGCCTGCGGCGGCGGCGGTAGCAGTGTGGACCCGCTCACCCAGAACGCCCCAGGCGCCGATATCGTGGCAGGTGTGGAATCTCGCACAGCAGTGGTTGTCTCGGAAGCTCAGCGTCTGTCATCGGCGAGCACCAACGACACATCGGAACCTGCAGCGCTGGGCTCGGTCAATCTGGCAACCAGCGATACCGACGAACCTGCCGACATTTGATGCACTGAGTGCACTCAAACCACCAGGGCACAGCGCACGCTGTGCCCTGCGTCACGGGAACATGTTGTTCCCGTTTTCATTTCAAACCACAATGTGTGTGCGACTTCGGGGAGTCTTCAGATGAACAAGATTTGGTGGGTTTGCCTAGGGGCTGTCGTGTCACTGCACGCGGCGCATGCCGCAACACCGATCACCGCGACGCAGCGTGATCAGGTCATTGAAAAGCTGCCTCTGATCACCAAAAACCGGGCCGCTGGCCAGACGGCCACCTCAGCCAACCCTGAAGCTGCAGCATTAGCAGCCCGCGAACTGATCACGGCCGCGCGCCAGACGGGCGACACCCGCTACTGGGGCCGCGCCCAAGCCATGCTGACCCCATGGTGGAACAAGCCAGATGCCCCCACCGATCTAATGGTGCTGCAAGCCACTGTTCAGCAAGGTCGGCATGAATTCAGCGAGGCCCGTAGTGCCCTGACGCGTGCACTCAAACTCAACCCCGCGCAAGCGCAAGGCTGGCTCAATCTGGCAACGCTTGAGCGGCTCGCCGGCAACTATGCACGTGCGCTGCAGGCTTGCGAGGCGGTGGGCCAAGCTGGACAAGCGCTGTACGCCCAGGCTTGCCAATTGGAAACCCAGTCGCTCCAAGGCAAAACCAACGAGGCGCGCGCAGGTCTGCAAACGCTGATTTCTGCTGCCGACAACGCAGCAACCCGCAGCTGGCTCTTGTCGCTCTTGGCGGAGAGCGAAGAGCGTGCTGGCAAAGATGGCGCAGCCCTCAAGGCCTACCAAAGCAGCCTGAAACAAGAATCTGACCTTTACACCAGCATCGCACTGTCTGATTTGCTGCTGCGCACCGGAAAACACCAAGATGCACTCAAGGTTCTAACAGGCCTGCCTGCAACAGACGCAGTGCTGCTCAGGCAAGCAACCGCGAAAAAACGTGCTGGTGACCCGACCTGGGCAGAGTTACGGCAAACATTGCGCGAGCGGCAGGCCGAGCTGAAGCGACGCGGTGACAAACTGGAACTTCATGGCCGGGAAGAGGCCTTGGTAGCCCTGTGGCTGGATGAAGATTTCGCAGGCGCTGTGACGATGGCAGAGCGAAACCTTGATCTGCAAAAAGAGCCGATTGACTGGTGGGTAGCCATCCAAAGTGCACGTGCCGCCAGCGACCTACCTGCGCTGGCCCGCTTGCGCGGTGAGATGCAACGCATTGGCATTGTGGATGCGCGCATCCAGGGAGAAAAATCATGAAGCACATGATCGCTTTCTTATGCAGTGCGCTCATCGCCATACCCGCCTTGGCGCACAAGGGTAGTGATGCCTACCTCGATGTAAAGCAGACCGCTGAACAAGTGACACTGCAGCTGGCAGTAGCCATCAAAGACCTGGATGTCGTCTTACCCATAGACGCCAATGCAGACGGACTCGTCACCTTCGGTGAAGTACAAGATGCTACGGCTGCGGTGGAAGCCCTCATCCAAAGCAACGCATTGATCCAGAGTGCCAACGGCAGCTGCCCGCTGCAATGGCGATATGCAGGACTAGAGCGTTACAGCGACGGGGCCTATATCAAGCTTTACAGCACAGCAAACTGTGCAGCGCTAGAAAGCATCCGCTACACGCTATTCAAAACTGAAGACGAAAACCACCGCCTGCTCGTGAGCGGCAATGTCAACGGGCGTGACCTGCTGACGACCGCTTCCCCACAGCAATCAGAGCCCATCATGCTCGTGCGTCGGAATGAAGCGAGCCAAGCGGCACCTACCGGCGTAGGCCAGACTGTGCTGAGCTACTTTGGTTTGGGCATGCACCACCTGCTTGAGGGTTATGACCACCTTGCGTTTTTGCTCGCGCTGGTTTTGCCACTGCAGCTTGTTCTGGGCCGCAAGTCTGCTCCGGGACAACTGGCCGATACCAGGCCGTGGTGGGCTTTGCTGTGCACTGTCACAGCCTTCACAGTCGGGCACTCCATCACCCTGGCGTTGGCTAGTTTGGGCATCACGTCCGCATCACCAGAATGGGTGGAGCCCGTTATAGCCGCCTCGATCGGCGTGACTGCGCTGCTGAACGTGTTTCCTGTCAAAGTGCTCAGCCCGTGGCGGCTTGCGTTGGGCTTCGGGCTGATTCATGGCTACGGGTTTGCGGGCCTGCTCACCGAAGCGGCGGCACCCTCTGCCCTCTTGGGCTGGGCCTTGTTTGGATTCAACCTCGGAGTCGAAGCAGGTCAACTACTAGCCGTGTTGCTGTGGGTAGTTGTGTCCCAACTCTTTGTGCGGCAAGCTTGGTACGGCAGCGTCGTGGTGCGCGGCGGGTCTATCGCACTGTTCGCACTGGCCGCTTACTGGGTCTGGGAACGGGTTTTCGCCTGACCCATAAAAAAGCTGCGCAGCCCTTGTGGGATCTGCGCAGCTTGCTATCAAATTTACAGCGAACTGAAATGTGATCAGACGCGGGGTACTGGCGTACCCGAGTTAACACACAGCGCCATGTTGAGCGCGATCACGGCGGTTTTGTAGTCTGCACGCTCAATCACAAACTGCATGTTCACTTGGCGCAGGGTTTGCGACACGCAGTTCACGTTGACCTGTGCATCCGCCAATGCCTGGGCTGCTTTGGCCAGCACACCGGGAATGCCAATATTGGAGCCGATAGTGCAGACAATCGCGCTGGGCTTGACGGTGACCACTTGGTACAGCTCTTCCAGCTCAGCCACGAGTTCAGGCGTGACCTGGTTGTCCCACACCAAGTGAGCAATAGAGTTGGCGTTGGTGGCTTTCAGGATGTAGCTGATGTCGTGCTTGCAGAACACCTGCATCAAGCTGGCGTCAAAGCCGACCGTGCCCACCATGCTGGGGTCATGGATCTCAATCAGGGTGACCTTGTCAGTGCCAGTCACGATCTCCACACGGGCACGCTCACCCACGAAGTCTTTGGTGATCAGGGTGCCGGGGTGGTCCGGCTCAAAGGTGTTTTTCAGGCGGATCGGGATACCGGCAAGTTCCATCGGCTTGGCCGCCTTGGGGTGAATGGCTTCCATGCCCACGTCTGCCAACTGATCGGCTACGTCGTAGTTGGTGGCGCCCACCACAATGGCGTTTTCCAGACCTACGAGGTTGGGGTCGGCAGACGACAGGTGGAATTCTTTGTGGATCACCGCTTCTGCGGGGCGCACTTCTACCGCGATCTTGCTGAAGGTAACCTCAGAGTAGCCGCGGTCGAACTCGCGCATGATGCCTTCGGTGCCCTTGGTGTAACCGGTGGCCACAATCACGTTATTGGCCAGATCTAGGTCTTTGAAGCTGTGAGCGATGCGCTCATCGATGCTCCAGGCTTCGTTGTCGTCGAAACCGGCGAGGTCCATCAAGACCGCGTTCACGCCATTGGACTTGAGGATTTCCACCGAGTTGAACGCACTGTGCGATTCGCCGATGGAGGCCAGCACTTCGCGGGCAGCCAAAAGCACATCCTTGCGGCTCAGGTAGCCGCTAGCCAGCACATGGTGCATGGCGCCCAAATACTCGCGAGCCTGGGCAATGCGCTGGTCGATAAACGCATCTGCCACCGCTAAAGGCAAGCCAATGTCGGCATAACCGGCGTTCAGCTTTTTGAGGCTGGCTGCCAAACCGGTCAGTGCGTCCTGGTAACCCTTGCCCTCAGCGAACAGAGCGTAAATGCCGCGCTCGCCAGTTTTCTTGTGCTCCAGCAGCTGGTTGGTCACGCCGGAGTAGGCAGACACCACGTAGATACGGCCGTAAATGCGTGCGGGGTTGTGCAGCATGATGTGGCGCAGCACATCACCAAAGGCGGTCATCGAGGTGCCGCCGATCTTCTCAACAGAGATCTTCGAGGAATTTACGTCGTGCATGGACAAGCTTGGGGTGGGCAAAAGATGAAAAAACCAGGCCGGAAATGAATGCCGGTAGTGCCGGTTACGAAAAGCCCTCTATTTTCGCCTACTTTGCTGGAGGCAGGCTTTCAGGCGCACATTGGGTCAGAGGGAAACAAAGTTTTTCAGCTGACGTGGAGCAAGCGCTGGCCATTCAGCGCATAAAAAACGGAGATGCTGCCAGCTAAAAAGAGCTGCTCATGGCAACCTTGGATGGCGCATGACCTGCTCCATTGCACTGGCGCTCACCGGGTGGCTGAAATAGAAGCCCTGAAAACCCTTGCACCCCAGCTCCATCAACAGTGCGCAGTGCGCTTGGGTCTCTACCCCCTCCGCGATCACCTTCAGGCCCAGCGTTTCCGCCAACACAATAACCATGCGGGCGATAGCTGCGTCGTTCGGGTCGTCCAGCACGTCCCGCACAAAACTCTGGTCGATCTTGATCTGGTCAAAAGGTAACTGCTTGAGATAAGCCAGCGAAGAGTAGCCGGTGCCGAAATCATCCAGAGCAAAGCCCAGCCCATGGGCCTTGAGCAGCTTCATTTTGGAAATCACCAAATCAACACCTTCAATCAGCATGCTTTCGGTCAACTCCAGCTTGAGGCGCTGGGGATTGACGTCCGTTTCTTGCAGGATCCTCAGAACGATGGGCACGAATTCCGGATCCCGAAACTGCCGGGCGCTGACATTCACAGCCAACTCCAGGCCTTGCAGCGCGGGTTGATCGGCCCACTGCCTCAGCTGTTCACAGGCGCTGCGAATGATCCACTCCCCCAAAGGCAGAATCAGCCCGCTGCTTTCTGCCACAGGGATAAAGTGAACCGGCGAAATCAACCCACGCTGCGGGTGCTCCCAGCGTGCCAACACCTCAGCACCGATGATCCGGCCGCGCTCATCGACCTGGGGCTGGTACAGCAAAAAAAGCTCTGCCCCGCCCATGGCGGACCGCAAGTCCGTCTCCAGCTGCAGGCGGGCGGAAACGGCGGCTTGCATCATCGGATCAAAAAACCGGACCGTATTTCGGCCCGCAGCCTTGGCCTGATACATGGCCGTATCCGCCCGCTTGAGTGGCTCTTCAGTGCCTTCAAGCCGGTCGCCGAACAAGGTCACGCCAATGCTGGGCGTGTTGTGGAACTGGATCTCTCCAATCTCGTAACTGCGGTCAAGCTCCAGCAAGATTTTTCCTGCAATGACCTCGGCTTGCCGACCGGCCAGCAACGCATCGTCCGCTAAGTCATCGAGCAAGATGACGAACTCGTCGCCCCCCAAACGCGACACCGTATCGCCGTCACGGACTGCGGCGACCAGACGCTCCGCAACCTGCCGCAATAGCTGGTCCCCCTTGTTATGGCCAAAGGTATCGTTCAGTGTTTTGAAGTTGTCGAGATCAATAAACAGCAACGCCCCCAATCGGTGGTTGCGCTGGGCCGTTACCAGTGCGAGCTCCAGCCGGTTAAGCAACAGTCGGCGGTTCGGCAGACCTGTCAGTGCGTCAAAAAAAGCCAAGCTGTGAATTTGGGCCTCGGCCGCCTTGCGCTCAGTAATGTCAGTGACAAAAGCCAATATGCACGGGACGCCACTGTGGTCAATGATTTCCCCCGAGATGCTGACCTTGCGGATATCGCCATTCCTGTGCACCCAGCTCGTCTCGTAGTCCACCACACTGCCCCTGGCCTTCAGCGCGCGCAGCCACTGGAGCCGCATCTCGCTCTCAGGCCAGAAACCCATCTCCAGCGCGGTCTTGCCCAACAACTCGGCACGGGCCCAGCCGAAGTCACGCTGGTATTTCTCGTTGGCCTCAACGAATCGCCCTTCGGCCAGCGTCGCAATCGAGGCCGCCACCGGACTGGATTGAAATGCGGTCGCAAACTTCTGCTCAGACTGCCGCAGGTTCAGCTCCACCAATTTACGGGTGTGAATGTCCTGGGTGGTACCGGTCACCCGGAACACGGCACCTTGGTCATCCCGCTCAAATCTCGCTTTTTGCAGAACCCAGTGCAGCCCCCCACGCACCCTGACCTGGTGCTCAGCCTCAAAGACGGGCTGAGTCCGTGCCGCGTCTCGCCAGAGGACAAAGACGGCCTCACGCTCGTCGACCGGT
>DGQR01000175.1 GCA_002390825.1 Rhodoferax sp. UBA4409
GCAGCAGCGGGTGGCGCTGGCCCGGGCCTTGATCACGCGCCCGCGGGCCTTGTTGCTCGATGAGCCTTTTTCCGCTTTGGATGCCGACCTGCGTCTGCAATTACGTGCCGAATTCAAGGCTCATATTGCCGAGCACCGCATGGCCACGCTGTGGGTGACCCACGATGAAGCCGAGGCCCGTGCGATGGCGGTGCGGGGTTACCGGCTGCAAGATGGTGTTTTTTGCCCGATTTGGTGAAAAAAGCCCGGGCAACAGTCCATTCGGCTCATCGAAAAAATAGCGGAGAACCGGTAACCTTGCGTCATATTTGAGAAGGCCCTCCTCATGTTCACTTCCAACTTGAAGCGCTTCGCGGTAGTTACCGGTCTTGCGATGGCTGCTTTGTCTGCGCAAGCAACCGTGTCGCCAGCGAATACGTTCGACACCATTTACGGCGCCAATTTCACCAATTTGAGCAGCACCTACAGCACCACGTTCCTGGGTGGCACAGTGGCCAGTTTCGCGGCCAAGAACGGTGATGCAAACGCGCGTTTCAGTTTTAAGGATCCGCAAGGCGGCTACAAGGGCGTCGGGGTGTCTCCAGGCAACGGTAACGGCCGTACCCCTGGTGAAATCGACATCGGTGAAACCATTACCGGTTCTTTCTCCCGCGGTGTGCTGGTTAAAAACTTCAGCGTCGGCCTCTTGTTCAATGGTTCCGAATACCACGATGTGCAAGAGAAAGCCATTGTCTCGGTCTTGTATGCCGACCACACCACCGCCAATTTCAGCCTGATTGCCACCGGAAACACCGTGGCACTGTGGAACGGCTCCAGCACGCAAGTGACCAATTTGAGCCCGGCTACTGTGAATAAAGGTGGCGCTTGGTCTGTGGCCAACCCGTTTGGCAATAAGCTGGTGAGCCAGGTGACTTTTGGTGCGGCCAAGGGTGCCTGCGGCGAAGGCAAGTGCACCAACCAATCGGACTACACCTTGTTGAGCATCACCGCTGCGGTTCCCGAACCGGAAACCTATGCGATGTTGCTGGCTGGTTTGCTCGCGATTGGCGCAGCAGCGCGTCGCAAGAAATCTTCCTGATTCGTTTCGGCCAACAAAAAAACCACCGCTTGCGGTGGTTTTTTTTGGTCGGTACCTTGGAAGTGTTGTGGGGGGCTGACGCAGGAGGTTCTCTATTCCCGTTTACCTGACTAGCGGCATCACACTGCCCTTGAGTACGAACGGGGGATAGATAGCGCTGAACTTTTTGTACAGGTAATCGCTGCGGGTTTCTCGTTGAATGGCGTTCCTCAGGTACTTCAAAGTTTCGGCGGGCATCGACGTGCGGGAGAGGTAGACGCCGCTTTCGCCCCAGGGCATGTCGTCCATTGGCTCGACGCGCATCGTATCGAGCATGTCTTTCATGCGATCGTCATCCATCAGCGCGCCATAAAGCGTGATCGGGGCCATGAGGGTGACGTCGTTCGGATTGCTGCGAAGCCAACGGGCCACCCCTATCGGGTCCGGCTCCAGCACTAGACGGCCTTCTGCCTGCATAGCGTCGAGCAATCCCGAATAGTGGGGGCCAAAGTTGAATCCCCGCACAGCCACTAATTTGACGTTGCTTTGCTTGAGCAATTCAGGGCTGTTCGTATACGCCTTTCTTTCCGCGCTGCCGAAAGAAATGATAGCGGCGCGGTTGCGCACCATAGGGATGAAAATACCGGCGGCGTCGCGCTCGGGCGACCGTGTGACAGCGAGCATCACATCCGCTTGGCCCACCTCAAACAAGCGCTCCTGTCGGGCCCGTGGTACGGGGCTGAACACAAAAGTGCATTTGCTTTTGCTGGAAATGGCGTCTAGCAGGTCTTTGTAAATTCCGCCGACCCGTTCGCCGTTGACTGTGAGGCTCTGGCCGGTCGGGGATACGGGGACTTGCAGCTTGCGCTCGCAGGCTGCCATGGCCGCGGTACTTGCCATGAAGCCGAGGGCAACCAGCAGCGAGCTACGAATCCTGGGGGTGGGCAAGTTCACAGAGGTGCGTCTGGCGACGTAGGGCAATTTGTAACAAGCAGTCTAGCGCAGGCGCTCAGGTTTGTCAGCCGTGGGGGTGGCGAATCCCGTCGTGGTGCAGATGCAAAACCCGGTCTGCATGCTCGGTGGCCGCCATGGAGTGCGTGACCAGCACCAGGGCGCTGCCGTGTTGGCGGCACTGGGTGACCAGGGCCTGCATGACTTTGGCAGCGGTAGTGGGGTCGAGGTTGCCGGTGGGCTCATCGGCCAGAATCAATGCGGGTTGATGCACCAGCGCGCGGGCGATGGCCACCCGTTGCAATTGCCCGCCGCTGAGCTGTTGGGGCAAACGCGCGCCTAGCTCGCCGAGGCCAACCGCGTCCAGCAAGGCCTGCACCCGTTCGGGTTCCTGGCGACCAAGCAGCATCAGCGGCAAAGCCACGTTTTGCGCGACATCCAGATGTGGCAGCACATGGAAGGCCTGAAACACAAAGCCCACCTTGTCCCGCCGGAGCAGGGCCCGTTGGTCGTCATTCAGTCGCCCCAGGTCTTGCCCGGCGAGGTGGACGGTGCCTTGGTCCCAGCTGTCGAGCCCGGCCATGCAGTTCAGCAGGGTAGATTTGCCAACCCCTGACTCACCCACAATGGCCACAAACTCGCCGGGTGCGACATCCAGGTTCACATGGGCAAACACTGGGGTGCTGCCGTAGTGTTTGCCGACATCACGCAATTGCAAGGTCATAGAGCGCCCCGCTGTTGAAGGGTGGTGCGCACGGCGTGCAGCAAGGTCTCTTGGGCGCCGGCTTGGTCGCAGGCAATCACTTGGCGGCTCGGCATGGACCGTAGCCAGGTGATTTGCCGCTTGGCGAGTTGGCGTGTGGCGAATATGCCTTTGTCACGCAGCTCTGCCATCGGGGAGACGCCGGTCAGTGCCTCCCAAGCCTGGCGGTAGCCTACACAGCGCATGCTGGGCAGGTCGGGGTGCAGGTCGCCGCGCGCCATGAGGGTTTTGACCTCGTCCAGAAAGCCGCCTTGCAGCATCAGGTCAAACCGCTGGGCAATGCGGCCGTGCAACCAGGTGCGGTCGGTGGGTTCTAAAGAAAAAAGGGTGCTAGCGCCCGTATTGTCTGCGCGAGCCGCTTCTTTTTTGATAGCGTCTTGCTGGGCGTGAAAGTACGACAAGGGTAGCCCCGATACCCGGTAGACCTCCAGCGCACGCTGGATGCGTTGGCTGTCGGCCGGTGCCAGCCGGGCAGCGGTTACCGGGTCCACGGTGGCCAGTTGGGCGTGCATGGCCGGCCAGCCTAAGGTAGCGGCTTCGGCCTCCAGGGCAGCGCGGATCTCGGGGCTGGCTGCAGGCATGTCATCGAGCCCGTCAAACAAGGCCTTGAAGTACAGCATGGTGCCGCCCACCAGCAGCGGCAGCTTGCCGCGGGCGCTGATATCGGTGATCAGCGTCTTGGCGTCTTTCACGAACTCGGCGGCGCTGTAGGTGTGCAACGGGTCGCGGATGTTGATCAGGTGGTGCGGCACCGCGGCCAGCTCATGGGCCTCGGGTTTGGCGGTGCCGATGTCCATGCCCTGATAGACCAGGGCCGAATCCACGCTGATGATCTCTGCCGGGTGCTCTGCAGCAATCGCCAGCGCGGCGGCAGTTTTGCCGGCCGCGGTGGGGCCGGCCAAGCACAGGTAAAAGGGCAGTGGGTTGCTCATGCTTGGCTCCCTGTTAGCAGGCGCGCACGGGTGACCTGGCGCAGCAGGATCAGCAGTCCGACGGCGGCCACCGTCAAGCCCACCACCAGTGCAATCCAGAAACCCTGCGCACCCATGCCCTGGGCAGGCCGCCATGGCAGCCATTCCGGGGCCAAGCCCAGCACGCAACCCAGCGGCAGCGAGAAGCCCCAAAACGCCGTGAGGTGAATCACCATCGGGCTGCGGGTGACCTTGTAGCCACGGATGGCACTGCTGATGACCACTTGGGCCGAGTCCGACAACTGGAACACCGCCGCCAGAAACAGCAGCTGCGCAGCCACTGCAGCCACAGCGGCATCGTTGGTATAGAGCCAGGCGATCTGGTGGGCCCCCGCTGCCATGCCGATGGCAGAGACCACGCCGAAAGCAAACCCGGCTTTCACACCCACCCAAGCCCTGAAGCGCGCCGCCACCGGGTCGCCGGCCCCTAGGCTCTGCCCCACCCGGGTGAGCAGGGCAATGCCCATGCTCAGAGGAATCATGAACACCAGCGAGGTGAAATTGAGTGCAATCTGATGGGCGGCCACTTCGCGGCTGCCGAAGCCTGCAATCAACAAGGCAATCAGCCCGAAGGCACTGGTTTCTGCGAAATAGGTCACCCCGATCGGAAAGCCCAGCTTCCATAGCGCCAACAGCTTTGCGGGGTGCGGACCTTCCCATTCGGCAAACGGCCAGGTGCTGCGGTAGGTCGGTGCGAGGCGCATCCACAGCAGCAACCCGCCGAAGTTGAACCACACGCACAACAAGGTTGCCCAAGCACAACCCAGGCCGCCCAGCCGCGGGAAGGGGCCCACGCCAAACACCAGCAGCCAATTCACCACGATGTTGAGCAGCAACGCTGCCACCGACATCACCATCAGTGGTTTGGTCTGGTTCAGGCTGGCGCTGTATCCGTACAGCACCCGGTAACACGCAAAGGCCGGCAGGGCAAAGCTGATGATCAGCACAAACCCGGTGGCGACTTCGTGTACATGGGGTTCGATGTCCATGTGGTCAAACACATTGGTGGACAACTGGGCGAGCACCATGGCCACCAAGCCCACGCCCAGAGCCTTCCACATGCCTTGGCGCACCAGGTGGGGGACTTGGGTGAACTCGCGGGCGCCTACATGGTGGGCGACCATCGGGGCTACCGACATCATCAACCCCATGAGGGTGATGATGATGATGTTCCAGATCGACACCCCGAGCGAAATGCCCGCCAGGTCGTGCGCCGAGGCGTGACCGGCCATGGCCACATCGACCACTGACATGCCTACGTTGGCGAGCTGGCCGATCAGGATGGGCCATGCCAACGCCCACAGGGCGGCCAGTTCAGTGCGGGTGTTGGTGCGGGGGAGGGCCGAGGGTGGCGGAAGGGGGCTTGCAGCGGGAGCGGTCATGTGGCGCCCATTTTACGGGGCACCCCCTGCAGCGCTGGGACCTGCAAGAGTGGCCCTGCAGTCCGCTCGACCCGCGTGTGGTCAAGCCAAAAAAAACAGCGCCGAAGCGCTGTTTTTATAAGGGTCGGGGCCTTTTATTTGCTGTCGCGGGCGGCAACGGCGGTGTCAGGGAAGTCGCTGAACAGGCCATCCACACCCAGGGCATAGAAACGCTTGTATTCGGCTTTCGGGTCGCCCTTGTAGTCGGACAGCAGGCCAGGGGCTTCGCTGCGGAAGGTGTAGGCGTGCACAAACAGGCCGGCGGCGTGGGCGTTTTTCACTACGTCGGTCGGGGGCTGGGCCACGCGGTCGTTGTCGGTGATCTTACCGTCGCCATTCAGGTCGCGCGGCTTGCCGTCAGCACCCAGCACGTGGGCAGCGCTGGCCAGGTAGGGCTTCCAGGGGCCGATGCCGTCAGCATAGGTTTTGACTTCTGCCAAACCCTTAGGGGTCAGCAGGTCGGGGAAGGTGCGGCTGTCTTTGGCCACGGCAAAGTCGTAAGGCTTGTCGAACGGGGCCACCAGGGTCACGTTGCCCTTGGAGTCCACATCGTCGGCATCCACCAACTGCACCAAGCGGACCTGGGTGAGCTTGCGCAGGGCTTTGAGGTTGGAGACTTCAAACGACTGGATGATGACCGGGGAGTCCTTTTTGGTGTAACCGTATTCGGCCAGCAGGGCCAGCAAGCGTGGCTCGATCGGCAGGCCGGCATCCACGTGGTAAGTGGGGTGCTTGGTCTCAGGGTACACGCCGATGGTGCGGCCGGTGCGGGCTGATTCGGTCTTGGCGAGGTCCAGAATTTCGCGGAAAGTGGGGATCTGGAATTGGCCGTCAAACGACTTGTCGCGCGCAGCGTTGGGCTGCTTGGCGCGCAGGGTGCGCAGCTCGGCCAGGGTGAAGTCGGTGGCAAACCAGCCGGTCTCGTTCACACCGTCCACCTTGCGGGTGGTCTTGCGGCTGGCGAACTCGGGGCGGGCCGACACGTCGGTGGTGGCGGTGATGTTGGGTTCGTGGCGGGCAATCAACTCACCATCTTTGGTGACCACCAAATCGGGCTCAATGAAATCGGCACCCATGTCGACGGCCTTTTTATAGGCGGCCAAGGTGTGCTCAGGCAAATAGCCGCTGGCCCCGCGGTGGCCGATGACCAGGGGCTTGGCGCCATTCAAAGTGGGGTAGGCGGAGCTTGGTGTGCCGAGAGTGCTGCAGGCAGCCAACAAAGTAGCGATCGAAACGGCTACTGCCGTTGATGCAAAACGCATGGTTTTCATGGGGTCCCTCATTGTGAAAATAAGCAACCCATGATCATGGTGCGCCCGGATGACTGTTGCGTGACAAAACTCAGGGTTTGGCGTTGGCCAGGTCCAGCCACCGTTGCAGCGGGTTGAACCCGGTGATGAGCGCACTGGCCAGTAGCACCAGGCTGCCCCCCACCAGCAGTCCATGCCCCAACTGTTCACCCAGAAACAGATGCCCCCACAACACTCCGAACACCGGCACCATGAAGATGGGGCTCATGGCTGCTACCGGTGTCACATGCCGCAAGATGCGCAAATGCGCCCAGTA
>DGQR01000141.1 GCA_002390825.1 Rhodoferax sp. UBA4409
TACATGGTCACCGACCGGACGATGCCCACATCAAAGCACTCGAACTCGGGATGGGTGCCGCACTCCTGCATCACATCCAAAAACTGCTGCACCTTAGACACCGGGTTGTCGAACACCATGGGCGGCCAGGCCCAGCTGCCGTCTTCCTTGAGCTTGAGGTAATTCAGACTACCCGCGTTGCAGGCGGCAATCTCGGGCTTCACGCGGCGTATGCAGTTCAAGGGGCCGCTGATGTCTTTGCCCACCACGCCGGTGGTCAGGTTGATGATCACGCCCGGGCAGGCCTCGCGGATGGCATTCACAATGCTTTCGGCGACATCCGGATCCCAACTGGGCATGTGCCCCAGGCCGTCTTCCTGCATGCGCATATGGATGTGCATGATGCTGGCGCCGGCATTGAACGCATCGCGCGCCTCCGCCGCCATCTGGGCCGGCGTGACAGGTACGGGGTGCTGCTTGGGGTTGGTCAACACGCCGGTCAAGGCGCAGGTCAATATGGCTTTGTCCATAGGATTCCTCAGTGTGTTTCAGTGGGGGCCACATCCGACCCGGGGCTCAGCTCCACCAGCACCGCGCCGGCTTCCACCTGCTCGCCCGCACGGGTGTGCACCGCCTGCACTTGGCCCGCCTGTTCTGCACAGAGCCACATCTCCATCTTCATGGCCTCCACGCAGACGAGTTGCTGGCCCTCTGTGACCGCGTCGCCAGGCGCCACCAGCACCTGCGTGACCTTGCCGGCCACGGGCGATAGTGCACGGCTGGCATCTTTCAAAGCATTGGCATCGGGGAAGGCCGACACTTCGCTGAACACATGGCTGTAGCCCGCATGCGCCACATGCCATGCACCGGTAGCGAACACGGCAATGGCGGTCTGCGCCACACCGTCCAGCTCCAGACGCAGAACGGCGTCTTGCCAAGCGATAACGCGGGCCTGCGCTGTCACCCCATCCATGGTGATGGTGGTCAAGCCTTGACCGTCGCTGCTGATTCGCACGGTGCGCACCTCTTCACCGCACTGCAACTGCACGCTGTAAGCCGCCACACTGTTGGCCCGCCAGCTGCTGCCTTGCTGCTGCGCCAGCGCCAGGGCAGCAACTTGCCAGGCCGCCATGGAAGGCACCGGGGCTTGCAGCAGAGGCTCACCCTGCTCCAGCCACTGGTCAATCAACGTGGTGGTCATACGCGCTTCGCGGAAGGCGGAGTGATCCACCAAATCGCTCAGGAAACGACCGTTGTTCTTCAAGCCCAGCAGAGGTGCGTTCGCCAATGCTGCACGCAGGCGGCGAATGGCATCGCCACGGTCACGCCCGTGCACGATGACTTTGGCCACCATCGGGTCATAGAACGGCGAGACCACGCTCCCTTGCCGGATGCCATCGTCAATTCGTATGCCGGGCTGCAACGCACGCTCGGGCTGCCAATAGGCCACGGTGCCGGTCTGCGGCGCAAAGCCGGTGTACGGGTCTTCCACATACAGGCGTGCCTCGATGGCGTGGCCGCTCAGGCGTATGTCCTCCTGCCGCGCAGGCAAGGGCTCGCCTGCTGCTACTTGCAACTGCCACTCCACCAGGTCGAAACCGGTGATGCATTCGGTAACCGGATGCTCCACCTGCAGGCGAGTATTCATCTCCAAAAAGTAGTGTTTGAGGTGCTCATCGACGATGAACTCCACCGTGCCCGCACCGCGGTAGCCCACCGCCAGCGCCGCGGCCACCGCGTCGCGCCCCATGGCCTCGCGCATGGCGGGGCTGACCACCGGGGACGGCGCTTCTTCAATCACCTTTTGCCGGCGTCGCTGGGCCGTGCAGTCGCGCTCACCCAGGTAGACCGCATTGCCATGTGCATCGGCAAAGACCTGGATTTCGATATGGCGGCCGTTGTCTATCAGGCGCTCCAACATCAGCGTGCCGTCGCCGAATGCGCTGATGGCTTCCCGGCGGGCGCCCTCCAGGCCGGGCTGCAGCTCAGCGTCGTTGCGCACGAGGCGCATGCCCCGTCCGCCGCCACCGGCCACGGCTTTCACCAGCAGCGGGTAGCCTAATTTGTGCGCCTCCTGCGTCAGCACCGCGTCGCTCTGGTCCGCTCCCAAGTAGCCCGGTGCGCAGGGCACGCCGGCTTGCAACATGCGCTGCTTGGCTAAGGCCTTGTCGCCCATGGCGGTAATGGCGTCCGGAGGCGGGCCGATGAACACCACACCCGCATCGGCACAGGCCTTAGCAAACGCAGCGTTCTCGCTCAAGAAGCCGTAGCCGGGGTGCAAAGCATCTGCGCCGGTTTTGCGCGCAACTTCAAGAATGGCGTCTACCTTGAGGTACGACTCGGCGGCGGGCGAGGGGCCGATGTGCACGGCCTCATCGGCAAGGGATACGTGGGGTGCGTCGCGGTCGGCATCGCTGTAGACGGCCACAGTTTGATAGCCGAGCTTGCGGGCGGTGCGGATGACGCGGCAGGCAATTTCGCCGCGGTTGGCGATCAAGATTTTGCTGAACATCATGCGTCCTCCTGCTATGGCGCCTGCGGGGCGATGCGCTTTGCTCCGTGTCCCCCGCCCGCTTTGCGGGCTCTTCCTTGACCTACGCAAAGCGCATCACCCCACAGGCTTGAAGTGGCTTGATTTGTTCCCATAGATTTCATTGCACCGCCCAAGTTGGTTTGCGCTTTTGTATGAATGCGGTCATGCCCTCTAGTCCCTCTGCGCTTTGCGCTGATTGGGCGAATACGGAGGCGGCTTGCTCTACCAGATCGGCAGCCGGGCTAAAGCGCGCTTGCTGCATCAAGGCTTTGGTGGCGGCCAAGGCGCCGGGGGCGCAGGCCAATATGTCGGAGAGCACACGGTTCAGCGTCTGCTGCAGGTCGTCAGCACTGCACAGCTCATGCACCAAGCCCATTCTGTGCGCCGCAGCAGCGTCCAAGCGCCCGCCGGTCACTGCCAGGCGCTTGGCTTGCGAGTAGCCCAAGCGTTCGACCAGAAACGGCGCGATCTGTGCGGGCACCACCCCCAGCGACGTCTCGGGTAAACGGAACGAGGTACTGTCATCCGCCAGCGCCACGTCGGCCACACAGGCCAGGCCGAAGCCGCCGCCCATGACCGTGCCTTCCAGCACGGCCACTACGGCCAGCGGGGTCTGGGCGTAAGCCACGCACAGGCGGCCGAAGACAGCATTCACCTCCGCAATCGGGTCGGGGGCGCCAGCCTCGCGTTGCATGGAGCGCATGCGGGCGCCAGCCATGTCTTTGAGGTCCGCACCGGCGCAGAAGTGCCCGCCTGCGCCGCGCAACACCACCACGCGCACCGCGCCTTCACTACCAGCAGTGGCCTCAGCCGCCTGCAAAGCTTGCTGCAACTCGGCCACCATTTGCAGGGACATGGCGTTACGCGCCTCAGGCCGGTTCAGGGTGATGTGCAACACTGCCCCCACCTGCTCTGCGCGGATATGCCCGTAGCTTGGCGCTGGCGAATTTGCTCCTATTTCAGGAGCTACTAGCGCAATATCCATGGGCGCCAGTGGGCCATTTGGTTCTGAAACCTGCATAGCTCACGCGGCCTTGCCGGGCAAGGTGCCTTCGAGCTTGCAGATGATGCCCAGCATGATTTCGTCGGCCCCGCCGCCAATCGAGATGAGGCGGCTGTCGCGGTAGGCCTGCGAGATCGGGTTGTCGGCGGTGAAGCCCATGCCGCCCCAGTACTGCAGGCAGCTGTCCGTCACCTCGCGGCTCAGGCGGCCCGCCTTGAGTTTGGCCATGGAGGCCAGCTTGGTCACATCCTTGCCGCCCACGTACTGCTCCACCGCGCGGTAGGTGAGTGCGCGCAGGCACTCCACCTCGGTGCGCAGCTCGGCCAGACGGAAGTGCACCACCTGGTTGTTGAGGATGGGCTGACCGAAGGTCTGGCGCTGGCGGGTGTAGTCGATGGTGAGGTTGATCAGGTTGTCCAGCGAGCGCAGCGTGCTGGCCGCGCCGTAGAGCCGTTCCTCCTGGAACTGCAGCATCTGCAGCATGAAGCCCATGCCCTCTTGGCCGATCAGGTTGCGCTGCGGCACCCGCACGTTGTCAAAGAACAGCTGGGCCGTGTCGCTGCTGTGCATGCCGATCTTCTCGATCTTCTGGCGGGTGATGCCCGGCGCATCCATGGGCACGATGATGAGCGACTTGTTCTTGTGTGGGTTTTTGCCCGCTGCGCTCTCGCCTTCACTGGTGTTGGCCAGCAGGCAGCACCAGTCGGCTTGCATGCCGTTGGTGATCCACATCTTGGAGCCGTTGATCACGTAATCACCGCCGTCTTTGCGGGCTGTGGTTTTGAGGGCTGCCACATCCGAGCCGCCGGTTACCTCGCTCACGCCGATGCAGCCCACCATGTCGCCCGCGATGGCCGGCGCCAAGTACTGGTTGCGCAGCTCGTCGCTGCCGAAGCGGGCCAGTGCGGGAGTGCACATGTCGGTCTGCACGCCGATGGCCATGGGCACACCGCCCACATTGCAGTCGCCCAGCGCCTCGGCCATCACCATGGAGTAGCTGAAGTCCAGCCCCATGCCGCCGAACTCGGTGGGGTACTTGATGCCCAGCAGCCCGAGGTCGCCCATCTTCTTGAACAAGGCGCGCGCCGGGAAGATGCCCGCTTTCTCCCACTCCGCAGTGAAGGGATTGATTTCGTTGGCCACAAATTTGCGCACCGTGTCGGCAATCTGGGTGTGCTCGGAGGTGAATTTCATGGGGTGTCCTCGGGTCGTTGTAATGATGGGTTCGGGCTGCCGCGCTCAGAGGCGGGCCACACCAAAAGTGTTGGCGTTCAGCCGGCGGTCAGCGGCCTCGGCAGCCAGCGCCAGGCACAGGCCCAGAATGCGGCGTGTGTCGCGCGGGTCGATGATTCCGTCGTCCCACAAGCGGGCGGTACCGAAGAGTGCTGCACTCTCCTTGTCCAGCCGAAGGCGCAGCCCGTCGGACATGGCTTTGAGCGCCTCGTCATTCGCCTCCATGCCCATGCGCTCGACCTTGGCGCGGTTCACGATGTCCATTACCTTGGCGGCTTGCGCTCCACCCATAACCGCGGTGCGCGCGGTGGGCCAACTGAAGATGAAATTCGGGTCAAAGCCGCGCCCGCACATGCCGTAGTTGCCCGCGCCATACGAGCCACCCAGCACCACGGTGAATTTGGGCACGCGCGCGTTGGCCACGGCCTGGATCATCTTGCTGCCGTGCTTGATGGCACCATTGCGCTCGGCCACCGAGCCCACCATGTAGCCGGTGGTGTTCTGCAAAAACAGCAGCGGTGTGCCGCTCTGGTCACACAGCTGGATGAACTGCGCCGCCTTGGTAGAGCCCGCAGGCTGGATGGGCCCGTTATTGCCCAGAATGCCCACCAATCGGCCTTCGATGCGAGCGTGGCCGCACATCATCTCGGGGGCATAGCCGGCCTTGAATTCCAGAAAGTCCGAGCCATCCACCAACCGTGCAATCACCTCGCGGACGTCATAGGGCTCGCGCTCGTCGGCGGGGACGATGCCCATCAGCTCCTGCTCATCAAACAGTGGTGCAGCAAAGCCGGCGCCATGGGCTGGAGCGTGTGGTGCAGTGTCCCAGTTGATCTTGTCCATCAGCTCGCGGGTCAGGGCGATGGCGTGGGCGTCGTCTTCGGTGAGGTACTCACCCAGGCCGGTCACTTGCGCATGCGTCTCGGCCCCGCCCAGCTCGTCGTCGGTGCAATCCTCGCCGATGGCGGCTTTTACCAAGGGGGGGCCGGCCAGGTAAATGCTGCTGCGCCCGCGCACCAGCACCACGTAGTCCGAAAGGCCGGGCAGATATGCACCGCCCGCCGTGCTGGAGCCATGCACCACCGAGATTTGCGGAATGCCCGCTGCCGACATGCGCGCCTGGTTGGCAAAGCTGCGCCCGCCCTCTACAAAGATTTCCGACTGGTACATCAGGTTGGCGCCGCCGCTCTCCACCAGGTAAATCACCGGCAACTTGTTTTGCAGGGCCACCTCCTGGGCGCGCAGTGCCTTCTTGAGACCCATGGGTGCCACGGTGCCGCCTTTGACCGCGCTGTCGTTCACCGAGATCAGGCAGCGCTTGCCCGCCACGGTGCCGATGCCGATGATCGAGCCGCCGCCCAGCACTGCCTTTTTGCCGTCGTCGTCGTGCATGTTGAGGCCGGCCAAGCGGCTCAGCTCCAGGAATGGCGAGTTGCGGTCCAGCAGGCGGGCCACACGCTCCCGCGGCAGCAGCTGGCCGCGCTTCTCAAACTTTTCGCGCTTGCTTTCCGACTCGGCAATCACCATGTCCTGCAAGCGCTGCACCTCGGCCAGCAGGCCCTGCATGCGCTGGGCATTGGCGGCAAAGGCATCGGAGCGCGGGTTGATCTTGGAACGCAGGGCAGGCATAGGTCTGGGCTTTCTGAGTTGCTTGACGCATTAGAGGCCAGGGTGACGTTAACGTCAATCAGTTGCCGTATAGGTGTTTTCACTATGCTTTACGTTATGCTCGGCCACTACCATCCGCCACGGTCCATTCGATTTACCCGACACCGGAGAACACAACATGTCCCTCGAATCCGCAACCCAAGCCATCCGCGCCAAAGTGGGCGACGACAGCGGCCTCAACGCCACCCTGAAGTTCGACATGGGCGCTGACGGCGTCATCGTCATCGACGGCAGCAGCACGCCCAACACCGTGAGCAACACTGACACCGATACCGACTGCACTGTGGGCATCACCCTGGACAACCTGCAAGCCATGCTGGACGGCGACCTGGAACCCGCCACCGGCTTCATGGCCGGCAAGCTCAAGGTCAGCGGCGACATGGGCGTGGCGATGCGCCTGCAACGCGTGATCTGACCCTGCGCATGGCCTTAAAAGACACAGCGTCCGACGCCCTGACCGACGCGCAAGCGTTTGTCGACTCCCACCGCGACGAGGGCACCACCGAACTCTTCGGCATCACCGAGCTGTGCCGTGAGTTCGGCATCACCCTGCGGGCGCTGCGCTTTTATGAAGACAAGGGCCTGCTCGCCCCCCGCCGGGTGAACGGCGCCCGCGTCTACACCCGGCGCGACCGGGCACGGCTGGCCCTGATCCTGCGGGCCAAGGCCATCGGCTCACCGCTCTCAGAAATCAAAACCTATCTGGATTTGTATGGTGGCCACGGCGAAGGCCGTGCGCAGCAGCTGCAGTACGTGATCACCCGCACTGACAACGAGATCACCGAGCTGGAGAAAAAGCGCGCTCAGATTGACGCCACCCTGGCCGAGCTGCGCGTCATCAACGGCAGCTGCCGTGGCCTGCTGGCCGAGCGGCAGCGCAAGCCCAAAGGCAAGGCTTAGGGCCCTGCCAGGGCAAAATATGGGTCAAATCAGGCGCTAGCGCACATAGAACCTGCGCCTTTAGCTCCTAAAAAAGGAGCAAACCATCCTCACTTCAGGTGAGCATCTGGTCTTTGGCCACAAAGTATTTGCGGGCGTAGGCCACCAGCTGCCCGTCGGTGGGGTGGTCAATCGTCTCTACACCCACCACCTTGTTGCCCACCTGCGGGTCGTGGCTGTGCAGGTGCTTGATGAGTTGCAGCTTGGCCTGTGCAGGGCCTACCACCAAGATTTCTTCAGCGCCTTTGAGCGCCTCGGCAATCGCATGAAAGTATTGCTTGTCTTCGATGGCCTTGCCCGAGCCCACTACGCCACTCTTGGCGTGCACCTGCGAATGCGGGTGCTTGGGGCGCACGATGGACGCCTCCACATCGTCCGGCGCAATGTGCATGACATGCGCCTCCGAATGATCCAACCAGACAACTGCGTGGTAATGCGACATGGTGTTTCTTTCTGAGTGTTGAACAACACCTCCAGCGTAGGCCGCTGGCAGCCGCAGGTATTGCGCTGGGTCAAGCTGCGCACAGACGGTCGAACCATGCTTTACATACAGTACATTTTGAGGATTGCGCCCGCGAGCCCCGTGCACGCAGCGCAGCAGTCACCCGATGACCCCGTTTTAACGAGAAAGCAGCAGCCCCATGTCTTCTGTGCCCCACTTGCCCTTGGCTCCCCACCCTTTGCGCACCGGCCGCACCCTATTGGCCGCAGGCCTGATGGCCAGCGCGCTCTCCGGCTGCGCCATCTGGCCCAAGGCATTGACTTGGGGCGGTGCAGATACATCCACGCCCACCGCGGCTTCAGAGCCGCTGACACCGCCGCCTGCACCGCCCATGGTGGCCGAAGAAGCCCCCAAAGCGAACGCCAACCCGGTACCCGCCAGCGCGGCTGAAACAGCCACCATCGAACCGCGCCCTGTTTTGGCGTCCACACCCGTCATGGCGCCGCCCGAAGCGGAAACCCCCAAAGCCACCGGGCGCGCCGCAACCAATGGCAAAGCCAACGCCAAAGACGCCGCCAAGTCAGCACCCACTAAAGCCGGCAGCAGTGAGTTGGTGCCTGGCTTTTATATCAACGTTGGTTTGTTTGCGGTGCCCACCAACGGCACCAACGCCTTTCGCACACTGGAGAAGGCCGAGCTACCCGTGTTCACCGATGTGGTGAAAAGCAAAAAAGGCGCCCTCACCCGCGTGCGCGTAGGCCCCTACATGAACAAGGCGTTGGCCGATGCTGCGGCTGACAAGATCAAAGGGATGAAACTGGAAGCGGTGGTGTTTCAGCGCTGAGCTTGCCGGACCCCTCAAATAGCTGAATGACGGGAAAACCCAAGTGGTGCATGAGCTCACGCACTACCACCACACTTGCATAGAAGACCCCGGATGAAGGCAATGCATCCTGCCCCGGTGCCTGCCCGTTGGCCTGCATCACAAGCCGGCTGAAAATTTGCTCCACAGCGCCCACATGCAATAGGGCACCCTCAACGTCCTTGATCCCCGCCGCGTGATACAGCCGTCTCACTTGAGGATCATTGGTGAGCAGGCTTGCCGTATCCGGTTTCGCGAATTTTGCAAGCTGCAAACGGTCTTCACTCCACTCAATCGCGTGCTCTAACGCCGAAGCAGTCAAGCTGCCCTGATGAAAAAACTGTTCTGACATGCTGAGCAGCGGGATCTGGAATGTGGTGCCTTGGTCGGTACCTGATTCCACGATGCGCATGAATTCATCCTCCAAGTGGAGGTTCAGCTTGTGGGTCATACATGGTCCTTTGAGAAAGTGGCGGGCTTCAGGTGACGCTTGATCCATACACAAGCTCTCTGCCCGCCTACGCTCAGCGTCAACGTGGCGCCTGCAGGAAGACGCACCCAACTCCATGCAGACAAGGGCTCATCCCTGCCTGCAGTCTGCAGTGTCAAGGCGCCGCTGACCACCAGCAGCTCGCCGCCGAAAGGCAGGAACTCGTGGGCGCTATAGCCAGCATTCCATCTCTCCACCCGCACCTTTTCATTCAAGTTTTCAAACAAATGGCTGTACTCCACCGCATCTGAATGATGGGAGCGCTCCCAGTTGAGGTCTTTCGGGGCTTTATGAACGCATTGCCGGTCATCTGCTTGGAACTGCCGCAGCTTCACGAAGATGACGCAACCGGAGATACTGCCCGGGCTGTGCATGCTTCCTGGCGGATTGCGTGCATACGTTCCCACAGGGTGCGTGCCCTCCTCGTCGAGGAAGTCACCTTCGAGCACCAGATACTCCTCACCGAGCTCGTGGGTGTGCGTGGCGAAAGCGCTCAGAGGCGCATACCGGACCAGTGAGGTGGCCCGTGCGACTTCTCCGCCCACGCGGTCCAGCATGCGACGAGTGACGCCTTTTGTCGGGCTTTCGACCCATTTTTCAGGCGTGTTGTGCTCAATGACCAACTGGTCGAAGTCCGCATTAATCAGCATGTGACACCCCGCTTCAATTGACGCTGGACCACCCAATCAGCGACGGCTCGTTCAGCGGCTTGCACTGCGCCCTCCAAGTACCCTTGAAAGTCGGGTGCAAATTCAGTTCCTGCCAAAAAGACCCGCCCGTCCCAAGGTGCAGGCAATGCGGGATCCAGCAAGGAAGGGTGTTGCACGCTAGCCATGGAATCTGCCGCCACTGCTGTAAAGGGATCTTTTGCCCAATCTTTCAGCTCCGCACCAATGTATTTGCGGACCGCAGGACCGAACATGCGCTCGAGTTGCGCCAAGCTGCGGCGTATAAGCTCCTGATCCCCCAGCTGCCGGCGCGCGGCGGCGGACACCCCGACAAATCCGAACAGTGCACCTCGTTGCCCTTCGCTGTCGCTCGCGTCATGTATTTCTACCAAAGGGCCTGCGTGGCTTGTTGCATGGCCCGACAGCCCCAGTTCGCGCCAGAAAGGACGCTCATAGGTGGCAACGAACTTGGCCTGCCCCGCCATCCAGGTGGGTGACTTTTCCCAACGGTTAGTTTGCTCAGTCGGCAATGGTGGCTCCCAGCGCGAGGCGGTTGCAATCATCCGCGGCGGAAGCGCAAGAATGACGGATTCCGCCATCAGATTGAGCAATGAGCGCTCAGTACGTATACGGACCTTCAGCGAGCCATCGGGCTCTGCCGCCATGCCCAGGAACTCGGTGTTCAATTCGATCACCGTCTTTTCAAGTCGGGACGCCAGCGCTTTTACAAGGGATGTAGTTCCACCTTTCAGCCGCAGTGAAGTGGCTTGCACGCCGAATTCACTTCCGTAGCGCCGGACTTCACGGGTAGGTAATTCCATCAAGCTTTGCCCGGTGTCATATTGGTTGAAGGTATGCAGCTGCAGCGTCTCCAACCAGTGGTCGATGCGGGGGTTGTAGTCTGGCCACACCCACGATGGTCCCAGGTCAAAGTGCTGCCCCGCAGCACTGCCACCCAACCCCAGTACCCGTCCGCCGAGGCGATCACGCGCTTCAATCAGAAGCACCTCGACACCTCGCTCCTCAAGCAGCAGTGCGGCCAAAAGGCCCGACACACCGGCACCCACGACGACGACAGGCCACTTCTTTGCCTGCAGTATCGATTTGAAGTTTCTTGACTCATGCATGTTCGTGTCGTCTTTGTTTATTGGGCTGCGGTGCGAGGCCGGTAATCCTGCTCGTGGGTCCATATGCTGGGGTGTTGGTCGAACAAGTTCACATAGGCCTTGGCGAGTTCATCCACATTCATGCTGGAGTGCTCCTGTGCATGGATGAACCTTTCACGGGTGCGTTCTGTCCAGATGAGCCCGTCAATGACGGTGTGCACCACGTGAATTCCATTAGCGCTGTGTTCGCGAGCCAGTGATTGGGCCAAGCCTCTCAAGCCAAACTTTGCACTGCTGAAGGCCGAGAAGCCGGCCCCGGCTCGGCGACTCCCGGAGGCGCCCGTAAAAAGCAGAGTGCCACCGCCATTCGCCTTCATTCTGGGAATGGCCTGCTGTGACACATTCACGGCTGTCAGCACCATGGAGCGCCAGACGTCTTCAAATGTTTCTGGTGGCGTTGACATGAACTCCTGACGATGGAACTGCATCGCGTTATGAATGACGCCCGCCAATGGGGGCATATCCCGGTCCAGTTTGTCGAACAATGCGGCTACTTCGTGCGGATTGCCCAAGTCAGCTTGCAAGCCACCTGCGCCATGTCGGGACACGCCCAACACTCGGTAGCCGGCCAACTCAAACCAGCTCTTCAGGGCCGGTCCGAAGCCGTCGCTGTATCCGGCGATGATCAAGGTTTTTCCTTGCATTTGATTCCTTCTGACTACCTAGTAATCGGTAGGTTCAATGTTTAAATGGTGTTCGATTGGTAGTTTTGGCAGCGTTCAATCGTGGTTTGTCATGCTCTCGATAAGAGCATCGGCAACCATTTCAGGCCCTTCTTGCGCTTGCAAACTACGCCCGACCAGCATCGCGCCCTCCATTGCAGACAGGAAGGTAATCGCCCAGATTTTGGGCGAGATGTTTACCCTGAAGGCTCCTTTGCTTTGCGCCTCTGAAATCACTCCGACGAGCCAATCCAGGGTTACCTGAAAAAACTTACGGACCTCGATGACGACCTCATTCGGTAGCGAATCGTTTTCCGCACCCAACATGCCGCACACGCAGAGGTTGCGATCATTCGCGTAAGTGGCTTCAAACAATTTGGCAAATGCCACCAGGCGCTCATTCGGCTTCGCAAACACGCCTTCAATACGGAGTAAGGCTTCCTTGAAGCGGTGGGTATAGCGCTGCGCAACCACTGCACCTAGTTCTGTCTTGCTGGGAAAATGATGGTGCACGCTGGGTTTACGAATACCCACCGCTTGGGAAATTCCCTCATAGGAAAACCCGTTATAGCCAACTGCCTTGATGAGGTTTTCCGCGGCATCAACGATGCGCTCTGCAGAGGGTGTGAGTTCAGAAAAATGTTTCATGGGATTTCGTCAATCAGCGTAAAACTACCTATTAGTTGGTTATTGTACCGGGCTGAAGGCGCTCAGGTTTTCTCTCCGAGAGGAGGAACAGGAAACAATTGCCCTTGCCAGAGTAGCCTCAGGGTATTGACGATCAGCCAGAGCATGAGGGCATTCGCCATCAAAAAAGTAGCAATGAACGCAATCAAGAGGCCGGTGCTGTGAGTCTTCGCCCACAACTTGAGGGTCAATGTCGCCAAAGACATCCCTCCGAAACTGAAAGCCCAGTAAGCCGGAGTGAATTTCTGCTTCAAGATCCATGGCAAAAGTCGGATAACGAGGAGCGCTTGATAGAGTGCGTAGCCCCACAACATGTACGCAAAAGCATCGGGTACTCCGGCAGAGATGGTCAAGTAGCTCATGCCCGCAACCGCCGGGGGCGCGATTTGAATTCCGAGCAATGGGCGCTCGTTCTCAGGCAAACCTGGCAGCTCAGCGGCACGGTTCAAGACCATTGATTCAATGGCAAGCCATGCAAACATTCCCGCTCCGAAGAAGGCGAATGCGAACTCATGCAAGTTCAAGGTGCTGCAAGCCATTGCAGACACCAGATTCAGCGACACGACTGGCAGATAGACGGATGCGTTCAGCGTTCCCCTTTGTGCTTGTCCCTTCCAAACCGATCCAAACAAACGAACCCCCAGCACCAGTTGGATGCCAAGCGCTACCCACAACGCTCCCTCGCCCCACGCGGGTCTGTAAGGCAAAAGCGTTAAAGCTGCTAACAGAGTGGATAAGGGGAACAGGGCTATGAGATGCCGCCCTGCGGGACTTTGCATTTCCGCTTGGAGGATTTCTGGCCGTTCCAAGTGGCGCTCTACGCAGAGCACGCAGACCGCGATCCAAACGAGTACAGCGGCTGATTGAATCACCATGGCTGAGCCCATGGGAAGCTGCAGTTCACCGGTAGCGTGTCTCCACAGGAGCCCGAAGGACAACATGCCAACAGCGATGCCGAAATAGGACGTCGGAAAGTTTGTAATCCTTGTATGCACAGGCTCACCTCACAAGTAGTTGCATTTGCGCTCTGAACAGCGGTGCCACACTTTCACGTTTCGCATGCAACACCGCTGTTAACGCCCCTTTACGCTTTCAGGCGGGCAGCCAGCGCTTCAGCCAAAGGCGCAGCGGATGCAGGGCTCTGACCGGTCATCAGCACGCCATCCACCACTACGTTGGGCTCCCAGTTGGCCTTGCTCAGGTAGTTGGCGCCACGACGGTTCAACTCGTCTTCCAAAGAGAACAACAGGTGGTCGAGCAACTCGATTTCGTTGTCTTCTTCATTCTTGAAGCCAGTCAAACTGACACCCTTAACCAGGTATTCACCGTCGGCCTTTTTGACGTCGCGCAGAATTGCAGGCGCATGGCAGACCATGGCGATGGGGCGGTTGGTAGCGTGGAAGTCGCGGATCAGCTTGATCACATGTGAGTCAGACGCCAAGTCCCACAGCAAACCGTAGCCGCCCGGGAAGAACACCGCGTCAAAGGTGTTGTAGTTGATGTTGCGCAGCTTGCGGGTGGTCTTTGCGGCAAACATCGCCACCGGGTCTTTCAGGAAACGGTCGGTGTACTCGGTGGTGAACGGCACCTTCATGCTCAACAGGTCAATCGGGGCCTCGCCGCCGTCTGGTGATGCAAACACCACTTCGTATCCAGCCTCTGTGAGGATGTAGTAAGGCGCAGCGAGCTCCGTGAACCAAGTGCCTGTTTGTTTACCGCTGATCCCCATTTCGTCCAGCGAGGACATGACCAACAGCACGCGCTTTTGTTTGTTTCCGGTTTCCATTTCAGTTTTCCTTTAGTCAATCAAATGCATCAAAGACCCAGCCAGCTAGCTTGGGAAACAGTGGCGACACCTGCATTCATCGCATCACCACCAGTTATCAGATTGCCAATTCAATCCATTTAACTACCTATCACTTGGTAGGTATATATGAAAAATAAAAATGAGGATTCCTGGGCCAATACCCGTTTCACTCATTTATAAGTATCAGCATTTACCTACCAACTGATAGGTTTGTATTATGCACATAAAAATATCGATATGCAACCGTCATGGAAAAAATAAGTGCCCCAAGGCGAACTTTTCGGAAGACCAAACAAAAAGGCCCGTCGCGCATGTTGCGCAACGGGCCTTCAAATTCTGATGAGATGGTAGGGCGTGAGTGACTTGAACACTCGACCAAAGGATTATGAGTCCTCTGCTCTAACCAACTGAGCTAACGCCCCAACCGAACCGCAAATTGTAGCCTGCCGCAGGGGGCTATTTGTGGTGGCTCAGAGCGTTGCTTACCAACTTGGAGGTGATGTCCACGATCTGGATCATGCGGTCATACGCCATGCGGGTGGGGCCGATCACGCCCAGCGTGCCGACCACTTTGCCGTCCACCTCGTAGGGGCTGCTGACGATGGACAGGTCTTCAAACGGCACTACCTGACTCTCGCCCCCGATGAAGATGCGCACGCCTTCGGCTTGGCCGGTCACGTCCAGCAGGCGCATGAGCTGGGCTTTTTGCTCAAACAGCTCAAACGCGCGGCGCAGGTGGCCCATGTCGCTCGAAAAGTCAGACACTGACAACAGATTGCGCTCGCCGGAGATCACCACTTCGTCTTGGGTTTCTGAGATCACTTCTGAGCTGGCGTTCACCGCCGCTTGCATAAGAGTGGCAATTTCGCCGCGCAGGCTTTCCACCTCGCCTTGCAGGCGCTGGCGCACTTGCTCGATCTCCAGCCCCATGTAGCTGCTGTTCAAAAAGTTGGCCGCCTCGGCGAGCTGGCTTTGGGTGTAGTCCACCTCGGTAAAGATGACGCGGTTTTGCACATCACCATCGGGCGCCACGATGATGACCAGCAGCCGCCGCTCCGAAAGGCGCAAAAACTCAATATGCCGAAAGGCCGATGTGCGGCGCGGCGCAATCACCACACCCACAAACTGGGACAGGTTTGAGAGCAGGTTGGCCGCGTTGCTGATGACTTTTTGCGGCTGGTCGGGCGCCAAGCTGTGCGCCGCCATGTGGCCCTGTTGCACGGTGAGCATGGTGTCCACAAACAGGCGGTAACCGCGCGCGGTGGGAATGCGCCCCGCCGAGGTGTGGGGGCTGACGATGAGGCCCAGGTCCTCCAGGTCCGACATGACGTTGCGGATGGTGGCGGGCGAGAGGTCGAGGCCGGACTCTTTAGAGAGCGTGCGGCTGCCGACGGGCTGTCCATCGGCGATATAGCGCTCTACGAGCGCCTTCATCAACATCTTGGAACGTTCATCGAGCATGCCGGTCATTTTAGTAACCTATTTAGTGTCTAATTTGCGCATGTTGTCTCTATTTAGGCATGTCGCTCTGATCGGCAAGTACCAAACCACCGGCACCAGCGCTGCGGGAGCCTCGTCCCGCAAATCGCTGGACGAAATTGCCCATTATTTGATGGACCAGGGCTGCGAGGTGGTGATCGAGGCCGACACCGCCGCCAACACGGGCCTGAGCAACTACACCACGTTGGATGTGGACGGCATTGGCACCCACTGCGACTTGGCTCTAGTGGTGGGTGGCGACGGCACCATGCTGGGCATAGGCCGCCAGCTGGCGCGGTACCAGGTGCCGCTGATCGGCATCAACTCCGGGCGGCTGGGGTTTATTACCGACATCCGCTTCGAGCAATACACAACCACGCTGGCCCCCATGCTAGCCGGCCACTACGAGGTGGACGACCGCTCCCTGATGCGCGCCCGCGTGATGCGCGACGGCCACTGCGTGTTTGAGGCCGAGGCCATGAACGACGTGGTGGTGAACCGCGGCGCCACTTCGGGCATGGTGGAGCTGCGGGTGGAGGTGGACGGGCACTTTGTGGCCAACCAGCGGGCGGACGGGCTGATCATTGCCTCGCCTACGGGCTCCACCGCCTACGCCATGTCGGCGGGCGGACCGTTGTTGCACCCCTCGATTGCGGCTTGGGTGATGGTGCCGATTGCGCCACATACCCTATCAAATCGACCGATAGCCCTTGCAGATAGTGCGCATATAGCTATAGAAATCGTAGCAGGGCGTGATGCCAGCGCCAACTTTGACATGCAGAGCCTGGCCAGCCTGATGCACGGCGACCGCATTGAGGTGACACGCTCGAAGCACAAAGTGCGCTTCTTGCACCCCAAGGGCTGGACCTACTTTGACACCCTGCGCCAGAAAATGCATTGGAATGAAGGCGTGGCCTAAGCACCACCCCTATTGAAAACATGGCACTCAAGCGAATTGTTCTCAGAGACTTTGTGATCGTCAGCGAGCTGGAGCTGGACCTCGAATCCGGCTTTTCAGTGCTGACAGGTGAAACCGGTGCGGGCAAATCCATCCTGATTGATGCGCTGCAGCTCGTCACTGGCGCGCGCGCCGACACCGGCGTGATCCGCGAAGGCGCGGCCCGCACCGATGTGAGCGCCGAGTTTGACAACGTACCCGGCCTGCAAGCGGTGCTGGACGAGGCCGGGTTTGAGAGTAGCGACACCCTGCTGCTGCGCCGCACCGTGGACACGCAAGGCAAAAGCCGCGCCTGGGTGAATGGCAGCCCCGCCACCGCGCAGCAGCTGCGCACCATTGGCGAGCAGCTGCTGGACATTCACGGCCAACACGCTTGGCAAAGCCTGACTAGGCCCGAGGCCGTGCGCGGCCTGCTGGACGCGTATGCCAAGCTGGACACCAGCGCCTTGAGCAGCCTGTGGGCCACTTGGCGCCAGACCCAACAAGCCCTCACTCAGGCCCAAGCCGCACAAGACAGCCTACAGCGCGAGCGTGAGCGCCTGGCCTGGCAGATTGGCGAGGTAGACAAGCTCAACCCCGGTACCGACGAGTGGCCCGAACTCAACGCCAGCCACAGCCGCCTCGCCAACGGGCAGGCGCTGATTGACGCGGCCCAAGGCGCCGTCAACCTGCTGGAAGACGACGAAACCAACGCGCTGGCCCCGCTGCACGTTGCCCTGCAGCTGCTGCAAGCCCAAGCGCACCTGGAAGCCGAATTCAAAGACGCCATCGAGGCCCTGAACTCCAGCGTCGCGCAGATAGAAGACACGGTGCACAGCCTGCGCAGCTATGCCCGCCGCGCCGAGCTGGACCCTGAGCGGCTGGCCGAGCTGGACGAACGCATGTCACTCTGGGTGAGCCTGGCGCGCCGCTACAAGCGCCCGCCCGAAGAGCTGGCCGAGTTGTGGGCCAGCTGGAAGACCGAGCTAGCCCAGCTGGATGCCGCTGTCGACCTGGACGGCCTGCAAGCCAAAGAGCGCAAAGCCCAGGCCGCCTTCATGGCGGAGGCCAAAGCCCTCTCCAAACAACGCGCCAAGGCCGCACCCCTGCTGGCCCAGAGCATCACCCAAGCCATGCAAGGGCTGGGCATGCAAGGTGGCCGATTCGAAGTGGCGCTGGAGCCCCTGGCCCAGCCCCAAGCCAGCGGCTTGGAAGACGTGCAGTTTCTGGCCGCCGGCCACGCCGGCAGCACACCGCGCCCGGTGGGCAAGGTAGCGTCGGGCGGCGAGTTGTCGCGCATGGCGCTGGCCATTGCGGTGACCACTAGCCGCTTGGGCACCGCCCAGACATTGATATTTGACGAGGTGGATTCCGGCGTGGGCGGCGCTGTGGCCGAAACCGTGGGCCGCCTCATGCAGCAGCTGGGCAGCGACCGCCAAGTGCTGGCCGTGACCCACCTGCCCCAGGTAGCGGCCTGCGCGCACCACCATTTGGTGGTGTCCAAACAGTTGCAAGGCAAAGCCACCCTGAGCACCGTGGCCCCCGTGGGCGGCGAGCAGCGCGTGGCCGAAATTGCCCGCATGCTGGGTGGGGAGAAACTCTCAGGCACTACGCTGGCCCACGCGAAAGAAATGTTGCAGTCAGGCCTATAAAAAAAATGAGCTCTCTACATACGTCGATGGAAATTGTGCTGATCACCGGCATGTCGGGTTCCGGCAAATCGGTGGCGCTTCACGCCTTGGAAGACGCAGGCTTTTACTGCGTCGACAACCTGCCGCCCGAGCTGCTGCTGCCCTTTGTGGAGCTGGAGCGCCAGCACGACGCACAGCGCATCGCCATTGCGATGGATGTGCGCAGCGCGGTCTCACTGCCTTTGGTGCCCCAGCAGCTGGCTGCGGTACGGGCACTGGGCGTGGTGGTCAAGCCTTTGTTTTTGGACTCGACCACCGACACACTGGTGCGCCGCTACTCCGAAACCCGGCGCAAGCACCCTTTGTCGCAAGGTAGCTCTGACCATGGCGAGCGCGATGAGCGCCGCGCGCTGGTTGATGCGATTGAGCTGGAGCGCGAGCTGCTGGCCGACCTGCGCGAGCAGGCCCATGTGATTGACTCCAGCATCATCCGCCCCTCGCAGTTGCAGAGCTATGTCAAAGCGCTGATTGCCTCGCCCGGCGGGCAACTCACGCTGGTGTTTGAATCGTTTGCCTTCAAACGGGGTGTGCCCACCGATGCGGACTACGTGTTCGATGTGCGCATGCTGCCCAACCCGCACTACAACCCCGAGCTCAAGCACCTGACCGGGCGGGACCAGCCGGTGATGGATTTTCTGATGGCTGAAGATGCCGTGGCGCTTATGCAGCACCACATTGCCCACTTTCTGGAAAGCTGGCTCGATGCCTTGGCGAGCGACCATCGCAGCTATGTCACCGTGGCCATTGGTTGCACGGGGGGCCAACACCGCTCGGTGTTTTTGGTGGAGCAACTCGCCAAGCGCTTCAGTGGAGAGTGGATCACGCTCAAACGCCACCGCGAGATGGACGCAAGGTAGGGGTAGGCTTTAGCCTTCCAACAGCTTTCGCACCGGGGCCGGCAGGCCCGCCGCAGCCCACTCAGCGGGCGTGAACCATGCGCCCTCGCCCAAGCCACTTGCTATTAAATTCATAGCACCTTGCGCACACTCTGCTTGGACTGGATGCATAAATAGGTCTTTATGCGTGAGCACATGGGTCACTGCGGGCAAGAAGCGCAAGTCGCCAGCAAACGCGAGTGGTAGCGCGGCGCGCAACGCGTCTTCACTCTCAAACAGCGGAAAACACTGCAAGCCCGCCCACACGCCCGGCGTGGGGCGCTTGCTCAGCCACACCGCGCCATCAGCGCGCCGCAACCACAAGAGCCAGAGGCTCTGGCTGCTGCGCTTGAGCTTACGGGTGCGCACCGGGTAGCGCTCGGCGTCACCCGCCTTGGCAGCGGCGCATTGGCTTTGCACCGGGCAGAGCAAACAGCTGGGCCGCTTGGGGCTGCAAAGCGAGGCCCCCAAATCCATCATGCCCTGTGTGTAGCGCGGCATCACACGCGGGCCCTCAGTGGCCACCTCGGCCGCGCTGGGCAGCAAGGCTGTGGCTTGGTCCCACAGAGCGCGCTCATTCTTGGTGGAGGCCAGATCGGCGTCAAACCCCAGCACGCGGGTGAGCACACGCTTGACGTTGGCATCCATGATGGCCACCCGCTCGTCAAAACACAGCGAGGCAATTGCCGCAGCGGTGGAGCGGCCTATGCCGGGCAGGGTGACCAGCGTGGCGGCATCGCGCGGGAAAGCGCCGTCGTGCAGCTCCATCACCAGCTGGGCGCAGCGGTGCAAATTGCGGGCGCGGCTGTAGTAGCCCAGGCCGCTCCAGAGGCCCATGACCTCGTCACTGCTGGCGGCGGCCAGGTCTGCCACCGTGGGGCAGCAAGCCAGAAACCGGTCGAAATAGCCGATGACGGTGGCCACCTGCGTCTGCTGCAACATGATTTCTGACAGCCACACCCGGTACGGGTCTTGGGTGTTTTGCCAAGGCAGGCTGTTGCGGCCATGCTGCGCCTGCCAGCGCACCACGGCGGTGGCAAAACTCGGTGTCGCCATAGTCAGACCAGTTCGACGTCGACTTCGGTCAGTAAGGTGCTGCTCTGATGCGCTGCTACCAAGTAGGAGGTGAGCTCCATCAACTTGTCGTCCAGCACATTGAGAGCGTTGCTCTGCAGATTGATTTCACCGATGCGATCCTCCAGACCACCCGCGGCCTGAGAGATGCGGTCAATCGCTTCAATACGGCGCACAAAATTGCGGCGGCGCTCGCGCAGTTGGGCATCGAGCTGCGCTGCAGACGCTTTGCTCCAGAGCTCGACATCCGCCAAGGCGGTTTCGTGGACCGTGCGCAGCCGGGTGGACAAGGCGCGCACCAAGCGGTCTGCAAACTCCGGCTGGGCGAGGCGGAATGCATTGCCCAAGCCCAAATACTGCAGGTGATTGCGTTCGATCGTGTCCAGATCCACCGTGAATCGGGCCATGTCCGGCTGCGCCGGTGGCTGCAGCGAGAAGCCGTATTCGGCGTTCAGCGCGGTGAAGCTGGCCTCCAGCATGGTCTGGATTTCGGCGCACAGGGCTTGCACCCGCTGCAGGTTGGCACGCAGGCGGTCAAAGGTTTCGCTGTAAGCCCGCTTGACGCCCAGCTTGAGGCCCTTTTGCAGCAGCGTGTCGCCCAGTCCGGCCATTTCCTTCTTGAGCATGGCCGCGCCCAAGATGTTGAACACCTCGCGCAGCAGGCGTAAGTGCACTGAGCGCACCGCATGGATCTTGGCGCCGCCCTGGTCGAACTCGGCCTGCTCTTGCGAGATGCGGTTGCGCATGTGCTTGATGACGTTGGCGTTTTTGCCCTGCAGGCTTTGCAACTCCATCATTTGCTCAGTCAGGTCGCGCTTGCGGATGTTGATGACACGGCCGGTTTCAGCCCGCAAATCCGTAATTCCGCCCTTCATGGCGGAAGCCAGAATCTGCTGGCGCTTGCCCATCATGCCGTGACCGAGCACGTCTTCGAGCACCGGCAGGCAGCTCTGGCGCAGCAACGCATCGTCTTCCGTAACCTTGGCGACCAGGCCCTTCTGGGCCGACACCGCAATCACCCGCTCTTTAGGAATACCCAAAATATCAGCGGTGCTGGTGCGCTGGCGGTCGATCTGGGTCTGTATCTGGGCCGGGGTGCTGAGGGCGTCCCACAGCGTGTCGATTTTGTTGAGCACCACCAAGCGCGCCTCGGGGTCTGTGGACTCGGTGATCAGGTGCTCGCGCCAGATAGCCAGGTCAGACTTGGTCACCCCGGTGTCGGCGCCCAACATGAACACGACGGCGTGGGCCTGGGGAATCAGGCTGACCGTCAGCTCCGGCTCGGCGCCGATGGCGTTCAGACCCGGGGTGTCCAGAATCACCAACCCCTGCTTGAGCAGCGGGTGGGCAATATTGATGAGCGCATGGCGCCAGCGCGGCACTTCGACCAAGCCTTGCGCATCCACCATGGGGTTGTCTTCAGGGGCTTGGGCATTCCAGAAGCCGAGAGCGCGGGCTTCTTCCTGTGTCACCCGAATGGTTTCGGCGACTTTCTCCAGGGCCTTGGCCAGTTGTTGGGGGTTGTTCACATCGAGGTCGATGCGGGTCCACTTCTCGGGCGCCATGCGCCATTCCATCAGCGCTTGGGGTTGCAGGCGGGTCTCGATCGGGAGCAGGCGCAGGCAGGGGGGCACCTCAGCGTCATAGCCCATCTCGGTGGGGCACATGGTGGTACGGCCTGCGCTGGCCGGCATGATGCGCCGGCCGTAGCCCGCAAAAAACAAGGCGTTGATCATCTCGGACTTGCCGCGCGAGAACTCGGCCACAAAGGCCACCATCACCTTGTCAGAGCGCAGCTGGGTTTCCAGGCGCAACAGGCGCTCTTCGACGCCGGCATCCAGCAACTCGTGGTCTTTCAGCCATTCGGCCAGCAGCTTCAGGCGCAGCGCAAACTCACGCCGCCATGTGCCGTGTTGGTCAAATTGATCGTTGAATGAAGTAGCCACGTAGTCCCCCGAGGAATCGGCCAATATAGCACCCCATCCAGCCCTAGCGCTTCTGGCAAATCATGCAGAAATAGGTGGATCGCTGCCCTTGCCGGATCGCCCGCACCGGTGTGGCACACACACGACAAGGTGCGCCTTCACGGCCGTAGACATTGGCCTCTAACTGAAAGTAGCCGCTCTCGCCATTGGCGTTGGAAAAGTCGCGCAGCGTGCTGCCGCCCTTCTCTACCGCGCGGCTCAGCACATCCTTCACCGCTGCATGGAGCTTGGCTACGCGCGGCTTGCTGATGCTGTTGGCCGGGCTCGTGGGGCGAATGCCCGCCAAAAACAAGGCCTCGGAGGCATAAATATTACCCACCCCCACCACCACCTCGCCGGCCAAGAGCACTTGTTTGATGGGGGCTTTGCGCTGCCGCAGGCCCGCCAGAAAGGCGGCCACATCAAAACCATCACCCAGCGGCTCTACGCCCAAGTGGCCCAGCAGTTTTTGCGCAACCGGGTCTGACTCGCCCGCCGCAAACACGACTGCGCCGAAGCGGCGGGGGTCGTGCAGGCGCAAGGTGCCGAGGTCGGTGACCATGTCAAAGTGGTCGTGCGCACCCGCGTGCGGCAAATGCCGGTCAAAGACCACCGAACCCGACATGCCCAAGTGCACCAGCAGCAAGCCTTCGCTGAGGTCGATCAACAGATATTTACCCCGGCGCCGGACGCCACGCACCCGCATGCCCGCCAACGATGCTGGCTCGCATTGCAATGGCCAGCGCAAAGGTTTGCCCATCTGCACTGCCCGAATCGTGGCGCCGGTGATGCGGTCGGCAAAACTCCGGCGGGTGACTTCAACTTCGGGCAATTCAGGCATGGGCGCTCTCAGATACGGGGGTTGGATTATTATGGTCTGATGCACCGCACCCAACGCCTCATCGCTATCGCTTCCGTCGTGGCTGGACTTATTCCATTCGGGTCCGCGCAGGCTGTGGCGCCAGCACCCGTCACAAACTCGGACCTCAACGCCGGGCTGATGTACCAGATCCTGGTGGCGGAAATGAGCGCCTTCAATGGCGATGAGACCAACGCGTTCTCCCTGACCCTGGATGCAGCCCGGCGCGCCAATTCGCCGCGACTGTATGAGCGGGCGGTGGAGCTGGCCTTGCGTGCCCGAAGTGCGGACTTTGCGCTGGAGGCCGCCCGCGCCTGGCAGCGGGGGTTTCCCGCGTCTAAAGATGCCAATCGCTACATCTTGCAAATATTGATAGGCACGAACCGCCTGTCTGAATTGACCGAACCACTCAAACGCGAACTCCAAGGCCTCTCGGGCAAGGACCGGGTAGGCACTATTAATGTGTTGCCCCGTTATTTCCAGCGGGTGACCGACAAAACGCTGGCTGCGGCGGTGCTCGAACAAGCGCTGGCAGCGGACCTGCCCACCACGCTCTACGGGCCCGCGGCCTGGAGTGCTGTGGGCGTGATGCGGATCGGCGCTGGCAACCTGCCCGGCGCGTTGGAGGCAGCCCAACGTGGCGCTGCGCTGGATGCCAACGCTGAAGAGCCGGCAGTACTCGCCCTGAATTTGATGGATGCCAAAGCGCCGGCCGCCGAAGCGATCGTGCGCAAATATCTGGCAGGCAACGCGCTGCCCGAGATCCGAATGGGCTACGGGAGGGCCTTGATAGGTGCGCAGCGGTTTGCCGAGGCACTCACCCAAATGCAGCTGATCAACACGCAAAAGCCGGATTTTGCGGATGCCTGGTTAGTACGTGGGTCTCTGGAAATCCAGGACAAAGGCCCGGCCGCTGCAGAGAAATCACTCAAGCAGTACCTGAGCCTGCTCCCCGCCGAGCAAGACCCCAATGACGAGAGCGAAACCGGACGGGGCGCGGTACAAGCCTATTTATTGCTTGCCCAGATTGCAGAACTGAACGGCAAGCCCGACGAAGCCAACGCCCTCCTGCAACGGATCAAAAGTCCCCAAGACGCTCTGCGGGTAACTGTGCGCCGCGCCACCTCGCTGGCCCGCCAAGGCAAGCTGGACGAAGCCCGTGCCGCGATACGCAATGCCCCGGAGCGACAAGCGGATGACGCGCGCACCAAGCTGGCTACTGAAATCCAGCTGCTGCGCGACTACAAGCAAATGAGCGAGGCCTACACCTTGCTCACAAGCGCGGTGCAGACCTACCCGGATGACAACACCTTCGCCTACGACTTGGCCATGGTGGCAGAAAAGCTCGGTCGGCCCGACGAGATGGAAACCCTGCTGCGCAAGCTGATTGCCAAAGCGCCGGACTACCACCACGCGTACAACGCATTGGGCTATTCCTTGGCGGACCGGGGCATACGCCTGCCAGAGGCGCGGCAACTGATCCAAAAAGCGCTGGAGTTCGCACCCGCCGACCCCTTTATCGTCGACAGCCTGGCGTGGGTAGAGTTCCGCAGCGGCAATCTCCCCGAAGCGCAGCGCCTGTTGCAACAGGCCTATGCCAGCCGGCAGGACGCAGAAATAGCGGCCCATTTGGGCGAAGTGCTGTGGGTCTCAGGGCAGCGCGAAGCGGCTACCAAAATCTGGCAGCAAGGCTTGGAACTGCAGAAAGATAACGAAACCCTGCGCGAGACTATCCAGAGGCTGAACCCGTCCTTATGAGCCTGGGAATCCGGACCCGAGCGCTCTTCACGCTCTGGATTGCTATTTTTTTGATAGCGGGTTGCGCACATAAACCGGGCGCGAACAGCACTTTTCCTACTGAATCGCAGTGGAGCGGCAGACTGGCCCTCAAAGTGCAGAGCACGCCACCCCAGGCCTTCAGCGCCGACTTTGAATTGGGTGGTTCGGCCGAAACAGGCCAACTGGCTTTCTACACCCCCCTCGGCACCACCGCAGCAAAGCTGCAATGGGCGCCCGGCACCGCAACCCTCGCGGCAGAAGGGCAAATCCGCCAATTTGACTCGGTAGAGGCCCTGGTGCAGCAAGCCACAGGCGCCGAACTCCCGGTGCAAGCGCTGTTTGATTGGCTCCGGGGTACGGCCACGCCCGTGCCGGGCTGGTCTGTGGACCTGAGTTCCCTGGAGCAAGGTCGGTTGATAGCCCAGCGCGATGACCCATCACTGCCGCGTGTTGAGTTGCGAATCATTCTGCAGCCCTGAACGACGCACCCTGCAGCGCAGATAATCGCCGCCATGCAGTCGCTCTACGACATTCCCGCCCCCGCCAAGCTCAACTTGTTCCTTCACATCGTGGGTCGCCGCGAGGATGGATATCACCTGTTGCAGTCCCCCTTTATGTTGATTGATTGGAGTGACACCCTTCACTTCGACCTGCGCAGTGATGGTGGTATCAGCCGCGAGGATCTGAGCTGGGCCTTGCCGGAAGACGATCTCGTAATCCGCGCTGCTCGCGCCTTACAGCAAGCCACCGGTTGCGCCCTAGGCGCCCACATCGGCATCCACAAATCCATCCCGGCGCAAGCAGGCATGGGCGGAGGGTCTTCGGATGCAGCTTCTACGTTGCTCGCCTTGAATCGCCTGTGGAACTTGAATCTGCCGTTGCAGGCGCTGCTGGCGATCGGCCTGAAACTGGGTGCAGATGTGCCCTTTTTCCTCGGTGGAAAGAACGCATGGGTAGAAGGAATCGGAGAAAAACTGACGCCCATCGACATCCCGGTTTCACCTTGGCTGGTCGTGAAACCCGGGGCCGGTTTAGAAACAAAACGAATTTTTTCTGATCCAAGCTTGAAACGTGATTCAGAGTGCGCTACAATCTATGGCTTCGCTGCACACACTTTCGAAAATGTCTTAAAGACAACAAGAAATGATTTGCAGGCCATAGCCCAGACGCTGTGCCCGGAAATGAACCAAGCCCTTCAGTGGCTGAATTCAAAAGGTCTCAGTGGTCGAATGACTGGTTCAGGAAGCGCAGTTTTTGCGCACTGTACTCAGAGCATCGAAATGGGTGATGCGCCTACTGACTTTCAAGTCAGGTTGTGCAGCAGTTTGGATGTTCACCCCCTTCAGGGATGGGCACCCAGCGATGGTTTATCGGTGGGTAGCGTTTAGCTACCAACCCGTGTAGGGGAGTCGCCAAGTTGGTTAAGGCACTGGATTTTGATTCCAGCATGCGAAGGTTCGAATCCTTCTTCCCCTGCCAAATTGCTGTTCGGGCCGGTCCCGATTCAGCATGCGATCTGTGAAAAAATAAACCCACTCTCTTCGCTGGACCTCCCCACATGCAGGCATTCACACCCCCTGATTTCATGATTTTCACCGGCAATGCCAATCCTGGCATGGCGGAAGACATTTCCAAGCACCTCGGCATTTCCCTCGGTGCAGCCACCGTCGGTCGCTTCTCGGATGGCGAGGTTACGGTAGAGATCAATCAAAACGTTCGCGCCCGCGACGTTTTTGTGGTCCAGAGCACTTGCGCTCCCACCAACGAAAATCTGATGGAACTGCTGATCATGGTCGATGCACTCAAGCGTGCGTCTGCTGAGCGCATCAGTGCCGTGATTCCCTACTTCGGTTATGCACGGCAAGACCGCCGTCCCCGCTCTGCCCGTGTGCCTATCACTGCCAAAGTGGTCGCCAACATGCTGCAAGCTGTGGGCGTGGACCGTGTGCTGACCATGGATTTGCACGCTGACCAGATCCAAGGTTTCTTTGACATTCCGGTGGACAACATTTATGCGTCCCCCGTGCTGCTGGGCGATTTGCGCCAGAAAAACTACAGCGATCTGATCGTAGTGTCACCCGACGTGGGTGGTGTGGTGCGTGCCCGTGCGCTGGCCAAGCAGTTGAACTGCGACATGGCCATCATCGACAAGCGTCGCCCCAAGGCCAACGTGTCTGAAGTGATGCACGTGATCGGCGAGATCGAAGGCCGCAACTGCGTGATCATGGACGACATGATCGACACTGCAGGCACTTTGGTCAAAGCCGCTGAAGTGTTGAAGGCCCGCGGCGCGAAGAAGGTGTATGCCTATTGCACACACCCCATCTTCTCCGGCCCGGCCATCGAGCGTATCGCCGGTGGTGACGCCCTCGACGAAGTCGTGGTGACCAACACCATTCCTTTGAGCGCTGCCGCCGCGCAGTGCACCAAAATCCGCCAACTCTCCGTGGCTCCGCTGATCGCCGACACGATCCAGCGTATCGCCAAGGGAGATTCGGTCATGAGTTTGTTCACCGAGTAACACTACCCGGTGCAAAAAGCAGATATTGCCGGCGCTGTGCCGGCGATGTCTTTTTAAAGTCGGAGTCACACTGGTCGCGGTGGACTCTTTTAGGAGTTGAATATGAAATTTGTCGCTTTTGAGCGCGCTAAGCAGGGCACGGGTGCGAGCCGCCGTCTCCGCGTTACAGGTCGTACACCTGGCATCGTTTACGGTGGCACTGGCGAACCCCTCTTGGTTGAGCTGGACCACAATGCTTTGTGGCACGCCATCAAGAAAGAAGCTTTCCACTCCACCATCCTGGACATGGAATTCAACGGCAAGGAAAGCAAGGTTCTGTTGCGCGACGTGCAAATGCACCCCTACAAGCAATTGATCCTGCACATTGACTTCCAACGTGTGGAAGCCAACACCAAGCTGAGCATGCGCGTTCCTTTGCACTTCAGCGGCCAGGAAAACTCGCCTGCAGTGAAGACTGACGCTTGCTTGATCAACCACGTGATCACCGAGCTGGAAGTGGCTTGCTTGCCTGCTGACCTGCCTGAATTCATCGCTGTGGACCTGAGCGGTCTGGTGAAGGGCAAGTCCTTGCACGTGAACGATCTGGCTATGCCCAAGGGAACTGTTGCTGTGACTCACGGCAAGCCAAACCCCGTGGTCGTGTCCGTGGTCGCTCCTGTGGAAGAAGTGATTGCACCCGTTGCAGCTCCCGCTGCTGACGCCAAGGGCAAAAAAGGCAAGAAGTAATTAACGCTTTGCGTTGAGGACTTAAGAACGGCCCACCTCGGTGGGCCGTTTGCATTGGGGCGTGCTCTGCAGCCCCAGTTGTGAGCCATAATTTTTAGCATGATCAAACTATTTGTCGGCCTGGGCAACCCGGGTCCGGAGTACGAAGGCACTCGCCACAACGCCGGTTTCTGGTGGGTCGATGCCCTCGCGCGTGAACTCAAGCTGAATCTCTCGATGGACAAGGGCTACCACGGTCTGGTGGCCCGCACCACCCTGCAAGGCCAGACGGTCTGGTTGCTAGAGCCGCAAACGTTCATGAACCTCTCCGGCAAGTCGGTGGGCGCGCTGGCCCGGTTTTTCAAAATAGCACCCCAAGAAATCCTGGTGGTTCACGACGAGCTGGACGTGGTGCCCGGCGAGGCCAAGCTCAAGTTCGGTGGTAGCCATGCCGGACACAACGGCTTGCGGGACATCCATGCCCAACTAGGCACCGGTGATTACTGGCGCTTGCGCCTCGGCGTAGGCCATCCCGGAGTGAAATCAGAAGTCGTGCACTGGGTCCTCAAGAAGCCTTCGCTCGACCATCGTATTGCCATCGACCAGAGCATTGACCGTTCGCTCAAAGCACTGCCGCACTTGTTGGCCGGAGACATGGACAAAGCCACGATGCTCATCCACACCAGCAAGCCCCCGCGCCCTAAGCCGCCACGCCCCGCTACCCCACCGGCACCGGCCGCAGATGCGGCGGGCGCACTATCCGCTGTGCCAAACACATCCACAGTACAAGACACCCACTGAGCCCCCTGCCCCACCGGAGACCTGTATGCGCCACGCCATCGCCTTTGCTATTGTTTTCGCAGCATTAACCGCAACAGGAACGGCGGCTCAAGCCCAAAAAGTCTACAAGTGTGGCAACACCTACAGCCAGACTCCCTGTGGTGATGGCAAAACGCTGGACACAACGGCGCCGGATGCGAGCACAGACGTTGCACGCAAACAAACGGTAGACAAAGAAAACAAGCGCCAATTGGCTGCAGCCAAAGCGCTGGAAAAAGAGCGCCTCGCCACCGAAGCCGAGGTTAGAAAGCGCCACGCTCTGGAGGCCAAGGCCTTGGAGCAAGAGAAAGCCCGTACCGCAAAAGGCTCAGGCAAAGACAGCGCAAAGAAGAAAGAGGGACCGCAGTTCTTTACTGCCAAGCAGGTCCCACCTGTAAAGCCTTAACAGCCCGGGGCGACCGCAAACCCGCTCGCCCTCAGGCAGGCTTGATCGCCGCAGCCTGCAAGCGCAGGTACTTTTGCATCAAAGTTTCTTTGCTTTCGGTGAAATCGGGGTTCACCGGAATGCAAGACACGGGGCACACCTGTACGCACTGGGGCTCGTCGAAATGCCCAACGCACTCGGTGCATTTATGCGGATCGATTTCGTAAATCTGCTCACCCAGGTAGATCGCCTCATTCGGGCATTCGGGCTCGCATACATCGCAGTTGATGCATTCGTCGGTAATTAACAGTGCCACAGCAGTTCGCGCTCCATGGCAGGATTATCGCCTCAGGGGCTCAAGCCCTCGTCGTCAGCGGGGAGTTTGACGATCACCACCGGCACGGTGCTGGTCCGCAGCACCTCGTTGGCGACAGAGCCGACCAAACCGGACCCGAGTGCCCCGGCACTCTCAGCCCCCATCACCACCAGATCGACTCCGTGCCGCTCACCGACCTCAATAGCCATGTGCGCCGGGTCGCCAGTCGCGACTTCGCAAACACACTCCACCCCGGCAGCACTCAGCAGAGTGCGCGCTGGCTCCAGACAGTGCATGCCGGCATCGGTGCTGACCTGGCTCAACACATCGGCGTCGTGTGCCACTACCAGCTCATAAAGATTGGCAGGCTCCTGGACATTGACCAACACCACCTCGACCGGCAGGCCTTGGTCCCGGGTGGCTAGCACCCAGTGAACGGCCTCCATCGACAACTCCGAACCGTCAACCGGCAACAGGACTTTCATGGCAGGCTCCTTGAAGGGTCAGGGTGTCAGGCGGTCCATCAAGCGGGCATGAACCACGGGGGCCACGAAGGCGGCAACGTCGCCCTTGAGCGTGGCAATCTCCCGGACCAGCGTACTCGAGATGAATTGAAAACGCGAGTCCGGCGTGAGGAAAACCGTTTCTACATCAGGGGCTAACGACTTGTTCATGCCGGCGAGTTGCGCCTCGTAATCGAAGTCGGTCACCGAACGCACCCCACGCACCATGGCGCGGGCACCATGGGCGACTGCGAAGTCGCGCACCAGGCCACTGAAGCTCTCTACCTGCACGTTGTCGAGCGGCTGGAAGACTTCGCGCGCCATCGCCAAACGCTCGTCGAGACTGAAAAGCGTCTTCTTGTGGTGGGCAACCGCCACTGCCACGATGACCGTCCCAAAGAGACGCGACGAACGACGGATCAGGTCCTGGTGGCCCAAAGTAATAGGGTCAAAGGTTCCGGGAAAAACAGCAATCGTGGCTTGGGGCATGGCAGGGCCTTCTCAAAGGGGCTTAGGGAGCGACCAGCGCTTGCAACAGGTGGGCATGGACGGCACCTGCCTTCAGATGCCGGTAGACGCGCAGTCCATACGCGCTCAAAGCCTCATCGGTGTAGGCGGCGGGGGACTCCAGATACACCCAGCCACCGGCGGCTAACGCATGGGCACAGGCACCCAGCGCGGGCTCAAACAAGGGTGCATCAAACGGCGGATCGATAAAAATAACATCCAGACTTGCGGGTGCCGCCTGCCGGATCGCCGCAATGCCGTCACCGCGTTGCACCAGCACCATGCCGGCGTTGAGCTGGGATTGGGTCTTTTTGAGCTGGTCGATCAGGGCTGTGTCTTGCTCGATCAGTGTCACTTGCTTGGCGCCGCGCGAAGCGGCCTCAAAA
This sequence comes from Rhodoferax sp. UBA4409, assembly GCA_002390825.1. Lineage (GTDB taxonomy): Bacteria > Pseudomonadota > Gammaproteobacteria > Burkholderiales > Burkholderiaceae_C > Allorhodoferax. The sequence goes on from DGQR01000141.1 coordinate 30,940, forward strand.
CCCAGTGCGCCGGTGCCGGCAAAGGCATCCAGACAGCGCAAACCGGTCATGTCCTGGCCCAGCCAGTTGAACACGGTTTCACGGACCCGGTCGGGCGTGGGGCGCAGGCCCGGCTTGTCTGCGACCTTGAGTTTGGTGCGTTTCCAGAGTCCGCCGATGATGCGGATTTCGTGGCTCTGAGCCGCCCGGGGGCGTGGGGGGCGCTTGGCGGCACCTGCAGCACCGCGGGGAGATGTGGTTTTAGAGGAAGCTTTGGCGTTCATGGAGTGAGCTTACCGCACCGGATCCGGCGCACCCAGCACCACGGTGGCCATCCGGTCGGGCTGCAGGACACGGGCCATGGCTGCGCGCACATCTGCCGCCGATAGCTTGTCGATCTGCTGGGTCCAGGTGTCCAAGTAATCGAGCGGCAGGCGGTTCCAGGCGATGTTGGCCACGTTGTCCAGCAACTTCTTGTTGCTGTCGATCCGCAGTGCAAAGCCGCCCATCAGGTTGTCTTTGGCGGCTTGCAGCTCCTTGTCAGACGGGCCCTGCGCAACAAACCGGCTCAGCACCTCCCGCACCAAGGCCAGCGCCTGCTCTGCTTGGTCGGGCCGCGTCTGAAGGCCGACGGTAAAGGCACCTGCGTGCAGACCCGGCGCAAAGAAGCTGTACACGCTGTAGGTCAGGCCTCTTTTTTCGCGTACCTCTTCGGTCAAGCGCGCGGTGAATCCGCCGCCCCCCAGAATGTGGTTGCCCACCGTCAGCGCAAAGAAATCAGGATCGTTGCGCTTGAAGCCAGGTTGCCCCACCAGCACATGGGCCTGGGCAGAGGCAAACGCAATCCGCTGGTCACTGGCAGCGGCCAAGGGCTGCACCTCCGGCACCGGTGGTGGTTTCACACAGCCGGCTTGGGGCAAGCGGGCCAGCAACTTGGTCACCAGTGCGTCGGCCTGTGTCCGGTTGAGCGCACCCACGATGCTGACCTGGACCGCACATGCCCGCAGAACACGGGCATGCAAGTCGCGCAGGTGCTGCACGTGGGTGCGGAGCAAGCTCGCCTCGGTCGGTTCATAGCCATAGGGGTGGTTGCCATACACCGCGCGGTTAAAGGCGCGGGCTGCCAGTGTGGCGGGCCGGGTGTTGGCCTCCTTGAGGCTGGCGATCAGCTTGGGCCGGTCGCGCAACCACGGCGCCTCCGGAAATGCAGGCTCGCCTATCTGACGGGCAGCTAGCGCCACCGCTTGGTCCAGGAGATCGGGATAGGTCAAAGACCGCAGCACGAAGCTCATGCGGTCGGCGCTCGCGCTGCCACCGAAAGAAGCGCCCAAATCCGCCCACGCCTCGCTGAGTTGGTTTTCATCCAGCGCCGGGCCGGCATGGCTGGCGCGCACACCATTGGAGGTGCTGGTGGCCATCAGATTCGCCAGACCGGGCTGGTCGGCCGGGTCGCGCCGGCTGCCGGCATCCAGATCAATTTGCACATCCACCATCGGGATGGCTGGGCTCTCAACCAGATACACCCGGGCACCTTGGGGCTGCGTCCAGTGCTGGATGGGAATGCCCGCCCACGCAAAATTCATACAAAAAATGCCTAAAGCGCCCGTAATCACTGCGCGAGCAGCTATCAATTTAGGAGTATTCATGGTGTCGTGTAGTGCTCAGTGCCGCATGCCAGCCGCCGGTGACCGGGGCTTGCGCGCCATCTCCAAAGGCTGGGGGATCAGGGTGGCCACCGTCAACGCATCGTCCCCGAAGTAACGTGCAGCAGCGGATTGCACCTGCGCCGCATTCACCCCGCGGAGCCGCTCCAGCAACACCGTGTCGCTGCCCAAGGCAAATCCGTTGATCCAACTCACCCCCAACAAGCGGGCCTGGTTAAACACACTGTCTTGCTTGTAGACCTCACCGGCAACCCAACGGTTTTTTACCCGCAACAGCTCGGCCTCGGTGACCCCCTCCTTGGCCACCAAGGCGATCTGGGCGCGCAAGGCGGCTTCCACCTCTGCCGCGGTCTTACCCGCAGCAGGTACCCCGTAGAGCGTGAAGAGTTGTGGCCCACGAGCCGTTAGCCCGTAATAGGCACCGGCGCTATCGGCCACCGAAGGCTCGGTCAATGTCAAGGCCCGCGGGAGCCGCGCACCGTCATAGCCCGACAACACGGCAGAGAGCACTGTCAGGGCCAAAGCGTCTTCGCTGGGCGCATCCATGGGCACTGTCGCTTGGGCAGGGAGCCCCTCCGGCCGCAGACCCGGCACCTTGAAGGACAGCGCCACATAGGCCTGCTCTGCCGGGGCCTTAAAAGCCAAGCGCCGCAAGCCGGCCTGCTCCGGCTCGGTGCGGGGTTTGCGCAGGGGCACCGCACGCGCAGGCAGGCTGCCGTAATACTTTTCGGCTAAGGCCCGCACGGCATTCACCTCCACATCCCCGGCCACGACCACGGCGGCGTTGGTGGGTGTGTACCAGCGGCGGTAAAAGTCGCGCGCGTCCTCCGGTTGCAGGCTCTCCAGATCGCTCATCCAGCCCACAATCGGGCGGCGATAGGGGTCTGCCTGGTAGGTCACACCGTCCATCGCTTCGTGCAGGCGCGCATGTGGTTTGTCTTCGGTGCGCAGGCGGCGCTCTTCTTTGACCACCTCCAGCTCTTTGCGGAAGTCTTCATCGGTCCAGGTGCTGTTGGCAAAGCGGTCGGCCTCCAGGCGCATCACATCCTCCAGCCGCTGGGAGGGGATCTGCTGGAAGTACCCGGTGTAGTCTTTGCTGGTAAACGCGTTTTCACGCCCGCCTAATGCCGCTACCTGGCGGGAAAAATCGCCGGCTTTGACCGTAGGTGTGCCCTTGAACATCATGTGCTCCAGCACATGGGCCACCCCACTGCTGCCATCGACCTCGTCCATCGAGCCCACCCGCACCCACAACATGTGGACCGCGGTAGGCGCCCGCCGGTCGGGCTTGACGATCAAGGTCATGCCGTTTTTCAAGGTGAACTGCTGCGCCAGCGCTGCGTCCACAGAAACCGGGGGTTTCGCTTGGCCTAATGCCAGCGGGCTCGCACTGATCAGCACCAGTGCACAAGCCCCTGCAGACCACGAAATGCAGGCGCGCCGCAGAGCGCCCGTCAGGTGAAATGGGTGTTTCATAGAATGCTGTGATTCTAGAAACGCACTCATGTTCAGTTTTTTCAAAAAGAAATTCTTTTCCTCGACGACTCCGGCCCCTGAAGCGGTAGCGCCCGACGTGCCTCTGGCCGCCGAATCCCCATCGCCCGCCGCCCCGGCACTGCCCACGGCCTCTGCCCCAGCCACGCCAGCTGCATCGCCCGCCGCGCTGCCTGACGCAGCCCCAGCGGCGCCTGTACCCGCAGCGGTAAACACTGCAGCGACCAGCCCCGCGGCGCCCGCCGTTGTTGCAGCAGCGCCCGTGCAGGCCGTGCAAACAGCGCCTGCTTCGCCGCCACCTGCCTGGGGCACTGGCTCGCTGATTGGCAGCGCCTTGGTGGCGCCGATTGAGATCCCCGAGCCACCGGCTATACCGCCCGAGCGCCAGAAGTGGCTCGACAAGCTCAAGGCCGGCCTGGGCAAAACCGCGAGCAGCATCTCCGGTGTTTTCGTCGGAACCCAGATTGGTGAGGCGCTGTACGAAGACCTCGAAGGCGCCCTGCTGATGGCCGATGCGGGCGTATCCGCCACCGAGCACCTAACGGCGGCCCTGCGCCGCAAAGTCAAAGCGACCGGCGTGACCCACCCGACAGCGCTGAAAAATATTTTGATCGCCGAGCTCACCGAGCTGCTGCAACCCCTGCAAAAGTCCCTGGTGATCGGCGAGCACACGCCCACCGTCGTCATGGTAGCAGGCGTCAACGGTGCGGGCAAAACCACCAGCATCGGCAAGCTGACCAAGCATTTGGCCGACAGCAACGCGAGCGTCTTGCTGGCAGCTGCAGACACCTTCCGTGCAGCAGCGCGAGAGCAGCTCACCGTCTGGGCTGACCGCAACACGGTCGAGATCGTCAGCCAAGAAGGTGGCGACCCCGCTGCCGTGAGCTACGACGCGGTCACCGCCGGCAAAGCGCGCGGCAAAGATGTGGTGCTGGTGGACACCGCGGGCCGATTGCCCACCCAGCTGCACCTGATGGAGGAGCTGAAGAAGATCAAACGCGTGATCGCCAAAGCTGACGGCACTGCCCCGCACGAAGTGCTGCTGGTAATCGATGGCAACACCGGCCAGAACGCGGTGCAGCAGGTCAAAGCGTTCGACGACGCGCTCGGCCTCACCGGCCTGATCGTCACCAAGCTGGACGGCACCGCCAAGGGCGGCGTGCTGGCGGCCATCGCCCGCGAGCGGCCGATTCCGGTCTACTTCATCGGGGTGGGCGAGAAGCTTGATGAGCTGGAAACCTTCAACGCTCGGGAATTCGCGCAGGCCTTGCTGGCTTAACCCCTGATACCCGCAGTGTAAGAAAACGGGGTTATTTTCCGACTCATGTTTTTTTAGGACGCTCCGCACCATGACTCTTCGCATCGCACGTCGCCAACTGATCGCCGGCACTGCTGCCGCACTCGCGGCTTCCGCCTTCGCCCAATCCTCTCCCGCCTGGTCTGCCATTGAGGCAAAAGCCAAAGGGCAAACGGTGTACTTCAATGCCTGGGGCGGGTCGGAGACCATCAACGCCTACATCCAGTGGGCCGCGGGCGAGGCGCAAAAGCGCTTTGGCGTGACAGTGCAGCACGTCAAAATTGCCGACGCACCCGACATGATCAAGCGGGTGCGCAACGAAAAAGCTGCTGGCAAAACCAACGGCAGCGTGGACATGGTGTGGATCAACGGTGAAAACTTTTTGACCATGAAGCGCGAGGGCCTGCTCTTCGGGCCCTTTGCTGAGAGCTTGCCCTCGTATGCCAAAGTGGACGTGCAAGGCAAACCCACTACCCGCCTCGACTTTGCCGAGCCCACCGATGGCCTGGAAGCCCCCTGGGGCATGGCACAGCTGACGTTTATGGTCGACAGCAAGCGCACCCCCAAGCCGCCACAAAACCTGGCCGAGCTGCAAGCCTTTGCCAAAGCCAACCCCGGCCGCGTGACCTACCCGCGCCCGCCCAAC
>DGQR01000142.1:0-998 GCA_002390825.1 Rhodoferax sp. UBA4409
GCTACAGACTCCTTCCAAATCCGAATGACACTTGCTCGGTGGTCGCGGACTATTTCGACGACCGGCAGTGCATCCACATAGCAGGCAGTCTCAATGAATTCTTTGGCTTGTACGCCGAGAATCCGTTTCAAGTTCTAGAAGGGCCGCATCCTGGCTCGGCACCAGATGGTGACGCCTAACCTGTCGTTGCAGGCGAAGGCCTCCGGTCGCGCCTGAACTCCAACGTAACGACTGCTTTAGAACAACGTGAATGTTTGCCATCAGACTCTTGCAGTAATGCCACTGCATATTTGCTTCGAGAAATGCTGAATGTCTCCTAACAGCCTAAAGCCGACATCCTTGCCTCCCACAACTTGCTCCTGAATCAATAGCTACTAGCGCATATTCCACCTGCGCTAGAGCCCCATTTCATTAAGAACAAACTCCCACCATCCGCCCCGTCCACTTGCCGTATAGCTTGACGGGGACTGCCTGGCCGCCGGCGGCGGGCGGCATCATGATGGTGCTGGTGGAGACCAGGTCGATGTCGTAACTGCGGTTGTCGTAGCGGCCGTCCACTTTCATTTGCACTTGGGTGTCGGTGGCGCAGCTGATGGTGCCGCTGATCTTGCCCATGCTCACGGTCAGGCTCTGTACCGAGCATTGCGCCGCTGCAATCTGACGGCGTGCGTTGCTTTCCCAGTCGGTCGCGTCTTCCTTGGTCAAGCAGCCCCGTTTGTCGCTCATGGTGCGCCAGTTGGTGCGATCCACTGACAGCTTGGTGACACCCACCCACATGCCGGGGTCGGGGCGGATGTTGTCGCCGGCTTGGGCAAAGGTGCTCACCACGAGCAGGGCAAGGGCGGTGGGGGCGATGCGTGTCATGCGTGTCATGTGTGCAAGTGCTTCCGGCAAAAAGAAAGCCCGCAGTCTATGGACTGCGGGCTTGGGTGCCTATCCCCCAAACGGGTGATTTACGCTTGTTCACAAGTGCTCCTGATTCAGGAGCTGCTCGCGCA
>DGQR01000142.1:1045-4473 GCA_002390825.1 Rhodoferax sp. UBA4409
CGGGTGCGGTGCACCCGTATTGATTTGCTATTGATTTAGGAGCTGCTCGCGCATATTCCACGGGCGCTAGCGCCCGTTTTTACTTTAAGGCTGGGCTGTTTTCTGCGTGTCGGCAGCTTCAGTCCATCCACCGCCCAGCACCTTGTACAAAGTAACCAGGTTTTGCAGTTGCTGGGTTTGCACCTGCAACTGTGCCTGTTGGGCTGCGAATAGCGAGCGCTGCGCCTCCAGCACCTCAAACGAGCTGGCCGCACCTGCTTTGAAGCGCAGATCGGTCAGCTGCATGGTGGTCTGGGTGGCGTTGAGCTGCGCGGTCTGGGCTTGCAGTTGCTCGCCCAGGGTGGCACGGCCGGCCAATGCATCGGCCACTTCCTTGAAGCCGGTCTGAATGGCTTTTTCGTACTGGGCGATGGCGATGTCCTTGTTCACCTTCGCGGTCTCGAGGTTAGCCCTGTTGCGGCCCGCATCGAAGATCGGCATCAGCAGCTGGGGCACAAAGGTCCAGGCGCTGGTGCCGTTGCTGAACAAGGTGTCCAGGTCGCTGCTGGCCACGCCGGCGCTGGCAGTGAGCGTGATGCGCGGGAAGAACGCAGCGCGGGCAGCACCGATGTTGGCGTTCAGCGCGAGCAGGTTTTGCTCGGCCTGGCGCACATCAGGGCGGCGCACCAGCAACTCCGACGGCACACCGGCAGGCAGGTCGCTCAAGAAGCCTTGCTCTGCTAGCCCTAAGCCTGCGGGCAGGTCGGCTGGCAAGGGCTGGCCCACCAGCAAGACTAGGGCGCTCTCGTCGGTGGCGCGCTGGCGGGTTTGCTGGGCCAGCGACACCTTGGCAGCTTCCAGCAGGCTCTGCGCGGTGCTCAGGTCCAGCTTGGAGGCGGCTTCGTTGTCGTATTTCAGCTGCATCAGGCGCAGGCTCTCTTGCCGTGTCTTGAGCGTCTCGCGGGTCACGCGCAGCAGCTCGTCGTCGGCCAAGAGCGTGAGGTAGGTGTTGGCTACCGACGCAATCAGGCTGATCTGCACTGTTTTGCGCGCTTCTTCGGTGGCCAGCAGTTGCGACTGGGCCGCTTGGCTCAGGGCGCGTACGCGGCCAAAAAAGTCCAGCTCATAGGCGGTCACGCTCAGGCCCGCGGTGTAGCTGCTGCTGATGGCGCCGCTGGCAACCGGGCCGCGGCTGCCGTTGATACCGGCATTTACGGTGGGCAGCTGATCGGCGCGCGCCACTTGCAGCTTGGCGCGGGTGGCGTCGATATTGAGGGCCGCTACGCGCAGGTCGCGGTTGTTCTCCAAAGACAGCTCGATCAGACGCTTGAGGCGCGCGTCTTTGAAAAAGCTTTGCCACTCGATGTCTGCCGCTGCCTTGGCGCTCGCAGCGGGTGCGCTGCTTGCAGCCACTTGCGGGAAGGCGGGCGCCACCGGCGCCGCCGGGCGGCTGAAGGTGGGGATAAAGCTGCAGCCAGCCAGCCACAGGGCCGCCGACAGGGTGGCCAAGCGCAGGGCAGGGCGCGCAAAAGTGTGCTTACTCATGGGATTCAGCTCCGATCTGGTGTCCGTGTTGTGCGTCGAATTGGCGCTGGCGTTCGCTGCCCTTGAAGATGCTGCGTATCACCACAAAGAAGATAGGTACAAAGAACACCGCCAGGATGGTGCCCGCCACCATGCCGCCGATCACGCCGGTGCCGATGGCACGTTGGCTGGCAGAGCCCGCGCCGCTGGCGAGGGCCAGAGGCAGCACGCCCAGAATGAAGGCCAGCGAGGTCATGATGATGGGGCGGAAGCGCAGGTGCGCGGCCATCAAGGCAGCCTGAATGGCTGTCTTGCCCTGGGCTTGCAGGTCTTTGGCGAACTCGATAATCAAAATCGCGTTCTTGGCCGACAAGCCGATGATGGTGATCAGGCCGACCTGGAAGTACACGTCGTTCGCATACCCCCGGAACAGCGTGGCCAACACCACACCCAGCACGCCCAAAGGCACTACCAGAATCACCGACAGCGGGATCGACCAGCTCTCGTACAGCGCAGCCAGGCACAAGAACACGGCCAGGATCGCAAACGCATACAGAATAGTGGCTTGCGAGCCGGCCAGCTTTTCTTCGCGGGACTGGCCGGTCCACTCAAAGCCAAAGCCTGCGGGCAACTGGCTGGCCAGTTTTTCCATTTCGGCCATAGCCTCGCCGGTGCTGTAGCCAGGGGCTGCACTGCCGCCGATGCGGATGGCCGAGTAGCCGTTGTAGCGCACCGTTTGCATGGCGCCGTTTACCCAGCGGGTAGTGGCAAATGCTGACAAAGGCACGGCCTTGCCGCTGCTGTTGATGACGTTGAACTTCAACAGGTCGTCCGGCTGCATACGGGCCGTCGCATCGGCTTGCACCACGACCCGCTGCAGGCGGCCTGCGTTCGGGAAATCGTTCACATAGCTGGAGCCCAAGGCAGTAGAGATCGTGCTGTTGATGGCGCTGAAGCTCACGCCCAGGGCGCTGGCTTTGTCACGGTCAATATCGATCTGCAGTTGGGGCGCGTCTTCCAGGCCGTCAGGGCGGACCTGGGTGATCACCTTGCTCTTGGAGGCCATACCTAGCAACTGGTTGCGTGCAGCGATCAGGGCTTCGCGGCCCTTGCCTGCGCGGTCTTGCAGACGGAAAGTAAAGCCCGATGCATTGCCCAATTCAGGAATGGGGGGCGGGCTCAAGGGGAAGATAAACGCGTCGCGAATGCCCATCAGCGCGCCGAACGAACGGCCGGCCAATGCCTGTGCCGATTGGCCGGGGCCTTGGCGCTCGGACCAGTCTTTCAGGGTCACAAAACCCAGCGCAGCGTTCTGGCCTTGGCCGGAGAAGCTGAAGCCGATCACACCCACCATGCTCTCCACCTCGGGTTGCTTGAGCATGAAGCCTTCGACCTGCTCCATCACTTTGGTAGTGCGCTCTTGGGTGGCGCCCGGTGGCAATTGCACGTTGACGATGATGTTGCCCTGGTCTTCAGCCGGCAAAAACGAGGTGGGCAAGCGCATGTAAACCACTGCTACAGCGCCGATGATGGCAACGTAAATCACCAGGTAGCGACCGGCCTTTTTCAGCAGGCGCTGCACCACGCTTTCATAGCCCTTGGCGGTGCTGGTGAAGCGGCGGTTAAACCAACCGAAGAAGCCGGTGCTGGCGTGTGCATGGCCGGCCACCACCGGCTTGAGCAAGGTGGCGCAGAGTGCGGGTGTGAGCGACAAAGCCAGGAAGGCTGAGAACGCAATCGATGCCACCATCACGGTCGAGAACTGGCGGTAGATATTGCCCACCGAGCCGGAGAAAAACGCCAAAGGCACAAACACGGCAATCAACACCACGGTCACGCCGATGATGGCGCCCGAGATCTGGCCCATGGCCTTCTGGGTGGCTTGCAGCGGCGGCAGGCCTTCTTCGCTCATGATGCGCTCGACG
>DGQR01000142.1:4625-20828 GCA_002390825.1 Rhodoferax sp. UBA4409
ATGGCGTCGTCCACCACGATACCGATCACTAGCACCATGCCGAACATGGTCAGCACGTTGATCGACATGCCCAGCGCCAGCAGCGTGGCAAAGGTACCCAGCAGGGCAATTGGCACCACGATGGTCGGGATCACGGTGTAGCGCCAGTTCTGCAAGAACAAGAACATCACCAGGAACACCAGCACCACAGCTTCGACCAGGGTCTGGGCCACTTGTTTGATGGAGATATTGACGAAGCGCGAGCTGTCGTAAGGAATGCTCCACTTCATGCCCTGCGGGAAATAGGTTTCCAGCTCGGTCATGCGAGCGCGCACCGCTTTGGCTGCTGCCATGGCGTTGCCACTGGGTGACAGCTGCACGCCGATACCGATAGCGGGCTTGCCGTTCAGGCGGGCGGAGGTGCTGTAAGCCTGTGCACCCAGCTCAATGCGGGCCACGTCTTTGAGGCGCACCGCAGAGCCGTCTGCATTGGATCGCAGGGTGATGTTGCCGAATTGCGCCACGCTGCCCAACTGGCCGCTGACCACCACCGTGGCAGCAATGCCCTGGCCGGTGATGTTGGGCAAGTCGCCGATAGCGCCGGCAGACACCTGCGCGTTTTGGGCGCTGATGGCGGCATTCACCTCGGAGGTCGACAGGTTGAACGAGGCCAGCTTGGCCGGGTCCAGCCAGATGCGCATGGCGCGCTCGGTACCAAACAGCTGGGCCTGGCCGATGCCGGGCAGGCGCTGCAGTTCGGGCACGATGTTGCGCGAGGCGTAGTCACCCAGCTCGATGGTGCTGGTGTCCAGGTTGTCGGTGGCCAGCATGGTGAACAGCAGGAAGTTCGAGCGCGACTTGTCCACCCGCACGCCTTGCTGGGTTACCGATGCAGGCAGGCGCGGTGTGGCCCGCGCAAGGCGGTTTTGCACATCGACCTGGGCCATATCGGCGTCGGTGCCGGTCTCAAACGTCAGGGTCAGGGTGCCGGAGCCGTTGGCTTGCGACACCGACTCCATGTAGATCAGGCCGGAGGCGCCGTTCATTTCGCGCTCGATCACGCTCAGCACACTGTCTTCCAGCGTCTGGGCAGAGGCGCCGGGGTAGGCCACGTTGACCACGATGGCCGGAGGCGCCACGGGCGGGTACTGCGAAATCGGCAGCTGGGTAATGGCAACGCCGCCCATCACCATGATGAACAGCGATAGCACCCATGCAAAGATGGGGCGGTTGATAAAAAACTGGGCCATGGGAAAGTGCCTCGTGTGTACTTATTTGCCCGCGGCCGATGCGGCAGCGGCAGGGGCGGATGCAGCGGCTGCAGGCGCACCAGCAGCAGCCGGGGCAGAGCCGGTCCATGGCACCGCCTTCACGGGGGCACCGGGCACCATCATTTTCTGGAATCCATCGACGATGACCTGGTCGCCTTCTTTCAGGCCGTCCAAAATCACCCATTGGCTGTTTTGGGCATTGCCCACCTTGACCGGGCGGGGGCCGGGTTTGCCGTCCTCACCCACCACCAGCACGGTGTCGCCCTGGTTGGTGCGGGTCACTGCTTGCTGGGGCAGCAAGATGCCGGAGGGCAGTTCAGCTTGCGACAGGCGCACACGCACGTACTGGCCGGGCAAGAGCAGGCCATCGCCATTGGGTACTTCGGCGCGCAGGGTGATCTGGCCGCTGGTGGCATCTACCGTCAGGTCGCTGAATAGCAGCTTGCCGGGTTTGGGCAGCTCGCTGCCGTCTTCCAGCACGATGCGCACCGGCACCGAGCCATCGCCCGAGGCGCGCAACTGCTTGGAGGCAATCGCTTTGCGCAGGCGCAGCACATCGGTGCTGGACTGGGTGAAGTTCACATACACCGAGCCGGTTTGCTGAATGGTGGCCAGCGCGGTGGCGTCAGCAGCACCCACCAAGGCACCTTCTGTCACTGAGGACTGGCCGATACGGCCGGAAATCGGGGCAGTGATGGTGGCGTAGGCCAGGTTGATGCGTGCGGTCTCTGCAGCGGCCTTGGCCACGCCCAGGTCGGCTTCGGCCTGGCGCTGGGTGGTTTGCAGGGTGGTGAATTCTTGTTTGCTGATGGCGTTGGCTTCTACCAGGGCCTTGTTTCGCTCCACTTGGGCAGTGGCTTGGGCCAAAGTGGCCTGGGCTTTCACCACAGTGGCTTGGGCGCTTTCAAACGCGGCGCGGTAAGGGCCGGAGTCCAGCTGGTACAGCACCTGGCCGGCTTTGACCTCGCTGCCTTCGCGGAACATGCGTTGCAGCACCACGCCGCTCACACGGGCGCGCACTTGGGCTACGCGCAATGCGCTCACGCGGCCGGGCAATTCCGATTGCAGTGCAACCGATTGGGGTGCAACAGTGACCACCCCGACTTGCGCGGGCGGCATGCCGCCACCGGGAGCACCACCGCCCTGGGCGCTGTCCTTGGCGCCGCAGGCGGCCAGGGCCACTGCAAAGGGAATGGCCATCAAAGCGAGGCGACCGGTGGATGATGAGGGTGCATGACCCAGGGTCTGACGGAACAGCGACATACAGGTTTCCCTTGTGACAGAAGTAGTTGGGGCGGTAATCGGGGGAGTGGCTTGCCGGTAGTTTGATCTAGGGCAAACCCTCAGGGAATAGCCTAGCAGACCGCAGCAATGAAGGTTAGTATACATACATGCACGAATGTATGTTTCTAAAAAACTACAATACCCGCAGATTTCTATGAGGTCAATCCATGGCCCGCCGCACCAAAGAAGAAGCTTTAGTTACCCGCGAATTGATACTTGACGCTGCTGAACGTGTGTTTCACCAGCGCGGGGTGTCGCGCACGTCCCTGCAGGAAATCGCCAAAGAGGCCGGTCTGACCCGGGGCGCGATTTACTGGCACTTTGAAAACAAAGGCGAGCTCTTTCACGCCATGATGGAGCGCGTGACCCTGCCCATGATGGCGCGCATGACCGAGATCACCCCGGAGGACGAAGCTCGCCCGCTCGACAAAATTCGGCGCAATACGGCCGCCGCCCTCCAGGAGATCGCCCACAACCCACAGGTGCGCCGCGTGTTCGAGATTGCTACCCAGAAGGTGGAGTACGTGGACGAGTTGCAAAGCGTGCGCGAGCGGCACATTGCCGGGCGCAATGACTGCATGGACGACATGCACCACCTGATGCAGCTGGCCCAAGAGAAGGGCCAGATGCGCCGGGAGATGGATATCCGCACCGCGACGCTAGGGCTGTTTGCGCTGATCGGCGGGCTCAAGTTCAACTGGTTGCTGGATCCGCAGGCCTTCGACCTCGAAGCTGTGGGCCTCGCCACGATTGATGCGTACCTGGCCGGCTTGAAAGCCTCGCCGGTTGCCTGATTGCTACTGATTTGATAGCTGCTCGCGCAATCAATATGTGCGCTAGGGCTTGATTTCATTCATATGCCACACACACTAGCCGCAGCGGCACACAGCGAACTCACGATCAAAAAGAGCCGTTTCATCGGTTGTGTGCAACCCGTGGCCGACCGCGCGACCGCGCAAAAGGTGGTGGCCGGCTTGTGGGCCGAACACCCTACGGCCACCCATGTGTGTTGGGCGCTGATGGCCGGTGGCCACTCGGCAGCGGTGGATGATGGCGAGCCCAGCGGCACCGCCGGTCGGCCCATGCTCGATGTACTGCGCCACCATGACCTGGAGGGGGTGCTGGCTACTGTGGTGCGGTATTACGGCGGGGTGAATCTCGGGGCGGGTGGTTTGGTGCGCGCCTACACCGATGCGGTAGCGCAAGCGCTGCTCCAAGCTGACAAAGTGCCGGTCGTGAAACAACACGCCTTGCTGTGTGCCTTGCCTTACCCCCTGGAGGGGCGGGTGCGCCGGGAGCTGGAGGCCGCTGGTGCGGTGCTCGGCGCAGTGCAGCACAGTGTGCGAGTGACCATGGCTTTCACAGTACCCGCAGATGCGGTGTCGAGCTTGATGACCCGCCTGAACGAGGCAGGTGGCGGGCAACTGGAGTGGCTGGACGCGACCGAAGCGCCCGCCACTGCCTGAAGCCCCGCCTTTAGCCGCTCAATCAGCCGGCCATCACGGCGCCCACGAGGGTCGCCGCCAGCAAACCCATGATCGGGAAAAAGCCCATTACAAAACCCAGCGTGCGGCTCTTGGGGTCGTTGGCATAGGCCTTGAGGTAAACAAAGCGCCCGACGATATAGGCCACACCCGCGGCTGCACTCCACAGTGGTGACCAGAACTGGGCGCTCAAATACATGGCAGGCAGCAGGGTCACCATTTGCTCCAGCGAGTTCATGTGCACCCGGTAGATGCGCTCAAACATCGGGTGCCCGGTGACTGCGGGTGCGTGTACCTCGTAGCGGCCCCGCGCCCAGCCGACAAGCATCCCGAAGCCCATGTACTGCGCAACCACCAGCACCGTGACCACATGCAACCACACCATGGCAATCTCCCTAATAAAAAGAGCAGAGCCTACCTTACCCCAGTGTCACTTGAGTCCACAAACCGTAGGCAATGTGGCCCATCATCGCGGCCACCAGCAGGTCCAGCACCCGCCACGCCACCGGGCGCGCAAAGAGGGGACTGAGTAGCCGTGCGCCAAACCCCAGCGTGACAAACCACAGCGCACTCGCGCCGCCGGCGCCCACCAGAAACCAGCCCTGCAAATCGGGTGCCTGCTTGGCCCCTACGGCGCCCACCAGAATCACGGTGTCCAGGTAGACGTGGGGGTTCAGGAGGCTGATTCCCAGCACTTGCAACACGGTGGTGCGCAGGCTCTGGGGTTCACCTTGCAATTGCGCTTGCAGTGCCTGCGGGGCCAGCGCCCTGCGCAAGGCCATGGCGCCGTACCAGGCCACCACCGCTGCACCGGCCAGGGCCAGCGCGTTCAGCGCGCGCGGGTGTTGGCCCAGTGTTGCCGCCAGCCCGCTGACCCCGAGGGTCATCAGCGCGATATCGAGTAGGGCGCACACCATGACCACCGCCAGCACATGTTCGCGTCGCAGCCCCTGGCGCAGCACATAGGTGTTTTGCGCGCCGATCGCCACGATGAGTGACAGGCTCAAAGTCAGCCCGGTGGTGATGGTGGGCAGAGCCGCTTGGAGGGTGGATAGATAAGAAGTCGTGTCTTGCATGCCGGGCAGTATGCAAGTGAGCAAGGTGCTGTACTCATGAAATCTGCTACGCTGGAATTAGCCATACTTCATTGAGCTTGACCATGTTGGAATCCACACTCCTTGCCACGGTAGCGGCCGTCGTGCGCGAAGGCAGCTTTGAGCGCGCTGCGCGGGTGCTGCACATCACGCCCTCGGCGGTCTCCCAGCGCATCCGCCAGATGGAAGAGCGGGTGGGGGCGGTGCTGATCGTGCGGGGGCAGCCTTGTACTGCTACCGAGGCAGGTGCCCGCATTTGCCGGCATGCGGATTCGGTGGCCATGCTGGAGCACGATTTGCGGCGCGACCTGCCGGCTTTGGCGCCGGAGGATGCGCAGGCCGAGCACACCACCATTCGCATTGCCATCAATGCCGACAGCCTGAGCACCTGGTTCGTGACCGCCATGCGCGACTTCTGCGCGCAAAGCCGGGTACTGCTGGATGTGGCGGTAGACGATCAGGACCAGACCAACGAATGGCTGCGCCGTGGCCATGTGTTGGCGGCGGTGACCTCGCATGCCAAGGCGGTGCAGGGCTGCAAGGTGCGCAAGCTTGGCACCTTGCGCTATTGCGCTACGGCTTCGCCAGCCTTCATGCAGCAGCACTTTGCCAATGGGGTGAACGCAGACACCCTGGCCCGCGCACCCAGCATCGTGTTTGACCGCAATGACCGCCTGCAGGAGCGCTGGGTGCGCCGCCAGCTGCGCCGTGATGTGATGCTACCGGCTCACCGCTTGCCCTCATCGCAGGCCTTTGTGGATGCTGCGCTCGCCGATGTGGGCTGGGGCATGAACCCGCTGCTCTCGGTGCAAGAGCACCTGGACAAACGCCGTCTGGTAGAGCTGGTGCCGGGCCGCGCGCTGGATGTGCCCTTGTATTGGCAGGTGGCCCAGCAACCTCTGCCCGAGCTGGAGCGCCTTACCCGCAGTGTGGTGGCTGCGGCAGGGGAGGCGCTGCTTTAGCGCCTGCCTTTGCTGGATAGTGAACGATTGAGAGCGTGTGTTTACGCCGCTTCCATGGTGATGGCCACGCCGCCTAGCACCGCGTTGCCCGAGAGCGGGTCGCGTAGCTGGTCGTCCAGCAAGGCATTGAGGTTGGCGCCCGGGCGCTCTGCCGCTACCCGCAGCTGCGCGCCCGGCAGGTTGTGGCCCCAGCCGTGCGGCAGGCTGACCACGCCGGGCATCATGTCGGCGCTGAACTGCACTTGCGCTTGCACACTGCGGTGACCGTTGCGCAGCGTGGCCATGCCGCCGTCTTGCACTCCGTGGCGTGCAGCATCGTCTGGGTGGACCAGCGCCGTGCAGCGGAAAGGGCCCTTGGCTAGCGTGGGCAGGTTGTGCATCCAGCTGTTGTTGGTGCGCACATCGCGCCTGCCGATAATGACCAAATCGGGCGCTAGCCCAGATAGATCCTGCGCAGCGCGCTTCAAATCTTGTAGCAAAAGCGGGGGTGCGAGCTCCACCTTGCCGCTGGGGGTGCGCAGCATTTCGGGAATGCGGGGCTGCAGTTCGCCGAGGTCAATGCCGCCGCTGTCGCTGGCGACCATCACCTTTTGCAGATTCAAACCCTCGGGCTTCAGGCCGAACTGGTCGCCGTAGGGGCCGCTGCGCAGCGCCACGTCCAGCCCGCGCTGGGGGCCGCGCAAGCTGCCGGTTGCTGCGATCACAGCAGCGGCATGGGGGCCGAACAGGCGGTTGGCGTCATCGGCGAACTGCTGGTCGTCCAGCAGGTTGGCATCCTGCTGGGCGCCTTGGCCTTGCACGATGGCGGTGAGCTTGAGCAAGGTCTGCCACTCCTCGGGCTGGCCTTCGGGGCGGGGCAGCACCGGTGCGCTGTAGCGTGCGTGGTTGCGCCATGAAAGCTGGGGGAAGGCCACGTCGTAGTGCAAGTCTTCGAGCGGCGAAAGGCCGGGCAGGATCACATCCGCATGACGGGTGGTTTCGTTCAGGTAAATGTCCAGGCTGACCATGAAGTCCAGCGAGTCCAACGCTTTGGCAAGGCGCGGGCCATCCGGGCTGGAGAGCACCGGGTTGGTGGCCACCGTGATCAGCGCACGCACTTGGCCCTCGCCCGGTGTTTCGATCTCTTCAGCCATGCAGGTGATGGGTAGTTCGCCATACACCTCGGGCGCGCCACTCACGCGGGCATGGTGACGGCCCGTGCTCACGCCTTTGCCCACCCCGGGTTTGCCGACGGTATTGCTGGCAAAGGCTGCAGATTTGGCAAACAGCATGCCACCTTCCATGTCCAGGTGGCCGGTCAGGGTGTTGAGCACATCCACCAGCCAACTCGCCAGCGTGCCGTATTGCTGGGTGCAGGTGCCTATGCGCGCATACACCGCCGCCTTGGGTGTGCTGGCAATCTGGCGGGCCAGGCTGCGGATAGTGTCGGCTGGCATGCCGCAACGGGCGGCTGCGGCTTCAGGCGTGAAGCCCGCTACCGCCGTGCGGACTTGCTCCACGCCCTGCACCCATGGCGCCACGCGCCCTAAGTTCACCAAATTCTCTGCAAACAACACCTGCACCATGGCCGCCAGTAAAAACACGTCGGCCCCCGGGCGGATGAAGTGGTGAGCGTCGGCAACAGCCGCCGTTTCGGTGCGGCGCGGGTCGATCACGATGAGCTGGCCACCCCGGGCCTGCAGCGCTTTGGCCTTGCCCTTGAAGTCGGGCACCGTCCACATGCTGCCGTTGCTGGCCAGTGGGTTTGCCCCAATCACCACCAGCAAATCGGTGCGGCTGATGTCGGGCAGGGCGGTGGAGAGCCAGTGGCCGAACATCAGGCCGCTGGCCAGTTGCTTGGGCATCTGGTCCAGCGTGGAAGCAGAAAACACGTTGCGGCTGCCGATGGCGCGCGCCAGCTTTCCGAAGTAGGTGAGCAGGCCGATCTTGTGGGCCGAGGGGTTGCCCACGGCCATGGCCAAAGCGTGCTTACCATGCGCGGCCATGAGTGGTGGCAGGCGCTTCTCAATCTCGGCAAAGGCCTCGTCCCAGGTGGCGGGCTCGTGTTGGCCGTTGCGCTTGATCAGCGGGGTGCGCAGGCGGTCCGGGTCTTCGTGCAGGTCTTTGAGGGCAATCGCTTTGGGGCAGATGTAGCCGCGGCTCAGCACATCGGCCTCGTGCCCGCGGATGCTGATGACTTTTTGGTCTTGGACCTTGATTTCCAGCCCGCAGCAGGCCTCGCACAGGGGGCAGATACGGTGGTGGGTGTGCACGGGGTGGCTTGTCTCGCTCATGGTGGGGGTGTTTTTGGTTGCGATTGCGCTTTATTGCCCGTTTGCGGTAAGGTGTCCAGCACGCAAGTGACAAATACGGTGTGGTGCGCATACGCGGCAAATCCACCGGTCACAGAACAGTCATTGCGCTGCTGACAGAATGTTTCTTTCATGTCCATGGGGAGCCCTTAGTGCCACACGCATTCGCATCCACCCTCCGGCCTTTTGAAACGGCTTCCGGCAAAGCCGGGCAGCTTTACTCCTTGCCGCATCTGGCGCAGCAGTTCCCCAACATACGCCGCCTGCCGCTGTCCTTGCGCATCGTGCTGGAGAGCGTGCTGCGCAACTGCGATGGACGCAAGCTCACGCCTTCCCATGTGGCCCAGCTGGCCAACTGGCAGCCCCAAGCCGAGCGCACCGCCGAGATCCCGTTTGTGGTGAGCCGCGTGGTGCTGCAGGACTTTACCGGTGTGCCCCTGCTGGCCGACCTGGCCGCCATGCGCAGCACAGCCGCCGCGCTGGGTGCGGACCCGGCGCGCATTGAGCCGCTCGTGCCGGTGGACCTGGTGGTGGACCACTCCATCATGGTGGACGACTACGGCCACAAAAACTCGTTGGACTTGAACATGAAGCTGGAATTCCAGCGCAACCGCGAGCGCTACGAGTTCATGAAGTGGGGCATGCAGGCCTTTGACACCTTTGGTGTGGTGCCGCCGGGCTTCGGCATCGTGCACCAGGTGAATCTGGAGTTTCTGGCGCGCGGCGTGCACAAAGCCAAGCAGCCCCGAGCGGCCGATGGCAGCAAGCAGCCAGCCATTTATTACCCCGACACCCTGGTGGGTACCGACAGCCACACCACCATGATCAACGGCATCGGTGTGGTGGGATGGGGAGTGGGTGGCATCGAGGCCGAGGCCGCCATGCTCGGTCAGCCGGTGTACTTTTTGACGCCGGACGTGGTGGGCTTTGAGCTCACCGGCGCGCTGTGCGAGGGCGTGACCGCCACCGACCTGGTGCTGCGGGTGACCGAGATGCTGCGCGCTGAAAAGGTAGTGGGCAGCTTTGTCGAGTTTTTTGGCGAAGGCACCAAAAACCTGGCCTTGCCGGACCGCGCCACCATCGCCAACATGGCGCCCGAGTACGGTGCCACCATGGGCTTCTTTCCGGTGGATGAGCGCACCTTGGATTACTTCAAGGGCACCGGCCGCACCAAGGCCGAGATCGCGGCGTTTGAAGCCTACTTCCGTGCCCAAGGCTTGTTCGGCGTGCCTGGCGGCAAAAGTGCATCTGCCGAGATGAAAGACATTGCTTACACCCGTGTGGTCAAGCTGGACCTACGGGACGTGACCCCCAGCTTGGCCGGCCCCAAGCGCCCGCAAGACCGCATCGAGCTGGGCCATGTGGCGGACAAGTTCACCGAGCTGTTCAGTCTGCCGGGCACGGCCAATGGCTTCAACAAAGACGCCGCCACCCTGCACACGCTGTACCCCGCGCCTTTGGCTGTGGCTGCAGACAAACCCGCCAAAAAAGGCAAGGCGGAGCCCACGCCCCTGCTGGTGCAAAACGGCGATGTGCTGATTGCCGCCATTACCAGCTGCACCAACACCAGCAACCCCAGCGTCTTGCTGGCGGCTGGCCTGCTCGCCAAAAAGGCGGTCAAGGCGGGGCTGACGGTGGCGCCGCACATCAAAACCAGCCTGGCCCCCGGCTCGCGCATCGTGACCGAATATCTGACGGACACCGGCCTTTTGCCCTACCTGGAGAAGCTGGGCTTTTCGCTGGCGGGCTACGGCTGCACCACCTGCATCGGCAATGCTGGCGACCTCGCACCCGAGCTCAACGCAGTGATCACTGAGAATGACCTCGTCTGCGCTGCAGTGCTGTCGGGCAACCGCAATTTCGAGGCACGCATTCACCCCAACCTCAAGGCCAACTTCCTGGCCAGCCCGCCGCTGGTGGTGGCCTATGCGATTGCCGGTAACGTGACCCGCGACCTGATGACCCAGCCGGTGGGGCAGGGCAAAGGTGGCAAGGACGTGTACCTCGGTGACATCTGGCCCAGCAGTGACGAGATCTACAAACTGCTCAAATTTGCGATGAACGGCAAAGCCTTCCGCGCCAACTACGCCAAGGTGAAGTCAGAGCCGGGCAAGCTGTGGGAAAAAATCAAGGGCGTGAGCGGCCAGACTTACACCTGGCCGGCCAGTACCTATATCGCCAAGCCGCCGTTCTTTAATACGTTTGCTATGGAAAAAGGAGCTGCTCGCGCAGATTCCACGGGCGCCAAGGCCTCAAAAGGTTCCAAAGTGTCGGCAGAGGCGGTGCAGGGCGCCCGCATCATGGCGCTGTTCGGCGACTCGATCACCACCGACCATATCTCGCCTGCGGGCAACATCAAAGAGAGCTCGCCCGCCGGGCAGTGGCTGGTGGCAAATGGTGTGCAAAAGGCGGACTTCAACTCCTACGGCGCGCGCCGCGGCAACCACGAGGTGATGGTGCGCGGTACCTTTGCCAATGTGCGCATCAAGAACCTGATGGTGCCGCCCAAAGAAGATGGTTCGCGCGAGGAAGGTGGTGTCACGGTTTACCAAGGCGCTGACGGAGTGGGTGAAACGCTCTCCATCTTCGACGCTGCCACCCGATACCAGGCGGCCGGCATTCCCACCGTGGTGTTTGCGGGCGAGGAATACGGCACCGGCTCCAGCCGGGACTGGGCGGCCAAGGGCACGCAGTTGCTGGGCATCAAGGCGGTGGTGGCGCAGAGCTTTGAGCGCATCCACCGCTCCAACCTGGTGGGCATGGGCGTGCTGCCGCTGCAGTTCAAGGCCGGCGAGAGCTGGAAGAGCCTGGGGCTGACGGGTAACGAGACCATCAGCATCGTTCCGGATGCCGACCTCACACCCCAAAGCGAGGCGCAGTTGCTGGTGACGCGGGCGGACGGCAGCCAGACCCGCCACACCCTGCTGCTGCGCATAGACACCCCGGTGGAGGTGGACTACTACCGCGCCGGCGGCATTCTGCCGTTTGTGTTGCGGCAGTTGCTGGGCCCTCAGCCGGTGAGCTTGCCGAAGTAATCCGCTAGCAGGGTGAGCGCATGCCGCACTTTGGCAGGCTGCTCGCCCCGCCGCGGGGTGACGGCATAGATCACGAATTCGGGTAGCTTCCAGTCGGGTAGTACCTGCACCAAGCGGCCGTCGGCCATGGCGCGGCGGTCGTCCTCGGTCACCGTGACGCTGATGCCCCAGCCCGCCACGCACAGAGAGTGCAGCACGGTGACTTGCGAAGCGCGTACGCGGCCAGTCACTTGCACGCGCTCTGTCTCTCCACCCGGTCCATGCAGCACCAAAGTTTCTTCGCCATTGCCTGACGGGCGGCCGCCCAGCCAGGCATGGTGCGTGAGGTCACGTGGGTGTTGGGGCCAGCCGTGTTGGGCCAGGTAGGCGGGGGAGGCGCACATCTGGGCCTCCATCACGCCCAGCCGGCGCGACACCATGCTGGAGTCCGGCAGGCTGCCGGTGCGCAGCGCAATGTCCACCCGGTCTTCAATCAGGTCCAGCACGGCATCGTCCAGCAAGAGGCTGATGTGCAACTTGGCATGGTCCTTCAGCGGCAACAAAACTTGGGCCAGCAGGGCCCCCATGCCGATGGGGGCGGTAATGCGCAGCTCACCCTCAGGTTCGTCCCGGTGCAGCACCAGCGCCTGGTCTGCAGCGCGGGCCGCAGCCACCATGGCGGTGCAGCCCTCTACATAGCGAGCGCCGGCCTCTGTCAGGGTCAGCTTGCGGGTGGACCGGTGGAGCAGCGCCAAGCCCAGCGCGTCCTCCAGCTGGCGCAGGTGCTGGCTCACGGCGGAGGGCGTCATGCCAAGCTGGCGGGCTGCACCGCTGAGGCTGCCGGCAGCGACCACTTCGGCAAATACGGCCATGCGTTTGAGTTGGTCCATATCTAATTGTTAAGTTTTACTTCACGGTAAAAGCGAAATTTACCGTCTATTCAGGTTTTCGTGAAGCAATCAAACTAACGCCATTGCTTAACCACCTTGAAACAGGAGTTTTTATGAAGATTGCATTGATTGGCGCCACCGGTTTTGTGGGCACCCCTTTGTTGGCCGAGTTGTTGAGTCGTGGCCACCAAGTGACCGTGTTGGCCCGTAATCCGGCCAAGCTGGCTGCCCAAGCCGGCTTGACTGTGGTGGCTGCCGACGCATTGGATGCTGCCCAAGTCGCTCAGGCCGCAGCCGGTCATGACGCGGTGGTCAGCGCGTACAACCCCGGCTGGACGGAGCCGCGTATCGGCGAAATCTTTTTGCAAGCCACCCGCGCCATTTTTGATGGCGTGAAGCAGTCCGGCGTGAAGCGCTTTTTGATGGTGGGCGGCGCGGGTAGCCTGTTTGTGGCGCCCGGCGTGCAGCTGGTGGATACCCCTGAGTTCCCCGCCGAGATCAAAGTGGCAGCCTCTGCCGCCCGCGACGCGTTAAACCTGATCCAACAAGAATCGACGCTCGATTGGTCTTTTGTGTCGCCCCCCATCTTGCTGAACCCCGGCGTGCGCACTGGCCAATACCGCGTGGGTGCCGATGAGCCTTTGTGGGCTGAGGGCGGAGCGCCCGGCAGCATTTCTGTGGACGACCTGGCAGTCGCCATCGTGGACGAGCTGGAAAATCCGAAGCACATTCAAAAGCGCTTTACCGTCGCCAACTGAGGCAATGCAGGGGCGGCAAACTTGCCGCGCAAGGCCGCCCTTGATGTTCAGTGGGAGTGACCATGGTGGTGACTATCGTGCGCGTGAGTCGCATTTTGGCCATCGGCCAGCTCCCGGCGGGCCTGGCGCATCACCTGCCAGCCGCCATGCAGAGCCAGCGCAGCCATGCCGGCAGCCACGAGCAAATCCGGCCAGCCGCTGCCGGTACCGATTACCCCTGCTGCAGCCAGCATGACCAGCACATTGCCGATCGCGTCATTGCGTGAACACAACCACACGCTGCGCATATTGGCGTCGCCTTCGCGGAAGGCATAGAGCATCCACGCGACCGCCACATTGGCCACCAGGGCTAGCAGACCAACCACCCCCATGGTGGTGGCGTCGGGCACGGTGCCGGTGTACAGGCTCCAGATGGCGCGGCCCAATATCAGGGTGCCAAAGCCCATCATGGATAGCGCCTTGACCACAGCCGCGCGGGCCCGCCAAGCCAGGGCGGCCGACAGCACGGCCAGAGACACCCCATAGTTCAGCGCATCGCCCGCAAAGTCAATCGAGTCCGCCAAAAGGGACAGCGAGCCCGAGTGCCAGCCGCTGAACAGCTCCAAGCCGAACATGGCGGCGTTGATCCACAGGGCCACCCAAAGCACCCTGCGGTAGCGAGGCAAGTCAAGAATGCTGTGGGCAGCAGGGGTGTGGTGTTCGCAAGCGTGAGACATGGTGTTTCCTTTCAATGTTGTCATTGGAAACCCTGTAGCCACTTCAGGGTCAAGCGCTACACTGCAACAAGGTTATTGCAGGGTACATCATGAAAATCGGCGATCTGGCCAAGGCCACCTCCACCCCGGTGGAAACCATCCGCTACTACGAGCGCGAGGGCTTGCTGCCCGCTGCTGCCCGCACCGATGCCAACTACCGCCATTACTCGGACGCCCACACCCAGCGGCTGCAGTTTGTGCGCCACTGCCGCAGCCTGGACATGAGCCTGGACGAGATCCGCGCGCTGCTGGCGTTTCAGGATGCGCCGGGCGATAACTGCGCCAACGTCAACGCTTTGCTGGACGCTCACATCGGCCATGTGGCCCAGCGTATCCGAGAACTACGGGCGCTGGAAAAGCAGCTCAAGGCGTTGCGGGCCCAGTGCATCGGGGTTCTGGACACTGCGCACTGTGGGATTTTGGAGGGGCTTGCGGTGCAGTCGGCAGGCGCTCCACCCTCGGGGCATCTGCATGGCACCCATCGCAAGGTGCCGGCGCGAAGTGAGGGGTAATTTGCGCTGGCGCAGCCTTTGCGCGTGGGCTGCACGGCAGAATTCAGGCCTATGAAGCACAACATGGTGATCGTGGGGGGAGGCATAGGCGGCTTGGCTGCCGCATTGGCGTGCAGCCAGCAAGGCGTTTTCTCAGGGCAGGGGCAGGGAGGGCTGCGGCTGCTGGAGCAGGCACCAGCGTTTGGCGAAGTCGGGGCTGGTGTGCAGCTGGGCCCGAATGTCACCCGCGTGTTGCATGGCTGGGGCTTGCAACAAGAGCTGTCTCAGGTGGCTGTTTTTCCGGAGCGGTTGGAGGTACGCAGCGCCATGAGCGCCCGCTTGTTGGGTACCCTGCCGCTGGGGACTCATGCGTTGGCGCGTTATGGCGCCCCTTATGCCACCATCGCCCGGCTGGATTTACACGGTTTGTTGCGCGAGGCGGTGGTGCGCACCGGTGCGGTTGATATGGCGCTCAACACCCGGGTTGCCAGCCTGGTCCGCCATGAAGAGCAGGTGCGCTTGATCACCCAAGAGGGCCAGGAGCTGGAGGCCGGCTGTGTGGTGGGCGCCGATGGTGTGTGGAGCGCGCTGCGCCGCCAACTGATGGGGGATGGTACGCCGCGTGTCACGGGGCATCTGGCGTTCCGGGCGATGGTGTTGCAAAGTTCGCTGCCCCCGGCGATCCGGTCCCAGGTCGTTACCGCGTGGATGGGGCCGCAATTCCATGCCGTCCAATATCCGGTCCGTGGGGGTGAGTGGCTGAATGTGGTGGTGATCGTGCATGGTGCGTTGGCTGGCGACCCCACGGCATGGGACCACAGCGCCAATGCCGGCGAACTGCGGGTGCGTTTGGCCAATGCGGGCGGTCCGCTGCTGGATCTGGTGCACGCGATTGATGACTGGCGCTTGTGGGCGCTCAGTGACCGCCCTCCGATGCGCAGTGCGCGTGAGATGGCGCTTGGCCGCTGTGCTTTGCTGGGGGATGCTGCCCATCCGATGCGCCCCTACCTCGCCCAAGGCGCTGGAATGGCGATTGAGGACGCCCAGCAGCTCGCCGCATCGTTACAAGCTCTGCAGGGCAATACACCGGCTGCACTGGCGCACTATGCCGAGGCGCGCTGGCAACGCAACGCGCGAGTGCAAGCACGGGCCATACGCAATGGCCAGGTTTTTCACCTTACGGGGCCTATGCGCATGGCGCGCGATGCGGCGATGGGCTTGTTGGGCGAAAAACTCCTGGATTTGCCGTGGCTGTACGGCTACGCGTTAGCATCCCGGCCATGAAAACCAGCTTTATCTTTATCGCCATTCTGGTACTGAGCATTGCCGGCGCACTGTCGAGCAGCCGCGCGGTTAAAACGGGCATGCTCGCGGTGTGCGGCGCTTTGTCCCTCTACGGGATGCTGCGTTTCCTGGGCTAGTACTGCAGTGCCAGCATGCCGGGGCTTCCGGCATGCCCGATGGACAGGCTCCGTGCGTCGAGCGGGTTGAGCTTGAAGCGGGCGACGACTTGCACCAAATCGCGCGATTGGCTGCTCAGGCTGCTGGCAGCGGCGGCCATTTCTTCGACCAAGGCGGCATTTTGTTGCGTGACCTGGTCCATTTGCTGGATCGCTACATCAATCTGGGCAACCCCGTCGCTTTGTTCGCGGCTGGCCATCGAAATCTCGGTAATCACGGTGTTGAGGCCACTGATGCTGCTGACCACCTCAGACATGATGGTGCCCGCGCGCTCGGCCTGAACCCCGCCTTGCTCGATACGTTGCACGTTGTCGCCGATGAGCTTTTTGATTTCTTTGGCTGCTTCTGCTGACCGGCTGGCCAAGGTGCGCACCTCACTGGCCACCACGGCAAAGCCCCGACCTTGCTCGCCTGCCCGGGCCGCTTCTACCGCGGCATTCAGCGCGAGGATGTTGGTCTGGAAGGCGAT